>NZ_JBXWMF010000002.1:0-322643 GCF_059609725.1 Ruegeria sp. YTSC199
ACCATTGCCTGCCTGCTTGCAAATACCCTCACAGCCGCATGCCGCGCAAACAAACTCCCGGAACCCGAAGGCCTGACCGCCTGATCCTCAGCGCACTGCAATCGATTCGGGGCCGAGGGGTGGAAACACCCCTCGGCCCAATTGTTTCAACATACTCGCGTTAAGTTTTAAATCTCGGGGTTTGAATGTAACGGGTATCAATGATAAACAAGTGAATCCAGCCAGTTACGTTGTGATATTGCAAGTCTTCGGGGTTGCGCTGGACCCGCAGGCTTATTGTTGAGTAGGTATGAACATATTCCTGAGCCCAATTCTGGCCGAGGTCTCGTTGCGCAAAGTGATCGCCGCAGTTGCCTTTCCACCTTTGCTGGCCTCTGCTTTCCAACCTTTCTCAGCCATTGACCTGACCTTTTTTCAACGCCTGGTGTTTTGGGTCGGGGTCATGGGGTTGGCTCTGCTTGTGACAGGGGTCGCAAGACACGTGACGCGGACCTGTTTTGGGGGTGTTCATATTTCCTGGCGCGATACCGCGCTGATTCTGGTCAACTTGGCGCTTTTCGTTCCGGCCCTGTGGGTGCTGTCCTACCTGTTGATCACTTTCAACGGCCAACAAGCCCCCGGTTTCCTGTCAGTGGCTCCGTATGGGGCGCTGTTTGTCACCGGGTTAGTACTGATACCGGGACACAGACAAAAAGAGTTGCCGCCGGAAGAGACTGAACCCGTGCTGCCGCGGCTGTCAAAGCGTCTGCCGGAAACGTTTCAAGGTCAGATTTATCGCCTGACTGTCCGGGATCACGCCGTTGATGTCGTGACGTCCGAGGGGACATTCACCATCCGGTCGCGCTTTACCGATGCGATCACCGAGATGGAGCCGGTGCCGGGCCATTGTACGCACCGTTCGCACTGGGTGGTGGATGAAGCCATCGCCGGGGTTGAACGGCTGGGCGGCAAGACCTTTGTGCGGCTGAAGAATAACGATCTTGTTCCAGTCAGCCGAAAGTACAGACCGACGTTGGAACAGGATGGCTTAGTCTGAGCCGTCTTTCCTGGGCATGGGAATGATCTGCGGATGAGGACCGGTCAGGATGGCCAGGGCCTTGTCGTCCATCAATGCGTTCAATACGTGGTCTGAACTGCGCAATCCGCCGGTGTAAGTGCCGTAGGCGGGCAGGATCAGCCGTGTCTGATCAACCAGAAAAGCCGGGCGATTGATCACGCGTCCGCGCGCCGTCAGACGGGCTTTGGGGTGGAAATGGCCGGACACCTCCGCTTGGGCCTCTGTCTGTGCGATGTGCCGGAATGTCAGCGAACCGATATTGCATTCAGACAGGTGTGTCCCGCCCAGATCAATCGGACCGGGATCGTGGTTGCCTTCTATCCATATCCAGCGGCGGCCAGCCTGCAGGGCGGTGACGTCCCGTTTCTCGGCCGCACCCAATGCCATCGAGGCATCCAGATCGTCAAAGCTGTCGCCCAGACAGACCACCGTGCCCGGATTGGTGTGCGTGACGTCGGCGGCCAGACGGATCAGCGTCTCCTGGCTGTCATAGGGCGGCAGGGTCGGGCCTCCGCGCCGGGCGATGCGCTCGGACTTGCCAAGATGCAGGTCAGAAACACAGAGCAGCTTTTGCTCGGGCCACCAGAGCGCCCCGGACCCCAGCGCGCTGAGGCTTTGCCCGGCAAAAGAAAACGCGATGCTGTTCATGATCCGTTCTTTGCGCGTTTCGAACCGGGGCGCAAGCGGTATCAGCCGGGTTCCAGCCCCGCGGCCCGCAATAGGCGGGCACTTTCCTCGGCCAGCAGGCGTTCCTCGGCTGCGCCTTTGACCGGAACCTTACCGGCCTCAAGAAACAGCGGCGCCGCAAGGGGTGAGACGCGATTCAGGCGCAGCAGGTCAAGCCTGCCTCCAATGCGTGCAACCATCGCCTCGATTCGTCCGAAATCCACCAGCCCGCGCATGGCTTCTTCTCGGGTGATCTGCATAAGCAGGTGATCGGGATCGTATTTCAGCAACGTGTCATAAAGAATATCCGAGGAAAATGTCGCCTGACGTCCGCTTTTTCGTTGCCCATCAGTGTTGCGCTCGATCAGACAGGCGATGGTGGCCGAGGCGCGAAAGGTCCGTTTCATCACCGCGTTCCCGGCCAGCCAGGTTTCCAGCCCATCGCGCAGGGTATCTAGTTGAAACAGAGGGCGCGGATCAGTCACCGCGTCCAACCCCCAGATCAGAGTTGCATAGTCGGTGGCCACGAAACCCAACGGCGCCAGTCCGGTCTCCTCCATGCGTTTGGTCAGCAACAGACCCAGCGTTTGCTGCGCATTGCGGCCCGCGAAACCGTAGACACACAGATGCTCGCGCCCGTCATTAGGAAAGCTTTCGATCAGCAGACGGTCGCGTTGGGGCAGGCGGGACATGTTCCGTTGCAGGTCCAGCCAGTCCGCCGTGTGCGCGGGCAGTTGCGGCCAGTTGGGTTGCGCGAACATCCGCAGGATACGGTCGCTCAGCTGCGTTGAGGTGGCGAATTTCGTGCCTGAAAAAACAGCCACCTTCGGCTTACGGTCCGCGCGGCGGCTGACCTCGACCACCATTTCGCGCAGCCCTTCATAGCGGACGATTTGTCCGCCTATCAGAAACGTGTCTCCGGGGGTCAGAGAGGCAGCGAAGGCTTCTTCCACCTCGCCCAAGGGTTTGCCACCACGATTGCGTTTCAGGCGCACCTTAAGTGTGTCGGTGTCCTGAATGGTGCCAAGGTTCATGCGGATACGCTGCGCCGCGCGGGGGTCGCGCAACTGCCAGCGACCATCGGCGCGCTGTTGCAGCCGTTGCCAGCGATCATAGGCACGCAGGGCGTAGCCTCCGGTGGCGCAGAACTCCAGACAGGCATCGAACTCCGAACGGCTTAGCTGAGCATAGGGGCCGGCGGCGGTCATTTCTGTGAATAGTGTATCCGCATCGAACGGCCCGGCCGCCGCTGCGATCAGGATATGCTGACACAACACGTCGCGGGGCCCCGGGCCGCGTGGTTCACCGTCCAGGTCGTGCGCCTTGGCGGCTTCGAGAGCGGCGACGCATTCCACAACCTCGAATCGGTTTGCAGGCACCAGCAGAGCCTTTGAGGGCGCGTTGTAGTGGTGGTTCGCGCGCCCGATCCGCTGCACCAGACGCTTGACGTTCTTGGGGGCACCGATCTGGATTACCAAATCCACATCACCCCAGTCGATGCCCAGATCCAGAGAGCCGGTGCAAACGATGGCACGCAGGTCTCCGCGGACCATGGCGGCCTCAACCCGCTCGCGTTGCTGCCGGTCCAGACTGCCGTGATGGATGCCAATGGGCAGGCCGTCTTCGTTGGCAAGCCAAAGGTTGTGAAAGAAAATCTCGGCCTGCGCGCGGGTGTTGTGAAAGATCAGCGTGGTCTTGTGTTGCTTGATCTGGTCCAGAACGGCCGGGATCGCGTAAGCTGCGCCACCGCCGGACCAAGGCGGCATTTCCTGCGTTTCCAGCATCCGGATGTCGGGGTCGGGGCCAGGGTCGGCCTGCACAATCTGACTCGAGTCGGGGTGCCGGGCCAGAAAGCGCGCGATGGCATCGGGGTCCTCGACCGTGGCTGACAACCCGACCCGGCGCAGGTCGGGGCACAAGGTTTGCAACCGGGCCAAGGCCAGCATCAGCTGATCGCCGCGTTTGCTTTCGGCCAAGGCGTGGATTTCATCAATGATCACCCTTTGCACGCCAGCAAACATCCGGGGCGCGTCCTCATATGAAGTCAGCAGGGCCAGGCTTTCCGGTGTGGTCAGCAGGATATGCGGCGGGTCTGCCCGCTGGCGTTTCTTCCTCGTCGCCGAAGTGTCTCCGGTACGGTCTTCGATCCGAATGGGCAGGCCGATCTCGTCTGCCGGGATACGCAGGTTACGTCGGATATCGGCAGCCAGCGCCTTTAAGGGAGAAATATAAATCGTGTGCAGACCGTCGTGGTCCCCTTTCGCCAACTCGGCAAGTGTGGGCAGGAAACCCGCCATGGTTTTACCGCCCCCGGTGGGCGCGATCAGCAAAGTGGCCGGGTCCGAGGCCCGATTGAACATGTCCTGCTGATGTGGGTGGACCGACCAGCCTTTGGTGGCAAACCAATCGATGATCCGGGCGGGAATCTGCGTCATGCGCGCAGACTACCCGGCCCATTGCTGAAATGGCACGGCGTTATTTTACGATTGTCTCGTCTTTGACGAACATGTTGGACCACGCGCGGTCGATCAGGTCGGGGCTCATCTGGTAGGGAATGCCCTCGAATTCGCAGATCGAGATCATCTGATCGATCAGGAAGATCGGCTGATAGTTCGCGTAGATATTGTTGATGGTCGGGTATTTGACCTTCAGCAGATGCACCAGTGCAGCTTCGTCCAGCGGCATACCGCGTTTACGGGCCACCATGGCGAAGATTTTCAGGAAGTTCTCTTGATTCGGACCGTCGATCTTGATCTTGAAGAAAATCCGGCGCAGGGCCGCTTGGTCGAAAATCTCGTTCGGGTGGAAGTTGGTCGAGAAGATAACCAGCGTGTCGAAGGGCACCTCGAACTTTTCGCCCGATTGCAGGCCGAGGATATCCTTGTTCTCTTCCAGTGGAACAATCCAACGGTTGATCAGGGCCTGCGGCGGTTCCTGCTGACGGCCAAGGTCGTCCACGATGAAAATGCCGCCGGTGGACTTCAGCTGCAAAGGTGCCTGATAGGTCCGCGCCGTTGGGTTGTAGACCAGATCCAACATGCTAAGCGTCAATTCACCACCCGTCACAACGGTTGGGCGTTCGCATTGGACATAGCGCGTGTCGAACCGTTTACGGCGACGCAGGCTGTTCGGGTCATCAGGTTCCTGTTCGATCGCAGTGTGCACGATCGGATCATAGACCGTGATCACCTGACCGGCATATTCGATGGCATAGGGCACATACACGTTGTCGCCCAAAGCATCCCTGATCCCGTTCGAGATCGAAGATTTACCGTTGCCCGGTGGGCCATACATCAGAACCGAGCGGCCGGCACTGACCGCTGGGCCAAGCTGGTCCAGCAGGCTGTCTGGCAGAACCAGATGCCCCATCGCACCAACCAACTGGTCGCGGGTAACTTGAATGTTGCGGATCGACTGACGTTTGACCTGTTCGCGGTAGACATCCAGCGGCACGGGCATGGCGCCGAAATATTCAGACTGGCTTAGCGCGTCCAGTGCACGGGCCTTGCCGGCGTCGGTCAACTGGTAACCCATTTCGTTCCCGCTGTTGGCGTTCAGCGTCCCGGTGGCCTCGATCAACTTTTGCTCGCGGGCCATGTCGATAAGTTCCTGTGTGACGGAACCCGGCAGACAGATCGCACCGGCGATCTCGGAAACGGTGTCCACATTCTTGCGGAAGATCGTTTTCAACAAGATGTCGCGCATCATGACGATGGGCAGTCTCATTTCACCCAAACCCTTTGGGGCAGGGGGGGCCATTACCGAGGTTGTCTGCATATTCATGAGCGTTGCCCGTCTATCCAGTTTTCGCGCAAAAAGCCCCGAAAAGGGCCGTTAGTGGAAAATCTGGCCCGGCTTTGTGTCAGCACCAAGGCACGGACAAGGCGGCTTAATGATAGTTTACGAGCCGTAAACAGTGCCGAGAATTAGATAGAGGGCGAGGCTGCCGCCGAGAGAAAGGCCCATCGGTATGTGTTTGGCCCTGCTCCAGCTTTTCCAGTCGGGTGCGAAACTCCGCAGCCCCGTACTGCGCGCCAGCCGGTGGGTGGCCAAAGCCGCCACATTCATCGTGGCCAGAATGAACACAACCAGGAAATAGTCGCCGGGCCAGATAAATGGCGAGGCAGCGGCCAGAAACTTGGCGTCTCCTGCCCCCATTTGACGCATTACGTAGAACAGGATGCCAATGGCCAGAGCCGGTACGACATGCAGTAAATGCCAGACGTAGGGTGGGAGCGATATCGACCATGGGCCTACGGAGGTGGTTGACCACGTGGTTGACCATGGTGGGAGAACGAAAAGACCAACGACAACAAACACCGTCAACAGCGCGTATACCGCCTGATTCCTGATCCGCATGGCGCGCAAGTCCGTGAAGGTCACGTACAGGCAGATCGGTAGAACGAAGGGCAGAAATATCAGCGCCGCATTCGCGGGAATGTTCATCTATTAGGCTTCCTCGAGCGCGCGGAGCGAGCGGACGGCCTCGTCAAAATGCTGAGGGTGCGTGGCGATGGCTTCGCGGAACAGGTTCTTGGCCGTGGCCACATCCCCTTGTTTGACAGCAGAAATACCCATCGTGTTCAGCAACATGGCACGCTCGATCTGAGACATTGGAACAACCGGCAAACTGTAATTGCCCTGCGCAGCTCGGGCCAGAACCAGATTGTTCTTGGCGGTAAACAGGTTCTTGTCCTGCTGGATCGCCTCGTTGAACAAGCGTTCGGCTTCGGCATACTGACCGCGTGTCAACTTGGAATAGCCCCAGTTGTTCATTACCCCGCCGGGGCGTGTTGTCAGGCCAACCGCGGTTTCGTAGAAGTGATCCGCGCGTTTCCAATCCTTTTTGGAGTCAGCCACCACCGCTTCAAGGCGATAGCGATTGAAGGTTTCATATGTGGGCGGCACGGAATCCAGTACGGATTTGGCCTCACTCCAGTTGCCGGCACGCACAAGGGCGTCGGCATATTCAACCTTGTCGACACTTGCGGCGCCCTTCATGGTAGTCACTTTCTTCCAGGCGGCGACGGCCTCGGTCGAACGTTTTGCCCGGGAAAGAGAGATCGCCAATCCGCGCTGCAGGTCGATCCTGCCGGGGTTTTTGGCTGCGGCGCCCTGGAAGTAGGTGACCGCTTCATTCGGATCCGCGGCGGTCAGAAGCACCTCGTTCAGGTTGGTCTCGTCAATGACGTTGACCTCCTGATAAGTGCGCTCGACTTTCTCTTCCTCGGTTTCCTTTTCGCAGCCGGACACGATCAGCCCGCACACGACCATTGGCGCAATCAAGAATTGTTGGCGCATTTTTGCGTCCCTTACTGCTCTTGCCTGTGTTATGGGAGCTTGCGCAGCTTGTATTGCCCGTCGCCTTGCCGCTCCAGCGTATATTCTTGTTCTTCCGCCTTATTATTAACAGGATTTTCCATTTTTGCGAGTGCTAAGCGCAGATTGTCTCGGATTGCGTCACTTTCGCCATTGTTCAGCGCATAGGCCCGTTTGAAGACCTGCGCAGCCTCGGGGTATTCGCCCGCCTCGACCAGCAAAACGCCAAGATTGTTCCACGCAACGGACCAGTCGGGGTCAGTTTTTACGGCACGACGCAACAGAGTTTCGGCCTGTCCCAGGCGCTTTAGCCCTAGGTTGGCCGTGCCCATTGAGGTCAATATCTGCGCCGTCATCCCCTGATCCAGCGCGGCGCGGGTGAAAGAATCCAACGCCAACTCGTATTCTCCAGCGGCCATCAACCGATTTCCAACCATGATTTCGTCTGCGCCTTCGCCTTTCGGGTCAATCCCGGGGGCATCCAAATCATCCGCTGTACCCGTATCAGTACAAGAGGCCACCATGGCGATCACCATGGCGGCCCTTAACGTGTGGCATATCCCAGAGCGGATACGCCTGAAGCTGAATTTCGCGGGCTTATCCGCCGGCACTTTTTCCAAAGTCTGCGATCCCTTTTGCCGAAGGTCCGACCAGAATGACCAGCAAAGGCGGCACCGTCAGCATCATTGTGGCAAGCGTCATCTTGGTTGGCAACTTGTTCGCGGCCTCTTCGGCCCGCATCACGCGTTTGTCACGCATCTCGCTGGCATAAACCCGCAGAGCTTCGGCGATGGATGTACCGAATGTTGCCGATTGGATCATCACGGTCACGAATGAGCTGACATCCTGAACGCCGCAACGGGATCCGAAATCGCGCAACACTGTATCCTTGTCCTTACCGGCCTTCATTTCATGGGCGACAACTTCGAATTCCTGCGCAATATCCGGGTAGGAGGCGCTCATCTCGCGGGCCACGCGCACAATGGCCTGATCCAGTGACTGACCGGCCTCGACGCAAACCAGCATAAGGTCCAGCGTATCGGGAAACCCGGCGGTGATCGCCTCTTTCCGTTCCTCGACGCGCCGAGTGATCCAATAACGCGGCAGGAAATACCCTGCGGCTGACGGAATCAGAACGCGAATTGTCATTTGGCTTCCGGTGAATTCCTCTCCGCCTGACAGCACCGTTACCAACAACACACCGATCAGAATTCCGACAATACCCAGTGCAAACTGCGCAAAATGGAAGAAACGCACCGCATCCTTCGAGTGATACCCGGCCTGACGCAACTTGAGCTGCATCGCCGAAAGTTCTTCCTCATTCTGGGGTTCAAGGAAGGTGGCGAATTTCTGAAGCTGTTCGTTGCGGCTGGTGTTGCGGAGCTTGTCCTTTTTGGACTTTTTATCCGACTTGGGTGCCGCAGTTGATTTCTGCAGCTTTTTCAGCGGATCCTCTGGCTGGTTCAGCATCAGAGAAACGGCGATAAGGATCATGAAGAGCCCAAGAACGCCGATAACAATCAGCGGTCCGAACTCACCCAGGTGTTCTTTGATCAGGTCGTTGATTTGGGTCAGGAATTCCATTGCTATGCCCTCAGACCTTAATGTTGGTAAGAACGCGCATCACAATCAGGTTCAGCGTCAGCATGATGCCGACAAAGAAACAGAGCGGGATGAACAGAGGGTGATCGATCACGTCGTCATAGTACCCGGGATCGCTCACAAGAATGAACAGCAGGCAGAAGACCGGGAAACCGGACAGGAATTTGCCGGACCATTGCGCCTCGGCGGTGATCGCCTTGACGCGCCGGAATAGGCGGAAACGGGCGCGGATCACCTTGGCCAGACCGGCCAGGATTTCGGCAAGGTTACCACCCGACTGTTGCTGAATCCCGACGGCCACCGACAAAAAGCGAAGGTCCTGCATACCCAGACGCTCGGCCATGTCTTTCAGGGCTTCACCCACGTCACGGCCATAGGCGCATTCATCGGCGATGATACCAAACTCTGTGCCCAACGGGTCCTGCACCTCGCTTGCAACGATCTGGACGGATGAGACGAACGGGTTACCGACACGCAGTGAACGGACCATCAGCTCAACCGCATCAGGCAGTTGCTCTTCCATCAGGGCCATGCGTGTTTTTGCCTTGCGGTTTACCCAGGTGTAAACGCCGCCAACTCCGATAAAGACTGACAGAGCGACCCGAAGGACCATATCCGTCGCGGTGCCGATGCTCAGGCCTACAAAGGCAAAGCCGGACAAGAGGATCATGACCATGATCAGCTGTCGCGGAGTAAAGGCAATCGCCGCCTTTTGCGCCTTGTCTGCCAGCAGCGAATAGAGCGGGATGCTCTGCGTCTTCATATGCTGCTGCATTTCCTTGCGCAGCTGTTCCAGAACCTGTTCCCGACCGACCCCTTTGTCGAGCATGTCGAGACGGCGGTTGACTTTGCTGTTCAGGCTAATGGATTTCCCGAAAGCCACCAGATAGATGCCTTCGACCAGAAAGAACACCGCGATGAAGATCACGACATATATGAGCGCCTCAAGAGGCAGTTGCATATCCAGATCTCCTACATAGTCGTCGGTTCATAGATCGAAGTGGGCAGATCAAAACCCCACAGGCGGAAGCGCTCGGAATAGTGGCTGCGCACGCCTGTTGCCGTGAAGTGGCCGATGATCTTGTTGTCCGGTGTCAGGCCAACCCGCTGGAATTTAAAGATTTCCTGCATTGAAATCACATCACCTTCCATGCCGGTAATTTCGGTGATCGAGGTCATACGGCGCGAACCATCCTGCAGACGGCTGGCTTGCACGATCAGGTTCACAGCGCTTGAGATCTGGCTGCGGACCGCCTTGATAGGCATCTCGATACCGGCCATAGCGATCATGTTTTCCAAGCGCGAGATACCATCACGCGCTGAGTTGGCGTGGATCGTGGTCATCGAGCCGTCGTGGCCTGTGTTCATGGCCTGCAGCATGTCGATCACCTCGGCGCCCCGCGTCTCACCCACGATGATGCGGTCAGGACGCATCCGCAGTGCGTTTTTCAGACAGTCGCGCGGGCTGACCTCACCCTTACCTTCAACGTTGGGCGGGCGGCTTTCCATCCGACCCACATGGGTCTGTTGCAGCTGAAGTTCCGCTGTGTCCTCGATGGTCAGGATGCGCTCGGCGTCGTCGATAAAGCTGGACAAGGCGTTCAGAGTTGTCGTCTTACCAGAACCCGTACCACCCGAAACAATGATGTTCAGCCGGGTCGATACAGCCGCCTGAAGATAGGCGGCCATCTCTTCGGTAAACGCGCCGAAATTGACCAGGTCGTCGATGCCCAGCTTGTCTTTCTTGAACTTACGAATCGACACCAGCGAGCCATCCACCGCAATCGGCGGAACCATCGCGTTGAAACGCGAACCATCTGCCAGACGGGCGTCAACATAGGGGTTGGACTCATCAACACGACGACCTACAGCGGACACGATCTTGTCGATGATCCGCATCAGGTGCTTTTCGTCCTTGAAGGTGATTTCACTGATTTCCAGTTTACCTTCCCGTTCCACGAAAATCTGCTGCGGACCGTTGACCAGAATATCGTTGACCGTGTCGTCCTGCAGCAAGGTCTCAAGCGGACCCAGGCCCGTTACCTCGTCATACAGCTCCTTGTTGAGCTGTGTGCGATCCTCGCGATTCAGGACGATGTTTCGCGATTCCAGAACTTCGCTGGCAATCGCGCTGATTTCAGCGCGCAACTCCGATTCGCCCGCGTTCTCAAGCGCGGCGAGGTTTAGGTTTTCCAGCAACTCGCGGTGCAGTTCGATCTTGATTTCACCAAGACGCTCTTTGCGTTTGCGATCGCGATCGGCCACCACAGGCTCGGCGGTTTTCTTTTGCTGGGGGCGTCGGGCGACCGCATTGGCCGACGGTGCTTTTTCAACCGTAGGCTTCGGCGTTGCGGCCGGGGTTTGAACCGGCTGCGCTTCGGGCTGTTTCTTGTATCTTGAAAACACGGCGGCTCGTTCCCTTTCAGACTGAATTATGCAGCTTCAGCGTTGTTGCTGCCCAAGCTGTGAAGCGATTTTGCAAGTTTTGCGATTTCGCGACGCAGCGGGTTCTTGGCGGCTGCATTTGCCAGCGGTTGTCCGTGGTCACCGCTTTGCATGACTGGTTTGCCACCATCAGGCAGTTGCAGATCGATAGAGATACCCAAGCTTTCCCCCATCCGCTTTACCCGGCCTTTGCCGTTCAGATCGGTGAATTTCGGAGCCCGATTTAGGGCGAAACGCAATTTTTCGAACGGCAGTTCTTCGGCCTGCAGGGCACGTTTAAGCCGCAGCGCGTTCTGGGCCGAGCGCATGTCCAGTTCGATCAACGCGAAGTACACGTGCGAAGCCTGAAGAACTGTCTCCGACCAGTGAACAAGCGTCGATGGCATGTCCACGACGACGTAGTCAAAGTGGCGGCGGGCCGTGTCGATAACCCGTTGGATATCTTCCGGCGTGATCAGGTCCAGTGGTACCATATCTGACGGCGCGGTCAGAACCTGCAGCTTTTCCTCGTAGGTTTGCAGCGCCTGCGCAAACACTTCCTCATCCATCGAGGCTGTGTCGGACAGCATTTCAAAGACGGTTTCGCGGCGGGGCAGGTCCAGATAGGTCGATACCGTGCCAAACTGTAGGTCCAAATCGAGCAGGCAAACCGACGGTTCTTCTTTTTCGGAAACAGTGGCCAGTTCCCAGGCCAAGTTGACCGCCATCGTGGTGGATCCAACGCCTCCGGCCAGACCGTGCACGACGAACAGGGCACCCTCCTTTGATTCGCCTTGCGTCAGCGGCGAAGATGTCTCGTGAACTGCGACCGGATCCGGCTGGTTCATCCGGGTGATCGCTTCCTGCAGCTCGCCTTCGGGAAGGGGGTAGGGGACGAATTCATCCGCACCCTTGCGCAGCAGCTGGTGCAGAGATGCCGGCGTGACATCTTCGGCGATCAGAACAATCTTGATTTTCTTTTCTTTGGCGCGGGTGATGATTTCGCCCATCAATGATAGGTTGTCTTCATCCTCGCCATCGATTGCAAGTGCCACAAATTCCAGAGAATCGGCATCGGGTTGGCTGAAAAAGGCCAGAGCTTCAGCGAAACCCAGGTCACCCCAGCGTTCCCCCAGTGCGGCCTCCATGTCCTCGATCAAAAGATCGAAGTTCTGGACATCACGGCTGATAGTGCAAGCCTGAATGGCATTCTTGTCGTCTTGTGGCGAAGCGCTCGTCATTTACACAATCCTCGTCGCGGGAGCAGGCGAACACAGTGGGCTTGAATGCCTGTCTGGTTCGCTCTTGCCCCAGTGCGGCCAGGATTGGCCGCGAGTCACCTAATTGTTGAAAATTTGGCTTGGAACTTAGGCAAGATTTGGGCGCAAAAGAACCAATTGTAGGGAAATGGGCGACGATGCCGCCCATTTCCTAGGGATTATTCACCACCAGAGCCTTCTTCGCTTTGGATGTAGCTTTCTCTTGTCGCGCTCTCGACATATTCGCGATAGATGATTTCTGCGTACTTGCCATCCAGCAGCTGCGGTGCACGATCCACAAAGCCCGAAACTTCTGTCACCGTGCGGCGGTTGCGGCGATCCCTGTCCGGCGTGTCGATAAGAGGCCGCGTTTTCCCAAAGGACACGACAGCCTCGAGACGCGAGCGCGAGATGCCCTGTCGCGTCAGGAACGCAACGGCAGCATTGGCGCGCCGCTGACCCAGTGCTTTGTTATATGACGTCGAACCAACCGCATCGGTATGGCCATACACGCGGAATCGTGCTTCGGGGAATTGTTTGATCCACGAGGCCTGCCGCAACAGAACACGTTGAGCCGTTTCATCCAGCTGTGCACTGTCGAAGGCAAAGTTGATCTGCGTCGGAACCTCGGCCGCGAACCGCTGGCCCAGGATCTGAGCGTAGGTCAGTTCACCATTCATGACCTTGATGTTGTTCAGGGACGCATTTCCGAAAGCTCCTTGGTCCACTTCGTACCCCGCCTCACGCGTACATGCGGAGACAGAGACCGAAAGACCCAGTGCGATAATCCACTTCTGCATTGGTCCTATCCTCCTATCAATCCAGAATGTAGCCGTAGGAGCTGCCAAAGTCCTGTTTGGCCACTTCCGAAGCCGCACCAGAACCCGGACGCGTTGTACGACCGACTTTGCCGTTTACGAACAGATCAAATTCGCTGGGCGGTTTGACCCGGTCCGTCGGCAATGCCAGTGCTTCGCCACGTGTCGGGGACACAAGATGAGCTGTGACGATGATGACCAGTTCGGTTTGTTGGCGCTGGAAATTCGAGCTACGGAACAGAGCACCCAACACCGGAACATCACCGATCCATGGAAGTTGACTGGCTGCGTCCAAGAAATCATCTTGGATCAGGCCGGCAATGGCAAAGCTTTCACCGTCTCGTAGTTCAACCGTCGTCTTTGTCTGCCGAACGATAAAGGTTGGGACGTTGTTACCTGCAATTGTGAAGGTCGAGTTAGAATCAATGCTTGAAACTGAAGCCCCCATCTCGAGATTGATCAGATCACTGTCCACTACGCGCGGTGTAAAGAGAACCTGAACACCGAAGTTCCGGTATTCGATGGCGATTTGGCCGTCATCCCCGGGAACCGGGATCGGAACTTGGCCACCAGCCAGAAATTCCGCTTCTTGACCCGAAAGGGCGGAAAGATTCGGTTCTGCAAGGCTGCGTGCAAGTCCTTTGGCTTCAAGGGCCTCCAGCAGCAGGCGGACCTGAGTAGAGCCTGCGCCAAAACCAAACAAGATCGCGCCGGTATTAGTTTGCTGAATCGGAATGTTGTTGTTCAAGGCGTTGGCCAACGCACCTGCAGTGTTCAGTGTGTTGATACCTCCGGTTACGTCACCGCCGCCGAAACCTAACGATGCGGTCAGACTTTTGGCCACACTACGGCTCATCTCGGCAAAACGTACCTTCAACATTACTTGTTGCACGTCGCCGACGGACATCAAGTTCGAAACGCGGTCGGGTGCGTATCGTTCGGCCAGTTCCAGTGCACGGCTAAGTTTCGCGCTGCTTGAAACCACGCCTGAAAGCACGATGCCGTCATTGGCAGTCCGGACTTCAATCGGCTCAGCCGGAAGAATCTGCCGCAGCCGCTCCTTAAACTCGGACACATCCGGAGACACACGCACCCGAACGTTCGCCAGCAGGTTGCCCGCGCCGTCAAACAGGGTCAGCGTGGTCAGACCAGGTGTTTTGCCCAACACATAAATCGTGCGATCCGAAAGCGACGAGATATCAGCGATGCCGGCATTGGCGATGCTGAGCTCGGCGAACGGTTCTTCGCTTTCCACGACAATTGCGCGGTTCATCGGAACGTCCAGCGTTTCCGCTGTACCATTCTTCACCACGCGCAAAGTTTCAGCCCAGGCCGTTTGGCCGGCCGGACCAACTATAAGCGCCAACCCAAGCAGGGTTGCGCTGATCCAAGAACGTATTTTCATGTGACCTGCCTCTCCGATCACGCCTCATTTTTTGGGTCTAATGCCCTATGCTCGGTAACACTGCGCGAATTACGAATTTATTGCAATAATCAATGGTTTCCGGAATTTTCCTTATGTGGACAATGCGCAACATCCAGAACGAAACAAGCCGCGCACGTGGCGCGGCTTGCGGTCGTAAATCTCTGATTTAACGTTAGTTTGTGCAGGGGATTTGGGTTTTGACGATCTCACCGCCGCGCCGCGTGTTCACGGTGCAGACCTTTTCGGAGACCGGGGCCGGAGCAGGAGCCGATTCCTTAAGGTTCAGCAATTTGCGCTGGTCCACTTCAACTGCGGTTGCGACCGTATCGTCCTGCACGCCAACCAGGGCCAGTGACAACTGGCCAGTGTTTTGCGCCTGCGCCAAAGCCGCGATCTGTTCCGGTGTTGCAGCAACGGTCACGGTGCGCGCGATCGTCGTGCCCGTCAGGTCAGATCCGGCGGTCTGGTCCACTGCGATCAATTCGATGTTGGTCTGAATCAGGCGGGTAATTTGGTCACCGCCGCCTTCGAATTCCCGGCTGACAGAACCGGTCCAATACACATCCACGCTGTCGCCTGGACGCAGAAAGCCGGAAACGCCAGACGAAACATCGACGCTGATAGCAAACGCGCGCATACCTTTTTCAATTTGGGAAACAAGGCCTGCTGCCTGACCAGGCTTGGTGACCTTGACCTCCATCAGCGCTTCGTCTTTTTCCAACGCTCTTAGCACGAATCGATCACCTTTGGCGTCTTCGGGGAACAATACTGCCATGTCCATAAAGCTGCCCTCTGGAATGGCATCCTCGGGCCAGTTCACGATTCGAACATCATCCTCGACCAGCGGCTCGCCGTATTTCATGGCCCGGTTGGAAACGATGACACCTACGGTTGGCACCGTTTTGACATTTGCCAGCGCATCCTTTGTGGCTTGGCGTTCACGGGCGAGCTGATCCTGGTACTGAGCGATGTAGTCGCGGGCCATATAGACCGCGCCCCCGGCCAAAGCCACCCCGGCAATCAGGACAAGTCCAAATACCAAACGCATTCGCGTCCCCTCGTTTCTTTTCTTTTCTGTCTTCGCTGCCGCAGAATCTACGGCAAGGATCGGTTTTGAATAAAGGTAGATTGTGTCGAAAAATGGGACAATATTAGATTTTTTTTGCCTCCGTGGCTTTCCGGACAATCAGTGGTCGTTCCTGTCATTAATCAGGTGTGTCGAATTTGACGCTGATCTCTTCGGCGACATCGACATTGCTCAGGGCTGCACCAGCTCTGGCATCCAGTTCTTTAACAGGCTCGCCAAAGTAAGCGTATACACCTGCGCCGATGCCCACGATCGCAGCTGTCAGCACGACCCAGTCAACAGTGACTGCCCCGTCTTCGTGCTTTATGAAAGTTTGGATTCTGTTCATCATGAAAGCGCCGGACTCGGAGTTGTTGCAAAACAAATGGGGCCACGCCTAAACAGGCAAGGCCCCACAAAAGAATTTCTCAGACTAAGCTGTGGTTCCGATTACTTCGGGGTGATCGGAATATCGCTTGCAACGTTGGAGGCTGCGACATCCAGGGTCGAGCCAACGGCGTCTGCGATTGCTTTGGTGCCATCACCAACTTGGGTGTAGGCAACGGCGGCCAGGCCAACAACAGCTGCGGTCAGAACAACCCAGTCAACAGTTACGGCGCCGTCTTCGTCTTTGCGGAAGTTCTTGATGAACTTGATCATGTTACGTCCCTCCTAAAGGATCAAAAAAGTCATTTAAACCTCGGCGTCTAACAGAGCTTTCTCTCTCAGTCCGCTCCCGACCGTCTCGGTATGGCATTATGTTTGCCTGTCAGGCATGGCAGGAATTGGGCCAAACACCGTCTTTTTTCTTCCGGGCTTAACTTTTTGGTAGTTTTTTTCCTAACGTGCTGAAAACAAAGGTTTTAAAATATGCGGGGGAGGACGCCCCCTGTTGCCGCCGATGCAAAATTGCGGCAAATGAGGCGAAATTGCCCCAATTCGACGTGTTTTTCTGGCTTTTCAAAGGGATTCGCGCTTCAAACTATCGAAAAGAAAAAAACATGAGGCAGGCAAATGAAACTCCGGGACGCAGTGACCTGCGCCGGCATCTTGACGCTGGTAGTGTCAGTACCAGTGTTAGCCGTCGCAACCGAGATTGAACCCAGGGGCGTATATAAGAGAGTGAAGGCGCCAAAGCCCGGCACGCGGCCCAAGGTGACCGTTCAAATATCGCCAGAGGAACATGCGGCGACCCCATACGCACCCAGCACCGGTGCTGAGATTTCCGTGCCCGAGGTTGCCACGCGCACAACAGCTGTCCCCCCAAGCGTTCCGGGTGCAGAACCAAAGAACAAGCCGGTCGGGTCTTACAAAGCCTTTTGGGATAAAATATCTCCGGCACTCTCTGCTTCGGGTGCGGGGCGGTTGAACGACGCGATTAAAGCGTTGGCCGCAACCAATGTGGCCTCACCACGCCTGCAGACCCTCCAGAGCATTGCTCAGCAGCAAGGGATCGAGATTCTGCGGTCAACAGTTGGGACGGAAGTTTCGCCCGCTCTGGTGCTGGCGGTGATCTCGGTTGAATCGGCAGGCCGTGCGGATGCGGTCAGTTCGGCCGGAGCGCAAGGTTTGATGCAATTGATGCCTGCCACCGCCAAGCGATTTGGGGTGCAGGACAGTTTTCAGCCCGCTCAGAACATCTCAGGCGGAGTGAAATATCTGAATTGGCTGATGGGTGAATTTGGCAATGATCCGATCATGGTGCTGGCCGGGTACAATGCGGGTGAAGGGGCCGTGCGCAAACATGACGGCGTGCCACCTTATGCCGAGACGCGGGACTATGTGCCCAAGGTGCTTGCGGCCTTTCAGATTGCCAAGGCCCTGTGTTCAACTCCGCCTGAGCTTATATCGGACGGGTGCGTCTTCCAGACCCAAAACTGAAAAAGACCCGCCAGTAACGGCGGGCCATTTTGGTGAAAAGGATCAGTTGACGATCTTGGCCTCAGTGGCAGCGCGGATTTCGTCCTCGGTTACGCCCTCGGCGATTTCGACGATCTTCAGGCCACCTTCGACCACATCCAGAACGCCCAGATTGGTGATGATGCGATCCACCACTTTTTTACCGGTCAGTGGCAGGGTGCATTTCTTCAGCAGTTTGGACTTGCCATGCTTGTTGGTGTGATCCATCACCACGATCACACGGCCCACACCGGCCACAAGGTCCATTGCACCGCCCATGCCTTTGACCAGCACGCCGGGGATCATCCAGTTGGCCAGATCGCCTTCTTCGTCGACCTCCATTGCGCCCAGAACGGCCGCAGCGATCTTTCCGCCCCGGATCATGGCAAAGGATGTGGCGCTGTCGAAATACGAGGTACGCGACAGTTCGGTGATCGTCTGCTTGCCGGCGTTGATCAGGTCAGGGTCTTCTTCGCCTTCGAACGGGAAGGGGCCCATGCCAAGCATACCATTCTCGGATTGCAGGGTGATGTCCTTGTCACCCACATAATTCGCCACCAGCGTCGGGATGCCGATGCCGAGGTTTACATACATGCCGTCTTCCAGCTCTTGCGCCGCGCGGGCGGCCATCTGATTGCGGTCCCAGGGCATTATGCGTCCTCCTTCTTGCGGGTGGTGCGCTGTTCGATGCGCTTTTCGTGATCGCCCTGAATAATGCGATGCACGTAGATGCCGGGCAGGTGGATGCTGTCCGGGTCCAGCGAGCCGCGTGGCACGATCTCCTCGACTTCGGCGATGCAGATCTTACCGCAGGTCGCGGCCGGTACGTTGAAGTTGCGGGCGGTCTTGCGGAAGATCAGGTTGCCGGTGTCGTCGGCTTTCCACGCCTTGACGATGGCCAGATCGGCAAAAATGCCTTCTTCCATGATGTAGGTTTCGCCGTCGAAGTCCTTGTGCTCCTTGCCTTCGGCGATCACGGTGCCCACACCGGTCTTGGTGTAGAAACCGGGGATGCCGGCGCCACCGGCGCGCATGCGCTCGGCCAGGGTGCCTTGCGGGTTGAATTCCAGCTCCAGTTCTCCAGCCAGATACTGACGCATGAATTCTGCGTTTTCTCCGACATACGAACTGATCATTTTCTTGACCTGCTTGGTCTGCAACAGGATGCCGATGCCGAAATCATCAACACCCGCATTGTTCGAGGCAAAGGTCAGGTCCTGAGTACCGGAATTTTTGATTGCCTCCAGCAGCAGTTCAGGGATGCCGCACAGGCCGAAACCGCCCGCTGCGATCATCATGCCATCCGTCAACACCCCGTCGAGTGCTTCGGTGGCATTGGCATAGATTTTCTTCATGGAAAACTCCCCCAATGACATGGTGATGGGCAGGTTGTGCCGCCACGTCACGGGGAAGTCAACGAATCCAAGGGGGTGGTGGTATTTCTACCTAACCACCCTTAGCTGACCGCTTTTTTGGTTGTCTTCTTGGCAGCGGTTTTTTTCTTCGGCGCGGTCTTCTTTTTGGTGCCCTTCTTGGCCGCCCGCTCATTAACCAGTTCAACGGCCATTTCCTGGGTTACATCCTCAGGCTTGATGTCCTTGGGGATGGTGGCGTTGACCTTCTCCCATTTCACATATGGCCCGTACCGCCCATCAAGAACCTGCATCGCGCCGCCATCGGGGTGTTCGCCAAGCTCTTTCAGGGGTTTGGCCGCTGCCTGTCGACCGCGTCCCGGATTGGCACGCTTCTCAGCCAGCATCTCGACTGCACGGTTCATACCGATCTCGAACACGTCGTTGGGGTCCTTGACGTTGACATAGACGGGTTTCGCCTCTTCCGGTAACTGATGCATGATGTAAGGCCCGAACCGCCCGAAATTCGAGCTGATCATGCCCCCTTCGGGATGCTCACCGATCTGGCGGGGCAGGGACAGAAGCGTCAGCGCCTTGTCCAGATCCATGTCATCCTTGCTCCAACCGCGAGGGAGCGAAGCGCGTGGGGGCTTCTTGTTCTCAGGCGTGGGTTCACCGCGCTGAACGTAAGGCCCGAACCGACCGGATTTCAGCCAGATCTCATCACCCGCATCCTCGCCCAGCAGGCGTTCGTCTCCTTCGGCCCCTTCGCCCGCGATGGGGCGGGTATAGGTGCATTCTGGATAGTTACCACAGCCCACGAACCCGCCGGTGCGGGATGTCTTCAGGTGCAGCTGACCCGTGCCGCATTTCGGGCAGATACGCGGGTCAGAGCCATCCTCGCGCGGTGGGTACAGTTGGGGTGCCAGTGCTTCGTCCAGCTTGTCCAAAACTTCGGAAATGCGCAGTTCCGACGTTTCGCCAATCGCTGCTGAGAAGTCGCGCCAGAACTTGCCCAGAAGGTCCTGATAGTCCCGGTCTCCGGCACTGACGTCGTCCAGCTGTTCTTCCAGATTGGCGGTGAACTCATAGCCTACATATTGGCGGAAGAAATTCAGTAGGAAGATGGTGACGATCCGGCCCTTTTCCTCGGGGATCAGCCGGTTTTTGTCCTTGCGCACATATTCCCGGTCCTGAATCGTGGTCACGATCGAGGCATAGGTCGAAGGGCGCCCGATGCCCAGTTCTTCCATCCGCTTGACCAAGGTGGCCTCGGTATAACGCGGCGGCGGCTGGGTGTGGTGTTGCAGCGCCAGCACGGCTTCGTTTTCCGACAGAATGGCCGCCTTGTCGTCCGCTTTTGCGAACTGATCCTTAAGAGAGGTCTTGGCGAATGGAGCCGGATCGCCCTTCATGATCTGCGGAAGGCGCTTTTCGTCGTCGTCAGAGACGTCGTCGCGGCCTTCTTCATAGACCCGCATGAACCCGTCAAACAGAACCACCTGACCGGTGGCGCGCAGGCCGACCTGGCCATCCGCGCTGCCGATCTCGACCGTTGTCCGCTCAAGCCGGGCGGCGGCCATCTGGCAGGCGATGGTGCGTTTCCAGATCAGGTCATACAGCTTGCGCTGATCCTCATCCGTGACCTTCAGCGCCTTGGCGTCGCGCGACATATCCGTCGGGCGGATACATTCGTGTGCTTCCTGCGCGTTCTTGGCCTTGTTCTTATACATGCGCGGGCTGTCTGGCACGTATTCTGCGCCATAGCGCTGGGTAATTGCATCGCGTGTGGCGGCCACAGCTTCAGGCGCCATGTCGATGCCGTCGGTCCGCATATAGGTAATGTAACCTGCCTCATAAAGCCGCTGCGCCACTTGCATCGCGTGCCGCGCGCCCATACCGAATTTGCGGCTGGCCTCTTGCTGCAGGGTCGAGGTCATAAACGGCGCGCTGGGGTTGCGGGCGGCGGGCTTGGCCTCGACCGAGGTGACGCTGAGCGCGCGGCTGGTGATTGCCTGAACCGCCAGTTCCGCCTGCGTGGCGTTCGCCAGATCGTGTTTGTCCAGCTTCTTGCCGGCCAGAGTAACCAGACGGGCTTCATAGGTCTGACCGCGCGGTGTTTCGAACAAGGCGCGCACCGACCAGTATTCAACCGGCTTGAACGCCTCGATCTCCATCTCGCGCTCGACGATCAGACGCAGGCAAACCGATTGCACCCGGCCCGCCGATTTCGCGCCCGGCAGTTTGCGCCACAAAACCGGAGACAGGTTGAAACCTACCAGGTAATCGAGTGCACGGCGGGCCAGATAGGCCTCGACCAGCGGCATATCGACCTCACGCGGGTTCTGCATCGCCTCGGTCACCGCGTCTTTGGTGATGGCGTTGAAGGTGACCCGGCTGACCGGTGTGTCCTTCTTGATCGAGCGCCGCTTGGTCAGAGCCTCCTGCAGGTGCCAGCTTATCGCCTCGCCTTCGCGATCGGGGTCAGTGGCCAGGATCAGGGCGTTGTCTTCTTTCAGCGCGTCGGCGATCGCTTTGACGTGTTTGCGGCTGTCATTGCCCACTTCCCATTTCATCGCAAATTCATGCTCGGGATCGACCGATCCGTCCTTTGGGGGCAGGTCTCGTACATGGCCGTAAGACGCCAAAACCGTGTAGTCGGGGCCAAGATACTTATTGATTGTCTTGGCCTTGGCTGGGGATTCTACAACAACTACAGGCATTTAAGGGAAAACCTCGCTCGACGAATTGGGCGCCTTCTATGATCGTGCAAAATGTGTGGGGCAAGAGCGAATTGTCAATGCGTTCCTTTAAAAACCCAAAATATGCGGTGATTTCAGCCTTCTAGACATGTAAATTGCCGCGCGTCCCCCGAAAGTGCGTCAGGCCGTCAGGGACAGTAAGCCACCGGGCTGGCGCTGAATGCGCCCGTCCAGTTCCAGATCGACCAGAGCCGGACCGATCTCGCCCGCAGTGGCGGCGATGTCGCGGATCAACTGGTCTTCGGCAATTGGTGACGGCCCCAGCCGGGCCAGTATCTCATCATGTAAGGATGCACTTGAGGGGGCCGGTTCCACGGGTGCTTCAGGCAGGGGGGGCTCGAACAAGTCTGCACGCTTCTGTGGCAACGCTTCGATCACGTCTTCGGCGGCCCGCACCAAGGTGGCCCCGTCGCGGATCAACAGGTTGCATCCGGCCGCACGGGCATCAAATGGGTGGCCGGGTACAGCCAGAACCTCGCGCCCCTGATCCAAGGCGTCCCGCGCGGTGATCAGGCTGCCGGATTTAGCGGCGGCTTCAACCACGACAACCGCCTGAGCCAGCCCCGAGATGATCCGATTACGGCGTGGAAAGTGCCGTGCCTGCGGGGTCACGCCCATCGGTTGCTCGGACACGCGCAGCCCCGATTGGGCGATGTCTCTGGCCAGATCGGTGTTTTCTGCCGGGTAGATTACGTCCACGCCGCCGGCCATGACCGCAACAGTGCCGGTATCCAATGCCGCCATATGTGCTGAAGTGTCGATTCCGCGCGCCAACCCTGACACGACGACATACCCTTGCTTTCCAAGGTCGGTCGCCAACCCACGCGCCATGCGTGCACCCAAAGACGAACAGTTGCGCGCCCCGACCATCGCAATGCAGGGTTTGCGCAGCAAAAACACATCACCAATCGCCCACAACATCGGAGGGGCATCCGACAAGTCATTCAAGGCATCAGGAAAATCAGCGGACCCAAGGCACAAAAGCCGTGCATTAGCGACTCTTGCGGCCTTGAGTTCCGCCTCAATCACGCCGGGCGGGCAAATTTCATACCCTTCAATTCCGGCAGCACGTGCCATTTCAGGCAGCGCGACCAGCGCGTTCTGCGCCGAGCCATGTTCCCGCAATAGCCGACGAAACGTCGCCGGACCGACCTTGCGCGAGCGCAACAGACGAAGCCAGGAAAACTGATCCTCTTCCGTGGTGGGTGGGAGTGTGGGGTGATTGGAAGAAAGCTGCTCTTCGGTCATCCGTTGCTCCGCCTGATTGCAGAACTGGTTTACGGCTGCAGGGGTTAACAGCTTGTGAATCCTGTCAAATTATTCGGAAAATTTTCGGGGATTTATGTGCGAAACTTTGTAATAGGCTGATTTTAAAGCGCAAAATAAAGACGTCTGCTTGAGGTGTGAAACAAGCAGACGGAAAAAAACCAAATTTCCAACGGCGCGGCGTTAACCATCGCGGGGGCCGATTCTCTCTCAGGCGGCTGATCCGCCGATCGTCAGACCATCCAGCAGAACCGTAGGCTGACCAACGCCGACCGGCACCCATTGACCGTCCTTGCCACAGGTTCCCATGCCCGGATCCAGTGCCATGTCGTTGCCCAAGCCGCGGATGCGGTTCAGCGCAGATGGCCCGTCGCCGATCAATGTCGCGCCTTTGACCGGTGCGCCGATTTTACCGTTTTCGACCCGGTATGCTTCGGTGCAGGAAAACACAAACTTGCCGTTGGTGATATCCACTTGACCGCCGCCAAAACCCACGGCCCAGATGCCGTCTTTAATATCTGCAACCAAAGACGCAGGATCGGCGTTCCCGCCCAGCATCACCGTATTGGTCATGCGCGGCATGGGTTTGTGCGCATAGCTCTGACGCCGCCCGTTGCCGGTAGGTGTAACTCCCATCAATCGGGCGTTCTGCCTGTCCTGCATGTAGCCGGTCAGAATGCCATCTTCAATCAGCACGGTCCGCGAACTTGGTGTGCCTTCGTCATCTACCGTGATCGAGCCGCGCCGGTCCGCGATGGTACCGTCATCGACAACGGTCACGCCTTTCGATGCAATCTGCTGGCCCATAAGCCCAGCAAAGGCTGAACTTCCTTTGCGGTTGAAATCGCCTTCCAACCCGTGCCCGATGGCCTCGTGCAGCAGGATGCCGGGCCAGCCGGGGCCGAGGGCGACCTCCATCACACCGGCCGGGGCAGGGACGGCGTCCAGATTGATCAGCGCGATCCTTAGCGCCTCGCGGGCTTTGTCCTGCCAATCAGAGGGATCAATCAGCCCGTCCAGACCCACGCGACCTCCACCACCCGCCGAGCCGCTTTCGCGGCGGCCGTTCTGCTCCGCAATGACCGAGATATTCAGGCGAGTCATCGGACGGACATCACGCACCAAAACGCCATCAGGCCGCAGGATTTCGACCTCTTGCACGGCGGCGGCAATGGTGGCGCTGACCTGTACGACGCGCGGGTCAAGGTCGCGGGCGTAGGCATCGATCTCGCGCAGGGTTTCGATCTTGACCGGGAAGCTGGCGGATTCGATCGGGTCTTCGTCCGTATAAAGCCGCGTATTGGTAGGGCGCGGCGCCTCAGCCAATATACCGCCACCGTCACCCACAGCTAGGCGAGCGGTTTCCGCCGCCCGTTTCAGCGCCGGAATCGAGACGTCGGTGGAATGGGCATACGCCGCAACCTCACCTTGAACTGCCCGCAGGCCGAACCCTTCGGATGCGTCATAGGATGCGGTCTTCAAACGCCCGTCATCAAAGAGCAGAGCTTCGGATTTTCGCCGTTCTACGAACAGTTCTCCGTCTTCAGCCCCGGCAGTGGCAGACTGCAAAACCGCAAGCGCTTCGTCCTGCGGAAGGGCGCTTTCAAATGGGCGAAACGGGTCGTTGGGCATCACTTGGGACCTTTCGGGTTTGATCCAGATCAAAAATAGCGTCTGTTTGACGCAAGCATTTTGCTTTATCTAGCATCAGGAATATGGTTTTTAACTTCGCCAAAGACAACGGGAGAGGTGCGACCGATTCACACCTTTTCGACAGGGACGCAAAGATCAAACGATCAGGACAGAAAATGAAGAATGCTTTGATGCTTTCGGGGTTCATGACAGCCCTCTCCAGCCTTCCCGCCATGGCTCAGGAGCTTGAAATTATTGGGAAACCGGTTGACGGCGGCATGGGTTTCCAGCCCGCGGCCACCAGCCTTGCCGACGGGATTCAGCGGCTGGACGGCATGATTCTGGTGATCATCACCGTGATCTGCCTGTTCGTAGCTGCGCTGCTGATCTATTGCATCGTGCGTTACAACAAGCGTGTGAACCCCACACCGGCGGGCTTCTCGCACTATACCCCGGTTGAGATCGCCTGGACGTTGGGCCCGATCCTGATTCTGGTCTTTATCGGTGCCTTCTCGCTGCCGGTTCTGTTCAAGCAACAGGAAATTCCCGAGGGCGACGTTGTGATCAAGGTGGTGGGCAACCAGTGGTACTGGACCTACGAGTATGTCGATCACGATTTTGCGTTCGACAGCTACCTGCTGGGTCACCCGGCCACGCTGGACGAAGGTTCGCGCCCCGGTGATGCGGATGTCACTCCGTTCGTTCTGGATGACGCCATGCGCGCCAAGCTGGCCGATGCCGGATATAGCGATGACGAATGGCTGCTGGCCACCGACACCGCCGTTGTCGTACCGGTCGGCAAGGTCATCGTGATGCAGGTCACCGCCTCCGACGTGATCCACTCGTGGACCATCCCGTCCTTCGGCGTAAAGCAGGACGGTGTGCCGGGTCGGCTGGCGGAACTGTGGTTCCAGGCTGACAAGGAAGGCGTCTATTTCGGCCAGTGTTCGGAGCTGTGCGGCAAGGACCACGCCTATATGCCGATCACGGTCAAAGTGGTCAGCGAAGAGGCGTATGAGCAATGGTTGCAAGGTGCTCTGGAAGAGTATGCGGGTCAGCCTGCCGCCTATCAGGTTGCCTCGAACTGAGCCTGTCAAGGCCTAGGTAAACACACGCAGACTGCGCGGGGATCGCGCAGCTTTGGCCCTCAGAAGGACCGGACATGAGCGACGCAAGCATCAATGCCAGCACTGTGAACGCCACGGCGCACGCGGACGAGGCCAACTTTGGCGACTATTTCGCCTTGTTGAAACCGCGCGTGATGTCTCTGGTCGTGTTTACCGCTCTGGTCGGTCTGCTGGCGGCCCCGATACCGGTGCATCCGTTTGTGGGCTTTTGTGCCATCCTGTTCATCGCCATCGGCGGTGGCGCGTCCGGCGCGCTGAACATGTGGTGGGATGCGGATATCGACAAGGTTATGAAACGCACCAAACGTCGCCCGATCCCGTCCGGCAAGGTGGACGAGGGCGAAGCTCTGGCGCTTGGACTGGCGCTTTCCGGCCTGTCCGTAATCATGCTGGGGCTGGCGACGAACTGGCTCGCCGGTGCCTTTCTGGCTTTCACCATCTTTTTCTACGTGGTCGTCTACACAATGTGGCTGAAGCGCTTGACGCCTCAGAACATCGTGATTGGCGGCGCGGCTGGGGCATTCCCACCGGTGATCGGCTGGGTGGCAGCCACCGGGTCGATGACGCTGGAACCGTGGTTGATGTTCGCCCTGACCTTCATGTGGACGCCGCCACATTTCTGGGCGCTGGCGTTGTTCATGCGCTCGGACTATGACGATGCGGGTGTGCCGATGCTGACCGTGACCCACGGTCGCCGCGCGACCCGATGGCATATTCTGGTCTACACTGCGTTCCTGGCTGTGCTGGCAATCGGCGCCGCGTTCTCGGGCATTGGCGGTCCGATCTATCTGACAGTTGCGGTGGTGATGAACGCCCTGTTCCTGCGCGGTGCGTGGCAGATCTCGCGCCGGACCGAGAACGATGCAGAGGCGGACAATTTCAAGGTCGAGCGCTCTTTCTTCAAGCTGTCACTGCTCTACCTGTTCCTGCACTTCGGTGCGATTCTGGCCGAAGCGCTGTTGAAACCCTTTGGCTTGGGAGGTTGGTCATGAGCCTGCGCAAAAGCCACGAACTGCATGAACGCCGCTTTAGCCGCAATCTGGGTGTCGGTCTGACACTGGCGGCCTTCATCGTGATCATTTTCGGCCTGACGATCGTCAAAGTCTCAGGCACAAGTCTGGGTGTGCCGACGCAGGAGGTGCAGAACTGATGGCATTGACCGGTCCGCAGAAAACGGTAGCGCAGACGGTGGGTGTGGTTGTCCTGATGGGCAGCCTGGCCTGGGCCGCTGTCCCGTTCTACGACTGGTTTTGCCGCGTCACCGGATTTGGCGGTACCACCGGCGTTTCCGCGCAAGCGCCCGGGGATATTCTGGACCGCACTGTGACCGTCCGCTTTGACGCCTCGAAGGCCAAGGACATGGCTTGGGAGTTCAAGCCGGTCGAGCGTGAGATGGAAGTGCGTATCGGTGAAACCGGGTTGGCCTTCTATGAGGCCTATAATCCGACCGACCGGCCGATTGCCGGGCAGGCGTCCTATAACGTCGCGCCTTATTCGGCCGGTGGGTATTTCCAGAAAATCGCCTGCTTCTGCTTTGAAGAGCAGGTACTGCGGCCCGGTGAACGGGTTCAGATGCCGGTAACATTCTTCGTCGATCCTGAAATGGTCGAGGATCTTGAAGCCAAGTATGTGCATACGATCACTCTGTCGTATACATTTTATGAAATAGACCTGCCCGAGGGCTACGCCGCCCTTGAAATGCAGGCAGATACAAACACGAACTAACGCCTGTAGGTGAGGGACGCTGATGGCACACGCTAAAAACCATGATTATCACATTCTGACCCCGTCGATCTGGCCACTTTTCGGCGCGGTCGGCGGCTTTGTGATGCTGTTCGGAGCTGTCCTCTGGATGCACGGCATCACCTCGTTCATGTTCTGGGCCGGTCTGGTGGCCGTTCTCTACACCATGTTTGCATGGTGGTCCGAAGTGGTGGCCGAAAGCCGCGCGGGGGATCACACGCCAGTCGTGCGTATCGGCCTGCGCTATGGCTTCATCCTGTTCGTGATGTCCGAGGTGATGTTCTTTTTCGCCTGGTTCTGGTCGTTCTTCAAACATCGCATGTATCCGATGTACGATTATGCCGGCACCGAATACATCCAGCCGGATATCCACGCGGTAGATCCGTTCCACCTGCCGCTGATCAACACACTGGTTCTGCTGCTGTCGGGTTGTGCCATCACCTGGGCGCACCATGCTCTGGTCCATAACAATGATCGCAGGGCGCTGGTGCAGGGCCTGGCCATCGGTATCGCTTTGGGCATCGCATTTACCTTCCTGCAGGGCTTTGAGTATTACGAGCTGCTGGCCCATGACGGCTGGAAATTCGGTGGCGACCAGTTTTATTCCAACTTCTTCATGGCAACCGGCTTCCATGGTGCTCACGTGATCATCGGGACGATCTTCCTGTCCGTCTGCCTGATCCGGGCGTTGCGCGGTGATTTTACCCCCGAAAAGCACGTCGGGTTCGAGGCCGCGGCCTGGTACTGGCACTTCGTTGATGTTGTCTGGCTGTTCCTGTTCTTCGCCGTCTACATCTGGGGGCAGGCGCCGCTGATGTAACGCCGGTCGGACTGTTCAATTGCAAAAGCCGTCCCTTGGGGCGGCTTTTTCTCGATCAGGTGCAAGATTGCGCCCGATACAATTGCGTGGTTGCAATTCGGTCCGCGTGCCCCTTAACAAGACGCCGGTTCCGGCTTTGCAACATGGTCTAAAGATGCACCGCATTCTCTTTTTGCTGATCTTCGGTCTTACCGGCTTGGGCGTGTTGGTCTGGCTGGGCGTTTGGCAAGTGCAAAGGTTGGCGTGGAAACAGGATGTGCTGTCGGACATCGAAGCTAGGATTGAGGCAGAGCCTGTGGGCTTGCCGCAGGATATCTCGCGAGAGCGTGACAGATACTTACCGGTGACGGTGGCCGGAGAAATGGAGCCGGGAGAAATTCATGTTCTGGTTTCGGTCAAGCAGGTTGGGGCGGGGTATCGGATCATCCAATCCTTCAGCACGGAAGACCGGACCATCCTTGTGGACCGGGGTTTTGTGAAGACGACAGCCAAGCAGGCTGATCGCTTGACCGGGCCGATGGAGGTTACTGGCAATCTGCACTGGCCGGACGAGATCGACAGCTACACGCCCGCGCCGGACATTGACGACAACATCTGGTTTGCCCGAGACGTACCCAATCTGGCTGCGGCCCTGGAGGCCGAGCCCGTGCTGTTGATTGCCCGATCGGAATCTGATCCGGGGGTTACGCCACTGCCGGTGGACACGGCGGGCATTCCCAACGATCACCTGCAATATGCAATCACATGGTTTGGTCTGGCTCTGGTCTGGGCCGCGATGACCGGTTATTTCCTGTGGCGCAACCGCGCCCCTTCTGAGAGTGAAGAGCAATGAAATACATCTCGACCCGTGGCCAAGCGCCTGAACTGACCTTTGAAGAGGCGATGCTGACCGGGCTGGCCCGCGATGGCGGCCTGTACCTGCCTGCCGAGATTCCGGTGATGACGCAGGACGAGATCGCCGCTCTGGCCGGTCAGCCCTATGAGGAAATCGCCTTTCGGGTGATGTGGCCCTATGTCAGCGGGTCGTTCGCAGAGGATGAGTTCAAGGCGATCATCGCCCGTGCTTACGAAGGTTTTGGTCATGATGCCCGAGCGCCGCTGACGCAGCTGAACGAGAACCACTTCCTGCTAGAGCTGTTTCACGGTCCGACGCTGGCGTTCAAAGACTTTGCCATGCAGTTGATCGGTCAGCTGTTTCAGGTCGCGCTGAAACGACGTGGCGACCGTGTGACTATTGTGGGGGCGACCAGCGGTGACACCGGCTCGGCGGCTATCGAGGCATTCCGGGGGCTGGACGCCGTGGACGTGTTCATCCTGTTCCCGCATGGCCGTGTCTCCGAGGTGCAGCGCCGCCAGATGACGACGCCCGACGACAGTAACGTTCATGCCTTGGCCGTGGATGGCGATTTCGATGATTGTCAGGCCGCGCTGAAAGACATGTTCAACGATTTTGATTTTCGTGACGGCGTGAAGCTGGCGGGCGTGAACTCGATCAACTTCGCTCGGGTTCTGGCGCAGATCGTTTATTACTTTTCGGCCGCCGTCAGCCTTGGCGCACCCCGTCGCAAGGTCAGTTTTACAGTGCCGACCGGTAACTTTGGCGACATCTTCGCGGGTTATCTGGCTAAGCGTATGGGGCTGCCTATCGACCGTCTGGTCGTGGCGACTAACCAGAATGACATCCTGCATCGCTGCCTGTCTGGCGAGGGGTATTTCAAAGGTGACACCATCCCCTCGATCAGCCCGTCGATGGACATTCAGGTCAGCTCGAACTTTGAGCGCGCTCTGTTTTATGCATATGGCGAGGATGGCGGGGCCGTCGCCCAACTGATGGATGAGCTCAAAAATGGCGGTTTCAACGTCAGTCAGGGCGCAATGGAAACGCTATGCGAAATCTTTGACTCGGGCCGGGTGTCTGAAGAGGAAACGCTGGAGACGATCAAACACACGCTGGAGCACAGTGCTGAGTTGGTCTGCCCCCACACGGCCGTTGGCATCAAAGTCGCCGAAGAGCATCGCTCGGCAGACGTGCCTATGGTCACCCTGGCCACAGCGCATCCCGCGAAATTCCCCGCAGCGGTCGAGAAGGCGAGCGACGTGCATCCGCCTCTTCCCTCCCGCATGTCTGATCTGTATGAACGTCCGGAACGGGTGACCCGCATTGTCAATGATCTGGGCGCCCTTGAGGATCATATCAAAGGGCATATCGCCGAGTGACTGTCAGACAAGACCAACTGAAGAACGGATTTCGTATCGTCAGTGAAAACATGCCGGGGCTGCAATCAGCGGCCATCGGCATTTGGGTAACCGCCGGTGGGCGGCATGAGCGGATCGAGCAGAACGGGATTGCGCATTTCCTTGAGCATATGGCCTTCAAGGGAACCGAGCGGCGATCGGCGCTGCAAATTGCCGAAGCGATCGAGGATGTGGGCGGCTATATCAACGCCTATACCTCGCGCGAGGTGACGGCCTATTACGCGCGCGTTCTGAAAAACGATGTGGCGCTGGCGATGGACGTAATCGGTGACATCGTTCTGAACCCGGTCTTTGACCCGCGCGAGATCGAGGTAGAGCGGGGCGTGATCCTGCAAGAGATCGGCCAGGCCTATGATACGCCCGACGATGTGATTTTTGACTGGTTGCAAGAGCAGAGCTATCACGATCAGCCGTTGGGCCGCACCATTCTTGGCCCGACCGAGCGAGTGAGTGCGTTCTCGCGTGAAGACCTGTCGGGATTCGTGGCCGAACATTACGGCCCCGAGCAGATGATCCTGTCGGCCGCTGGCGCCGTGGATCACGATGCGCTGATAAAAATAGCCGAAGAGATGTTTGGCCATCTACAGCCGCGCAAGGGCCTGATCCCCGAAGCGGCCCGGTTCACTGGTGGTGAGGCACGGCAAGAGAAAGAGCTGGAACAGGCCCATTTCGCGCTGGCGCTGGAAAGCCCGGGTTATCGCGACGATGCGATCTACACGGCACAGATTTACTCGACTGCGTTGGGTGGCGGTATGTCCTCGCGCCTGTTTCAGGAAGTGCGGGAAACGCGCGGGCTCTGCTATACGATCTTCGCGCAGACCGGCGCCTATGCCGATACCGGGACGACCACGATTTATGCAGGCACCTCGGCCGAGCAGGTCGCGGAATTGGCGACAATCACCATCGACGAGATGAAGCGCGCCGCTGAGGACATGAGCCCCGAAGAGGTTGCTCGTGCGCGTGCCCAGATGAAGGCCGGAATGCTGATGGGGCTGGAAAGCCCGTCAAACCGCGCCGAGCGCCTGGCGCGGTTGGTGCAGATCTGGGGCCGGGTACCCTCGCTTGAGGATACCGTCGCCAAAATCGACGCTGTCAGCACCGAAGACGTGCGCGCCTTCGCCGAAGACATGGCCGTCAAGGCTCCGGCTGCGCTGGCGCTTTATGGCCCGGTCTCAGGCGCGCCGACGCTGGACAAGTTGCAGGAGAGGCGTGCGGCGTGATGCTGTTGGGCAGACGCAAGCTGAAACTCGAAACCGAGCGCCTGAGCTTGCGCCCGCCCGTGCACTCCGACTTTAACGACTGGGCGGCGCTGCGGCGTTCCTCCAAGGGCTTCCTGACGCCGTGGGAGCCGGTCTGGGCCAAGGATCACCTGAGCCGGAAGTCATTCACTAATCGGGTTTATTGGGCGCAGCGGTCGGTTTCCAGCGGCACGGCGATCCCTTTGTTCCTGTTCCGCCGCACGGATGACGTGCTGGTTGGTGCGATCACGCTGGACAATGTGCGACGCGGTCCGGCACAGGCGGGGACACTTGGGTATTGGACCGGTGAGGCCTTCGCCCGCAACGGGTATATGCGCGAGGCGATTGGAGCTGTGGTGCACCACGCCTTTACCCGTCTGGACCTGAGCCGGATTGAGGCGGCCTGCCTGCCCGAAAACAAGCCCTCACGCGGGTTGCTGGAAAGTTCGGGCTTCAAATACGAGGGCGTTGCACAGTCGTATCTGCAGATCAACGGACGCTGGCGGACGCATGTGCTCTATGCCAGCCTGCGATCAGACCGGCGCGGGAAGACCGACGTGGGGTAGGTCAATGGCGCGGCCCAAAAAACCAATGATCTGGATCAGCGATGCTATGGTGGGCACGGCGAGCATCTAAGGGTTTGAGGCAGACATTGTCCTGAGGGATCTGGAACGCGCTGTTGAAGCCATGAAGCGAAACAGACTTGGAGAACCGCAGTCAGAAGACTGTTTCCCAAAAGAAATGTACGCGAAGTACAAAGACAAAAAAGAAGCAGCCTGATTTCTTTATGGCTGGAGGTCTGTGGACCGTATCTTCCGCGTGTGCGGCAGTTCTACGCCAGTTTGATCTCGGTGAAGGCAACCTCTATCCGGTCAAACTGTTTCAGCATGATCGCACCACGTCGGTTGAAGGCGAGTACTTTTGTTTAAACTTCGGCGCACAAAAGACTGCCGTGCTGACCGACCAATCTCCGCGCATAGATAAGCCATATGAAAACCACAACATCTGGGAACCGCCTGGAGCAATGCAGGACAAGGATATCGCCGTGAGCGCGTCTGCGTTGGACGGGCCAGACCTCTGGATGGACGCACACATGCGCCGCACGTTTTTTGTGAGCGATGTGCTGGCACAGTCATTGCGTGCAGCAAAAGTCTCACGCCCGTTCAAGCTGCGGAAGTGCATCGTTCTCTGAACTGCTCCCAAAAAGACCAAATCCGTGATTTCACTGACGCGATGTCTGCGGGCGTGACTTACCAGCGTTCTGGGCTACACTTGCCTCATGCGCTGGATTGTTGCGGCATTGTTGGTAATCTCAGGCGGGGCTGCGGCGCAGGAGCGGCGGCCGAGCCATTGTATCGCCATCGCGGATGCTGCTCCTGGCATTGAGTATGTTCACAAGGCCGCGTGGACAGATCCGATCCCGGAGTATTCAGTTCGGATCAGCTATATTGCCCACGCCTCGTTTCTGATCCAGACGCGCGGCGGCTTGAACGCTGTGACGGACTTCACCGGCTTTATCGGCAGCGCCGACCTGATTCCGGACGTCGTCACCATGAACCACGCCCACAGCACCCATTGGACCGCCCATCCCGATCCGGCTATTCCCCACGTGTTGCCAGGTTGGGGCGAGTTCGGTCAGGGAATCGAACATCACCTCGATCTGGGTGAGATGCTGGTGCGTAATGTCTCGACCGATATCCGGTCCCCCTATGGTGGGGTCGAAGAGCGCGGCAATTCGATCTTTGTGTTTGAGATCGAAGGGCTGTGTATTGGCCATCTGGGGCATCTGCACCATGTACCATCGGACGAGCAGTTTGCGGCCTTGGGGCGGCTGGATGTGGTTATGGCTGCGGTGGATGGCGGCACAACCATGCCGCTACCCGACATGATCTCGGTTTTGAAGCGGCTGAAAAGCTCGGTCATAATCCCGATGCACTGGTTTTCCGGCTTTTCACTGGATCGATTTTTGATCGATATCCGCAACGACTTCCCGGTCGAGCGTGACGGTGTCTCGGAACTGGTCGTTTCGCTGCAGACACTTCCGGACCGGCCCACGGTGGTGGTGTTGGAGCCGCGCTATCTGATTGAATTGGAATAGGGCTTGTGGGGACAGGGCCGCTTGGGCAAGGAAGGAGTATGACACTGAATCCTGCCGATGAGAACCTTGCCAAGCTGATCCGTGCCAATCTGGGTGACGATATCCTGCGCCCGGTCACCGAACGTTACTTGGAGGAACCGCGTCGCCGGTTTGCAGGGCACGCGGGGCTGCTTGCTCTGCCGCGGACGGTTGAGGACGTGTCTGCGTTGGTCCGACTGGCTTCGGATGCGTGGGTTCCGGTGGTGCCCTATGGCGGCGGCACCGGGCTGGTGGGCGGGCAGGTCATGTCTGATGGCCCTGCGCCGCTGTTGATCTCGCTGGAGCGGATGACGGCGATACGGGCGGTTTACCCGACCGAGAACATTCTGATCGCCGAGGCGGGCGCCATTCTGGCCGATGTTCAGTCCGCCGCTGAGAAAGCCAACCGGCTGTTCCCCCTGGCGTTGGCCGCGCAGGGGTCTTGCCGGATTGGAGGGAATCTCGCCACCAATGCGGGTGGGGTGAACGTGCTGCGCTATGGCAATGCCCGCGACCTATGCTTAGGGCTAGAGGCGGTATTGCCCGACGGTGAGATCTGGCACGGGCTGAGCCGCTTGCGCAAGGACAACACCGGTTATGATCTGCGCAACCTGTTGATCGGGTCCGAGGGGACGCTGGGGATTATCACGGCGGCCTCGCTGCATCTGTTTCCGCGGCCCGAAGCGGTGGGAACCGCGATGTTACAGGTCATATCGCCTAAGGCCGCGATCGAGTTGCTGGCGCTGGCGCGGGACCAGTTGGGTGATGCGGTCAGTACGTTTGAGCTGATCCACCGGCAAGGGCTGCAATTCCTGACCGAGGTACTGCCGGATGTGCGGCAACCCTTTGAGGCCCAGCCGGAATGGTGCGTGCTGATCGAAATAGGGCTGTTTGCCGGGCACGCGCCGTCGGAGGCGCTGGAAACGCTATACGTGGAAGCGGACAAGGCTGGCCTTGTCGGCGATGCCGTCATCGCGCAAAGCGAGGCGCAGCGTTTGGACCTTTGGGCGGTACGGGAACGCATTCCGGAGGCGAACCGCTTGATCGGGTCTGTGTCGAGCCATGATATCTCGATCCCGATCTCGCGGATTCCCGAGTTTATTGGTCGTGGTGCCCAAGTCGTGACAGCGCTGGGACCATTCCGCATCAATTGCTTCGGGCACTTGGGGGACGGCAATCTGCACTACAACGTTTTCCCGCCGCTGGGCCATGACCGGTCAGAATTTGATGGGCAACGGCAGGCTGTGAAGCACGCCGTGCATGATCTGGTCAACGCTTTTGATGGATCCGTCAGTGCCGAGCACGGGGTCGGAAGGCTCAAGGCCGGTGATCTGGAGACATACGGGGATGCGACAAAGTTGGCTGCCATGCGCACCATCAAAACCGCGCTGGATCCTTTGGGGATCATGAACCCAGGCGCGGTTCTCAGGTGAAGACGCGGCCCTTGACTGTGCCGGGCCGCGCCGAGACATTTACGAGCCCGGCAGGATGACCTTGTCGATGACGTGGATCACGCCATTCGAGGTCTCGATATCGGCCTGAACGACGTTGGCGTCATTCACCATCACACCGTTGTCCAGATCAATCGTGATGTCTCCGCCCTGAACCGTGGCTGCGGTCATATCGTCGGACAGATCGCCCGACATCACTTTGCCCGGCACAACGTGATAGGTCAGGACCGCGACCAGCTGATCCTTATTCTCAGGCATGAGGAGCGTTTCCACAGTGCCTTCGGGCAGGGCCGCAAAAGCGTCATCCGTGGGGGCGAACACTGTGAATGGGCCTTCGCCCTTCAGCGTGTCCACCAGATCAGCGGCCTGAACAGCAGCGACGAGGGTTTCAAAGCTGCCGGCACCGACAGCGGTGTCGACGATATCCTTGGAGTGGCCATCAGCGAAAGCGGAGGTGCCGACGAACAGGCTGGCAACGCCGGCGTAAGCGAGTTTGCGAAACATGATACAAATCCCTTGTTGAAATGCCTCAAGCGGCATCAACAGGGATACGGGTTTCCATCGCAACAAGATCACTGAATGTGTCTATGGGACCGGGTTGATATTGGGCTGAGCCGCGCTAAGCCCGCTTAACCTCGGATATCCACTCACAAATTTGTGACCACAGGGTGCCTACAGCCCTTCAAACTCGCACAGAATATGCACATCCATGCCCATTTCTTCCAGCACTTTGCGACCGCCGAGCTCCGGCAGATCAATGATGAAGGAACACGAGACGATCTCACCCCCCAAGCGTTCGATCAGCTTGATCCCGGCGGCTGCAGTGCCTCCGGTGGCCAACAGATCATCGACAACAAGGATTTTCTCGCCCGGCTGAATAGCGTCATCGTGAATCTCGACAATGGCCTCGCCATATTCCAGTTTATAGTCTTGGCTGATGGTGGTGCCGGGCAACTTGCCCTTTTTGCGGATTGGGACAAAGCCGACGCTCAGTTGGTGCGCTATCGCGCCACCGAGGATGAAACCGCGCGCCTCAAGGCCGACAACCTTGTCGATGCGTTCACCGGCATAGGGGTGCAGCATCTGGTCAATCGCCATGCGAAATCCGCGCGGGTCAGCAAACAGAGTGGTCACGTCCCGGAACATGATCCCTTCGTGCGGGAAATCAACGATGGTTCGGATGTAATCCTTGACCGACTTGTTTCTGGACATGGCCAACCCCTCTGGCGTCAAAACACGCGGGCGTGTTTGGCCCATTGGGGTCAGCCTTGCAAGGAAAGATTACCGCCGCCTTACTTGCGACGTTGCGAAACAGAGTTCGGCAGGCTTTTGTACCGGTAAAGCGCGGCAGGCAGCCACGACAGATGCGGTTTGCGCCAGTTGCGCTGGTCTCGCAAAAGAAATGCCTGAGCGGCATGAAGGTTCATTGCCATAATCCTTTTTTATTGTTAGGTGCTCGATATCTACAACTTCTATGCGATGTATATACACTGTATCGCTCAAAGAATCAAATGTTCGACGGGGAAAAGAACGTGGCAAAGAAAGACGGTAAAGGTTCTACCAAGAAAAACAGTCAGTTGGTCTTGCGTCTGGACAAGGATGAACGCGACGCATTTGTCGAACTGTGCAAGGAACTGGATACGTCGGCCGCGCGGGAAATCCGGCGGTTCATCCGTGGTTTCATGAAGGAAAACGCCGAGGATTGATCCTCAGGCCGGGCGACGCAGGACGGCAGTTGCTATCCCCATTCCGATCAGAGTCAAACCGCCGAACCGGGTCATCGCAGTGATGACCCCGGCCCGTCCGATCATTCGGCGCAAGCGGTCAGCCAGCAACGCATAGGCCAAGGCGTTCAGCCAGGCGAGGCCGACGAAGGTTGCAATCAGGATGGCAAATTGCGGACCCAAAGGTTCCGCCGGGCGCAGGAATTGTGGCACGAACGCAATGAAAAACGCGATGGATTTGGGGTTTAGCGCGGTGACGGCGGCGGCGTGGCCAAAAACGTTGTGGGCGGTGACGTCACGCCCGGTCTCCACTGTCTGCAGCCCGCCCGCAGGCGCGCTGCGCAGCAATTTGATGCCCAGCCACACCAGATAGGCCGCGCCCACCCACTTCAGCACGGAAAACAGCGTGGCAGAAGCCAGCACCAGTGCCCCCAATCCCAGCAGTGACGCTGTCATGGCCGCCAGATCCCCCACCGCGACCCCTGTGGCCGAGGCCACGGCAACACTGCGCCCCTTCGACAGGGCATAGCTTAGCACCAGCAGAACGGTCGGCCCGGGGATCAGAAGCAAAGCGGTCGATGCGGCAACAAAGGCCAGCCAAAGGTCAAGCGACATGGGGGCTCCTGCTCAAGTGTCGAGCCCACCAAGCCTTGGCGCAGCGGCAAGGTCAAGCTTTTCGTGGATTGTTCCGATACCCGTTTCGGACGAACAATTCTCGAGCGTGGACGAGTTTTCTTTACGCCTGTCCCGGGCATGGCGCCCGGTCTGCGCCGAATAAAGAAACTGTTAAGGCTTATACATCTTCCTTGAAACACGCGTTTGACACTCCAAACTTGGATAAACTCAGGATTGGAGGCAAACGTGACGCAGACGTCCCCTGACTATTCGAAAGTGTTCGAAGACATGTCCCGGTCGAAGACCAAGCGGGTGAAACGTGTGCTAACCCTGTTGGTCCTGATCGCTGGCGTTTTTTATGCCGGGATCGTCGGGTACATGTACGCAAATCAGAACGCGCTGCTGTACAAACCCTCCGGAGAATTGCCCGACCCCAAGGCTGTTGGGCTGGCGGACGTGGACGTGATCAATGTCCCCATGTCCGACGGCGTGGTGCTGACCGCATGGTCCGCGCCGCCAGCGACCGAGGGCGCGCCGACGGTTCTGTTCTTTCATGGTCAAAGTGGCAATCTGGGCGACCGGGCTGACCGAATGCGTGAAATTCTCAACAGCGGTTTTGGCTTGCTTGCGCCCAGCTATCGCGGATTTCCGGGCAGCGAGGGAGAGCCCTCGGAACTGGCGTTGGTCTCAGACGGGATTCAGCTGTTTGACCGTTTGGACGTAGAGGGCGCGGACGTTGTCCTGCACGGCCAGAGCCTCGGCACCGGCATAGCGGCTGCGGTGGCCAAAGAGCGTCCTAATGCGCAGCTGCTGGTGCTTGAGGCACCGTTCACTGCTACCGTGGATGTGGCGGCCGAGCGGTATCCGTTTCTGCCGGTCTCCGCCCTAATGAAGGATCAGTTCGCCACCCGCGACTTGATCGACAGCATCACCGTGCCAACCCTGATATTCCACGGGACCGAGGACGAAACCATCCCGCTGCACCACGGTAAAGCGCTGGCGGCGATGTCTGGGGACACTGCCCAACTTCATGTTATCGCCGGCGGAACCCATAACGATCTCTGGTCTCACGGGCTGTGGGCTGAGGTGCAAGGCGCGTTGGAGCAACAGCCTGGCTAGAGGATGCGACCGGCAACCGCATCCAGCTTGGCCAGCAGCGCAGGATCGCGTTTTTCCGGCGCGGTCAGAATGGCGTATTCCAACGCCCGGTCACACCCATGCGGGCAGGGCGCGCGCTCGCTGCTCAGCAGGTCGGGCAGACCTTTGACCAAAGCCCGGCCTTTTTCGGCATTACCGGTCAGGGTGGCAATGATCGCGGTCACGTCGACTTCCCCGTGATCCGGATGCCAGCTGTCGTAGTCGGTGACCATGGCGATCGAGGCATAGCAAAGCTCGGCCTCGCGGGCGAGTTTCGCCTCGGGCATGTTGGTCATGCCGATCACGTCACACCCCCAATGTTCACGATACATTTTCGATTCCGCCAGTGACGAGAACTGCGGCCCCTCCATCGCCAGATAGGTGCCGCCGCGGTGGATGGTGATGCCCGCAGCCTTGCCAGCCGTTTCACAGGCATCGGACAGGCGGGGACACGTGGGGTGGGCAACGCTGACATGGGCGACGCAACCAGTGCCGAAGAAGCTTTTCTCGCGGGCAAAGGTTCGGTCGATGAACTGATCCACGATAACGAAATCCCCTGGTGCCATATGCTCGCGGAACGACCCGCAGGCAGAAACCGAGATTACATCCGTCACCCCCAGCCGCTTCAACGCGTCGATATTGGCGCGATAGGGCACTTCGGTCGGGGAATGCACATGCCCGCGCCCGTGGCGCGGCAGGAAAGCCATCTCTACGCCGTTCAAAGATCCGGTCAGGATCTGATCAGATGGATCGCCCCACGGGGTTTCAACGGTAACCCATTCCGCATTCTCCAGCCCATCGATCTCATAAATACCTGATCCGCCGATGATGGCGATTTTGGTCTGGGTCATGGCTGTGCTCCGCGTGAAAAAACCTTTGGGGAATTTCTGCGGGGCGGCAGAGGATTCGGCAAGTGGCATCAACGGTTTGTGTTGGTTGCTGGTCAGGTATGCGTGTGACGCATATCAGGGTCCCGCCTGACGCGGTATCTCAGGCCGGGTTTGACGGCTACAAGGCCCCTTTCGCGCGAACCCAAAATACCAACAGGACTGTCCTATGCCCCGAGCCATGCTGGCAAGCTTTGCCAATCGTATTGCCAAACCCGACTTGCGTTGGGTTCCGGACGAAGGGCTGACTGTTTCGCGCCTGCGGATCGAGCTGCTGTCCGGTCTGACCGTGGCGCTGGCGTTGGTGCCCGAAGCGGTGGCCTTTGCCTTTGTTGCGGGGGTGCATCCGCTGGTTGGTCTTTATGCGGCTTTCATGGTCGGTCTGATCACCGCACTGGTCGGCGGCCGTCCGGGCATGATCTCGGGCGCAACCGGGGCACTGGCCGTTGTGATGGTCGCGCTGGTGGCGGAACACGGTGTCGAGTACCTGTTTGCGACCGTGGTGCTTATGGGTATCCTGCAAGTGATCGCCGGGGCCATGCACTGGGGGCGGTTCATCCGTCTGGTGCCGCATCCGGTGATGTTGGGATTTGTGAACGGCCTAGCCATCGTGATCTTCCTTGCTCAGTTGGGCCAGTTCAAAGTGCCGGGTACTATGGAAAACACCGGCCACGGCGTTGTCGGGGGTGAATGGCTCTCGGGCCTGCAGCTTTACACGATGCTGGGTTTGGTGGCGCTGACCATGGCGGTGATCTGGGTCATGCCGCGCATTACCCGCATCGTTCCCGCGCCGCTGGCTGGTATTCTGGTCGTTGCCGCTCTGGTGATTGGCTTTGGTTTGGACGTCCCGCGCGTTGGTGATCTGGCGTCGATTGAGGGCGGGCTGCCTGCGTTCCACATCCCGATGGTGCCACTGAATTGGGAAACCTTTGAAATCATCCTGCCTTATGCGGTCATTCTGGCCGCCATCGGCCTGATTGAATCGCTGCTGACGTTGAATCTTGTGGGTGAAATCACCGGTAAGCGGGGAGGGGCCTCGCAGGAATGCATCGCGCAGGGCGTCGCCAACGTGGCCACTGGATTCTTCGGTGGTATGGGCGGTTGCGCCATGATCGGTCAGTCGATGATCAACGTAAAATCCGGCGGCCGCACCCGCATCGCGGGCATCGCGGCAGCGGTGTTCCTGCTGGTCTTCATCCTGTTTGCCGCGCCGCTGATCGAGCAGATCCCGCTGGCCGCGCTGGTCGGGGTGATGTTCATGGTGGTGATCGGAACCTTTGCCTGGAACTCGTTCAAGATCCTGCGCAAAGTGCCTCTGACCGATGCGTTCGTGATCGTGCTGGTGACCGTTGTCACCGTGATGGAGGACCTTGCGGTTGCCGTGGTCGTTGGTGTCATCGTCTCGGCGCTGGCCTATGCTTGGAACAATGCCAAGCGCATTCACGCCGTTACCCGCGAGTCTTCGACCGAAAAAGGGGCCAAGGTCTATGAGATCCAGGGCCCACTGTTCTTTGGTTCGTCCGATGGATTTGTCGAGTTGTTCGATGTACCGAACGACCCGGAAACGGTGATCGTGGACTTTGCTGAAAGCCGTGTTGTCGACCAGTCGGCGCTGCAGGCGATCGAAAACATAGCCGGTAAATACGAGGCCGCAGGCAAACGCGTCATGCTGCGCCATCTCAGCCGTGACTGCCACAAACTGCTCAACAAAGCCGGCCACCTGATGGTCGATAGCGATGATGACCCGGATTACGAACTGGCCGTCGATTATTCAGTCCGTACCGGAATTTTGGGCGGCCACTGATTTTTCGGGGCTCTGCCTCGCGCTACTGGATATTGCCAGCCAGAGGAAACAGGAATTCCTTCTTTCATCTGGCCTCAAACACCTCGGAATGGGCGCGCGAGGAGCGCTGGGAACAACGCCCCCTAGGCGGTGTCAATCGTCCGGGCGGCTTAGTGAAAACAACTCGGTGACCACCGAATAGTCCCGATATCCAAGCCGTGCGAGCGGGTTGAAGGTTGTCACATCAAAAATACCGTCCTTCAGGCAATCGTCACGCAAGTGAACACCAGTGACCTCGCCGAACACGACCCGGTTTGCCTCTCCTGGCAGAGTGACGATCTGTGTCAGCTTGCATTCCAATGCGGCCGGAGCGCCTTCGACCCGGGCGCAAGGGATAGTCTCGCATTCAACCGGTGTCAGGCCGGCATGATCGAATTCGTCGTGATGTTTGGGCAGGCCCGCTGAGCTGGCATTCATCGCGTCGCGATGTGCATGGGCAACCACGTTCACGCAAAACACGCCGGTTGCCTGGATATTCGATACACTGTCCTTACCGCCATCCTGATCGTGCTTGGTTCCGGTGGACGCGAACATCACTTGCGGTGGCGTGTAGGCGACGCCGTTGAAAAAGGAATAGGGCGCCAGATTGTTGATCCCATCCAGACCGCGGCTGGAAATCCAGCCGATCGGGCGCGGCGTAATGACGGCGTTGAACGGATTGTGCGGCAGGCCGTGGCCGTCTTCGGGGCGGTAGAACATCTGATCTCCAAGCGTTTGCCCAAGGCGTACCGAAGTGCTAGGGCGAAAGCCAGCAAGGAAAAGAGGGCCGGGGTGCAGCAGTTCGGGATCAGGCCGGAAGAGCCGGATGATTGGTGGGAGGTTGAAGCCCTCTATGACCTGTGCTTTGCGCCGGGGCGAGAGGCGCTGTCCTCGTATCGTCTGCGCGATGATGTGCCACCTGTGACGGGGATGTCACTGGTGGCGCGGGACGGGCAGGGCATCCTGGCTGGGGCCATTCGATTCTGGCCAGTGCATGTGGGCGATCACGATGCGCTGCTGCTGGGGCCGGTGGCTGTGCACCCTACCCATCAGGGCGAGGGTTTGGGCGGATTTCTGATCCATGAAGGCATCGAGGCTGGTCGGGCGTTGGGTTGGGAGCGCGTCATGTTGGTCGGTGATGCGCCCTATTACGCCCGGTTCGGGTTTACTCTCCTCAAAGGGGTCGAGATGCCGCCCCCCACCAACCCGGACCGCGTTCTGGGCGTGGAATTGTCGCCCGGTGTTTGGGATGGCGTCCGTGGCCCGGTGACCCGCTGGAGTCGCTGAACTATTGAAACGCTGGCCATAAATCCCGATGTCTAAAGGGCAGGAGGGTATTTATGCAGGACGTGGTGCTTGTCGAAAAGCTGGATGCAGAAGCAGAACTTGACCGTTTGGCCGGGTATTACAGGTCAGCGGGCGGTCCGGGCGTCAAGCTGTTGAACAGTCTGGGCGGGTCGGCTGAAACTCTGCTGGAACAATTGCCGGAACCTATCCGGCAGGGTCTAACGGGTGCGACGGAACAGGCCCTTTGGCTGGCGATGCACGCGGCGGAAGGCTCGCGCCGTGCTGTTCCCGATCAACGTCCCTGGGTCAACACCGCAGTGACAACCGCCATGGGGGCGGCGGGCGGTTTGGGCGGTGTGTCTACTGCTTTGATGGAACTGCCTGCGACCACTGCGATGTTGTTGCGCGCGATACAGGGCGCCGCGGCACGCGAGGGGTTTGACCCATCCGAGGAAGGTGTGAAGTTCGACTGCGTGCGCGTGCTGTCGGCGGCAGGGCCTTTGTCCAATGACGATGGTGCCGATCTTGGGTTCTTTTCCGTCAGGCTGACGTTAACCGGCCCGGCCATGCAAAAGTTGGTCGCGACGGTTGCTCCGCGTTTGTCCGTCGTGTTGGGGCAAAAACTGGCGGCGCAATCCGTGCCCGTTCTTGGGGCGATCGCCGGGGGGAGCACCAACTATGTCTATACGCGCTATTACCAGCAGATCGCCCGCGTGCATTTTGGTCTGCGGCGCTTGGCGATTGATGCAGATATCCCGCATGATGATCTGGTTCGGAAGCTGGCGGCGCGTATGTGATCCAAAGCCAAGGGCTTGGAGAAAAACGCTTTATATGGTATCTGTTTTCCAGAGGCCCGCTAAATAAGCAAAAAACCGCGGGAAAACAGGCAAGGACTCTAGTTGAAAGGCGGCACAGCGTGACTGATGCCAGACTCGCGCCATATGTTTCGCGAAAGACCCGGCACTTGCCGGTTCGGCAGCAGTCGGCCGCGCTATGTTATCGTATCCAGCAGGGGCGCCCCGAGGTTTTGCTGATAACGACGCGAAAATCTCGTCGTTGGATCATTCCCAAAGGATGGCTGATCGACGGTCTGAGCCCGTCCGAGACAGCCAGTCAGGAAGCATGGGAAGAGGCCGGTATTCGCGGTCTGTGCGAGAGGCAGGCGCTGGGGCGGTTCCATTACCAGAAGCAGCGCAAGAAAAAGGGGCCAGTGCTGTGTTCTGTAGATGTGTTTCCACTATTGGTGCAGTCGGTGGCCTCGCGTTTTCCCGAGTGGAGGCAGCGGGACCGAAAGTGGTTTTCTTCAAAAAAGGCTGCTCAAAAGGTAAATTCTCACGAATTGGCAGTATTGTTACGAAAGCTTGAGCCTGTTAGGCACTGAGTTGCCTTTGGAAGGGCTTGATCTTGCCATGTCCCTCGGTATCTATTCGGCAACCGACATTTGGACGGACCATGATTCAGTACGCATTGAAATGCAGCAACGGCCATACATTTGACAGTTGGTTTCAATCGGCCGCCGCTTACGACAAACTGGCAACTGCGGGTATGGTGACATGCGCGGAGTGCGGGTGTCGTGACGTCGAAAAGGCGATTATGACACCACGCGTCCGTCCGGCCCGCAACGCCAAGGTGCGACCTCTGGCGCCGATGCCAGAAGCTGATACGATAGATGTGGCAGCCCCTGCACCTGACGTCAAAGAAGTACTGGCTGATTTGCGCCGCAAGGTCGAAGAGAACTCGGACTATGTCGGCAAGGATTTCGCTAGCGAAGCCCGCAAGATTCATCTGGGCGATGCCCCCGAACGGGCGATCTATGGCGAGGCCAGGCCGGAAGAAGCCCAGGCCCTGATTGATGATGGGGTGCCGGTAGCTCCGCTACCATTTGTGCCCAGCAGGAAGACCAATTAGATCATGCATGTTGTGATCACTGGCGCCGGTCGTGGAATCGGTAGAACGCTGGCGGATCACTATCGGGAGCGCGGAGACATGCTGACCGGCACCGCGCGGGACGGTAGCGCTCAAGTGTTACTGGATGTCACCGACCCGGCGCAGCACGCGGAAATGGCGGTGCAACTGGCAAACCAGCCGGTCGATCTGCTGATCTGCAATGCCGGGGTTTATCTGGACAAGGGGCAGGGCATCGACGGCTATTCGGCAGAGATGTGGGCGCAAAGCTTTGCCACCAATGTCACAGGCGTTTTCCTGACCGTTCAGGCCTTGTTGCCCAACCTTCGCGCCGCACGCGGCAAGGTTGCCATCTTGTCCTCGCAAATGGCGTCGCACACGCGGGCACCGGGCGGCAGCTACATCTACCGTGCCTCGAAAGCCGCCGCATTGAATCTGGGGCGGAATCTGGCCACCGATCTGCGCTCGGACGGCATCGCCGTTGGCATCTATCACCCCGGTTGGGTGAAAACGGAAATGGGTGGACCTGCGGCTGAAATCACTTCGGATCAGGCCGCAGAGGGCCTGATCGAGCGGTTCGACGCGTTGTCACTGGACACCACGGGCAGTTTCGAAACCTGGGACGGCCGCCCCCACGCTTATTGACGGATCAGCGCGGCGGTAGGGATTTCGTAGACCTCATTCGGGTCAATGAAAACCACCGTGAGATCACCGCGGGTTTCGTGGCTGATCTTGGCGGGCGAACTGCTGGAATTCGGCACGCCATCGGTAAAGTAGATGCTGCGTACTTCTCCGGCACCCAGTGCTACGGCCAAAGTGGTGGTGCCGTCGTCGTGGTGGCGCAATTCGGCGTGGCAGTCGCTCAGCGGTGCGCCGCCCGTGGCGCAGGGAACAGTACCCAAAGCGTTCTTGCCATCGGTTGCAGCCAGTGTGGATACCTGCGCAAAGGCGGGAGAGGACAGCAGGACGGTTGCGATGACAAGGCGGAGCATGGAAAACCTCTTGGAAAATGCGTCGCCTAAGGCTGACACTGCAGCGGGTGGATGTAAAGCGACCCGATACCGCATTCGATGCGGTTTTTGAACCCTTGCCCTTGCGGCCCCCCTCGCATAAGACGCACGGGATCTGAATTCCAAGGCGCGGAGAGACCACCCTCATGCCCGTACTCGTTATGAAATTCGGTGGCACATCGGTTGCCAACCTCGACCGCATCCGCCGCGCGGCCAAACGCATCGGTGTTGAGGTGGCCAAGGGTTATGACGTGATCGTCATCGTCTCGGCCATGTCTGGCAAGACGAATGAACTGGTAGGTTGGGTCGATGAGACTTCGCCGCTGTACGATGCGCGTGAATATGACGCTGTGGTGTCTTCGGGCGAGAACGTAACCGCCGGTCTGATGGCGTTGACTCTGCAGGAAATGGATATTCCGGCCCGCAGTTGGCAGGGCTGGCAGGTGCCGTTGAAAACCACCAGCGCCCATAGCCAGGCTCGGATCGAGGAAATTCCGACCGAGAATATCGGTCAGAAATTTGACGAAGGCATGAAAGTGGCCGTCGTTGCAGGGTTCCAGGGTATCAGTCCCGAAGGCCGCATCACCACCCTCGGCCGGGGCGGTTCGGACACCACTGCCGTGGCCTTTGCTGCCGCCTTTGGTGCGGAACGCTGTGACATCTATACGGATGTGGACGGCGTCTATACCACCGACCCGCGCATCTGTGAAAAGGCGCGCAAGCTGGATCGTATTTCGTTCGAGGAAATGCTCGAACTGGCCTCGCTGGGGGCCAAGGTACTGCAGACCCGCTCGGTCGAGCTGGCGATGCGCTATAATGTGAAACTGCGCGTTCTATCAAGTTTCGAAGAACAATCCGACGAGGCCGGTACGCTGGTCGTTGACGAGGAGGATATCATGGAATCCAATGTCGTGGCCGGTGTGGCCTATTCCCGTGACGAGGCCAAGATGACCGTCGTATCGGTGGCAGACCGCCCCGGTATCGCCTCGACCATCTTTACCGCCCTCAGCGATGAGGGCGTGAACGTGGACATGATCGTGCAGAACATCTCGGACGAGGGGCGCACCGACATGACCTTCTCGTGCCCGACCGATCAGGTGGCACGCGCGGAAAAAGCCCTACTGGCGATCAAGGACAAGGGTGAGCTGAATTATGCCGAACTGGTCGCGGATGAAGACGTCTGCAAGGTTTCGGTCGTAGGTATCGGCATGCGCTCTCAGTCCGGTGTTGCGGCCAAAATGTTCAAGATCCTCTCGGATGAGGGGATCAACATCAAGGTCATTACAACCTCTGAGATTAAAATTTCCGTCCTGGTGGATCGGAAATACATGGAACTTGCGGTTCAGGCACTGCATGATGCCTTTGAACTGGACAAGGCGGCCTGAGCATCTCAGCCAAGGATCACGCCTGACACACTAATTTGGTTGGGCCATGGCGGACGGCACCGAAACAGAATCCCGCAAGCTGCTGGGGCGGCTGCGCGAAGAGATGGCGAGCGAAGCCGCCGGTCAGGAACGTCTTGACCGGATCACCAGCCTGATTGCGGACAGTATCCGGGCCGAGGTCTGCTCGATCTATCTGTTCCGCGACGAAGAAACGCTCGAGTTGTGCGCCACTGAAGGCCTGTCACCCGAAGCGGTCCACAAGACCCGGATGCGTATGGGCGAGGGGCTGGTGGGCCGCGTTGCCCAGTCCGGCAAGGTGATGAACACGGCGGATGCACCGTCGGCCAAGGGCTTTCGTTACATGCCCGAAACCGGCGAGGAACGGTTTTCGTCCTTCCTTGGTGTGCCCATTCAACGTCTGGGCGAAAAGCTGGGCGTGCTTGTGGTTCAGTCCCGCGAAGCGCGCGAGCTTTCGGCAGATGAAGTTTATGCGCTGGAAGTGGTCGCCATGGTTCTGGCTGAAATGGCCGAGCTGGGCGCTTTTGTGGGCGAGGGCGCGGCCCTGTCGCCGCTGCACCAGCAATCGGTGCAGTTGAACGGTGGCCCGGCGCAAGAGGGCTCAGCCGAAGGGCATGTCTGGCTGCACGAACCGCGCGTGGTGGTGACCAACCCCATCGCCGAAGACCCGCATCGTGAACTGGAGCGCCTGAACGAGGCGGTAGAAGAACTGCGCGTCGGCGTCGACAAAATGCTGGAAATCTCGCAGGGAGCTGACAAAGAACAGCTCCAGGTTCTGGAAGCCTACCGGATGTTTGCCAACTCCAAGGGCTGGATGCGGCGGATGGAAGAGGACATCGCCCGCGGCCTCAGTGCCGAAGCTGCGGTCGAAAAGGAACAATCTCAGGCCCGCGCCCGTATGGAGCAGGTCACCGATCCCTATCTACGCGAGCGGCTGGCGGATTTGGACGATCTGTCCAACCGGTTGCTGCGGATTTTGACCGGGCAGGGCAAGACCGACGGAGCCGACTTGCCACCCGATCCGATCCTGATCGCCCGCAATATTGGTCCTGGTGATTTGCTGGAATATGGTCGTTCGCTGAGAGGTATCGTGCTCGAGGAAGGTTCGGTCGGCAGCCACGCCACTATTGTCGCACGCGCACTGGCGATTCCGCTGGTTGTTCACGTGGGCCGCATAACCACGGAGGCATTGAACGGCGACCACATCCTGGTTGATGGCGATCATGGTGTCGTTCATTTGCGCCCCGAGGACACCGTGGTCAGCGCTTTCCGGGACAAGATCGCGATGCAGGCCAAGGCACAGGAACGTTACGCCTCGATCCGAGAAACCCCGACCGTTACGCGGGATGGCGAGCGGATCAATCTGGTGATGAATGCGGGCCTGATGGCCGACCTGCCTTCTCTGAACAACTCGGGTGCCGAGGGTGTGGGACTGTTCCGGACCGAATTGCAGTTCCTGATCCGAAACCAGATGCCGAAACGGTCGGAGTTGGTGGCGCAATACCAGCGTGTTCTGGATGCGGCCGGGGACAAACGCGTGGTGTTCCGAACGCTGGATATCGGCTCGGACAAGGTTCTGCCCTATATGAAACATGTGGCCGAGCCGAACCCGGCGCTGGGCTGGCGCGCGATTCGCGTCGGACTGGACAAGCGCGGCGTGATGCGGATGCAGTTGCAGGCCCTGATGCGCGCCGCCAATGGCCGGCCTTTGACAGTAATGTTCCCCTTTGTGGCGCAAGCCGATGAATTCCGCGAGGCGAAGTGGGAGGTCAACAAGACTATCGAGCGGGAAAAGCGCCTTGGTCACGTCCTGCCCGAGACAATCGAGGTCGGCGCGATGCTGGAAACGCCGTCCCTTGCCTTTGCGCCACAGAAGTTCTTTGACGAGGTCGATTTCGTCTCGATCGGCGGCAACGACCTGAAACAGTTCTTCTTTGCCGCCGACCGCGAGAACGAATTGGTGCGTCGCCGCTATGACACACTGAATGTCAGCTTTCTCACCTTCATCGAGCGGATCGTGGAGCGCTGCAACATCTCAGACACGCCGCTGTCCTTCTGTGGCGAAGATGCTGGCCGCCCGGTTGAGGCGCTGTGTCTGGCGGCGATGGGCATTCGGTCACTGTCAATGCGCCCGGCCTCGATCGGTCCGGTCAAAAGTCTTCTGCTGCGGGCCAATTTGCAGTCGCTGCGCAAAATCATCGCCGATGCGCGCCACCGCGGAGAGCAGTCGGTGCGACCCGCAGTCATGGAATGGCTGCGCAATCAAAGCTGATTTTCCAAATCCGGGCTTGCTTTCCGCATCCGCATTGCCTATTCAGATCGCGAATGTTAGCGATAACATATCCCATGTCACGAGCGCTGCGAAGAGGTGGTGCTATGGTGACACGGGTGAAAACTGAAGGAGCCTGTCGATGGTTTCACGTGTAATTCCGGTCAACCCGTTCGATTTGGTGTTGTTCGGTGCCACTGGCGATCTGGCACAGCGCAAGATTCTGCCGGGCCTCTATCACCGTTTCGAAGTGGGCCAGATGCCCGAGGATGCCCGGATCATCGGCACGGCCCGGTCGGATATGGACAGCGATGCGTTTCGTGAACAGATCCGCACGTCGATGAAAGAATTCGCGCCGAAGTTCAAAAAAGACCTGTTGGATCAATTCCTGACCCGGGTAGAATACGTTCCGGTCGATGCAATGGGTGAGGCGGGCTGGTCCGATCTGGCGAAGTCTCTGCGCCCGGATGTGGTGCGCGCCTTCTATCTGTCGGTCGGTCCCAGCCTGTTCTCGGGCATTGCGCAGCGTCTGCATGATCACGGGCTGGCCACGCCGGACAGCCGAATTGTGGTGGAAAAACCCTTCGGCCACGATCTGGCCTCGGCCAAAGCGCTGAATGAAGGCTTGCGCGCCTGTTTCGAAGAGCATCAGATTTACCGGATCGATCACTATCTGGGCAAAGAGACGGTGCAAAACCTGATGGCCCTGCGCTTTGCAAATTCGCTGTTCGAGCCGCTGTGGAACGCGACCCATATCGATCATGTACAGATCACCGTGGCCGAAACCGTCGGGGTCGAGGGGCGCGGAGCCTACTACGACCAGTCCGGCGCCATGCGGGACATGATCCAGAACCATCTGGTGCAGCTTCTGTGCCTGACGGCGATGGAGCCGCCTTCGAAGTTCTCGCCCAACGCCGTGCGTGACGAAAAGGTCAAGGTAATCGAGGCGTTGGAACCGATTGAGCCTAAAGACATCGCGCGCGGTCAGTATCGTGCCGAACATGGGGAAGGCGGCTATCTAGATCACGTCGGCAATCCCGTCAGCCGGACCGAAAGCTTTATTGCTCTTAAAGTGCATCTGGGAAACTGGCGCTGGGCCGGGGTGCCGTTCTATCTGCGCACAGGCAAACGTCTGCGTGCGCGGGAATCCGAAATTGCCGTGTTCTTCCGCGATCCCCCGCATACGATCTTTCCGAATGTCGGCCCGCTGCGCGGCAACGTGCTGGTGATCCGCCTGCAACCGGACGAAGGCATCACCTTGCGCACCACCATCAAAGACCCCGGCCCGGGCGGCTTCCGACTTTCCGACGTGGCGCTGGACATGAGCTTTGCCGACGCGTTGGGCGCCGAGGCCAGTGCGCCGGATGCCTATGAACGGCTGGTGATGGATGTCATTCGCGGTGACCAGACCCTGTTTATGCGCGGGGACGAGGCCGAGGCCGCATGGGCCTGGGTCGATCCCATCATTCAGGGCTGGGAGGATCGGGGCGATCGCCCGGCCCGTTATGATCAGGGCAGTTCGGGCCCCGAAGAAGCATTGATGCTCATGCATCGCGATGGGCGCCGCTGGCGTCAGATCGGAGGTTAAATTGGTTCATTCTGTTATCACCGACGTTACCCAGCGGATCATCGACCGCAGCGCTGACCTGCGAGGGCCACATATTGAGCGGATGGAGCAAGCCTGCTCGAAAGGACCCGCTCGGGCGCATCTGTCCTGCAGCGGTCAGGCCCACGCCTATGCTGGCGCGGGTCAGGATCAGCAACCGATGGCAACGGGGACTGCCGGGAATTTAGGCATTGTCACCTCGTACAACGACATGCTTTCGGCACACCAGCCGTTTGAACGCTATCCCGGCCTGATCCGCGATGCGATCCGCGCGGCGGGTGGCACCGCACAGGTCGCAGGCGGTGTACCCGCGATGTGCGATGGCGTCACGCAGGGTGAGGCGGGGATGGAACTGTCCCTGTTCTCACGCGATGTGATTGCGCTGGCGACCGGAGTGGCGCTCAGCCACAACACCTACGACGCGGCCGTGTTCCTCGGCGTTTGCGACAAGATCGTTCCGGGCCTCATCATCGGTGCGCAAGCCTTTGGCCATTTGCCTGCCGTGTTTCTGCCCGCCGGCCCCATGACCAGCGGCCTGCCGAATGACGAAAAGGCCAAGATCCGCCAGAAATTCGCTGCCGGAGAGGTCGGGCGCGAAGAGCTCATGGCCGCCGAGATGGCCGCCTATCACGGCCCCGGCACCTGTACTTTCTATGGAACGGCAAACACCAACCAGATGCTGATGGAGTTCATGGGCCTGCACTTGCCGGGGGCCAGCTTCATCAATCCCAACACCCCCCTGCGCGATGCGCTGACACAGGAGGGCGCCCGCCGCGCCCTGTCTCTCAGCGCTTTAGGCAATGAATATACGCCGGTCTATCAAGTGCTGGACGAGCGCGCCTTTGTAAATGGCATCGTCGGCCTGATGGCGACGGGCGGATCGACCAACCTGCTGATTCACCTGATCGCAATGGCGCGCGCGGGTGGTATCGTGCTGGATTGGGAAGATTTTTCCGACATCTCCGCCGTGGTACCATTGGTCGCGCGGGTCTACCCCAACGGTCTGGCCGACGTAAACCACTTCCACGCGGCCGGCGGTCTGGGTTATTGCATCGGCACGCTGCTGGAGGACGGGTTGCTGCATCCCGACACGCTGACTGTGGCGGGGCAGGGCCTGCACAATTACACCAAGGAGCCCAAGCTGAAGGGCGACGAGTTGACCTGGGAAGAGGGCGCGGGCCACAGTCTGAACGAAAAGATTGTTCGCCCTGCCTCGGACCCGTTCCAGCCCACCGGTGGCCTATCACGCCTGACCGGCAATCTCGGCACCGCCGTCATGAAAGTCTCGGCCGTGGCCCCCGAACACCAGGTGGTAGAAGCACCGGTCAGGGTGTTCCACGATCAGGAGGAGGTCAAAGCTGCCTTCAAGGCCGGAGAGTTCACTGGCGACGTCATCGTTGTTGTCCGCTTTCAGGGCCCCAAGGCCAACGGTATGCCCGAATTGCATTCGCTGACACCAATGCTGTCGATCCTGCAGGGCCGGGGGCAAAAGGTGGCGCTGGTAACCGATGGCCGCATGTCCGGGGCGTCGGGTAAGGTGCCCGCCGCAATCCATGTCTGCCCCGAGGCGCTGGAGGGCGGTGCAATTGCCTGTCTGCAGGATGGCGACCTGCTGCGCGTTGATGCGGTGAAGGGCGACTTGGAAATCCTCACCCCGGGCGTACTGGACCGAAGCCCCGTCACCGCCGACCTGTCCGCCAATCAACACGGCGTCGGGCGTGAGCTTTTCGCCGCCTTCCGCAACAACGTCGGTTCCGCCGACGCCGGTGCCAGCATTTTCGGAGCGTAATCGCCATGTCCAAAACTCAACGTACTCGCGAAATCTGCGCCCTTGCGCCGATTGTGCCCGTTCTGGTCGTCGATGATGCCGAACACGCTCGTCCCTTGGCCGAGGCGCTGGTCGCCGGTGGGCTGCCCGCGCTGGAAGTCACGCTGCGCACACCTGCGGCTCTGGACGTGATCCGCGAGATGGCGCAGGTGCCCGGCGGCGTCGTAGGCGCAGGCACACTGGTCACCCCCGAGGACGTCCGCGCCGCCAAAGAGGCTGGCGCGCAGTTTGGCGTCTCACCCGGTGCAACCAATGCTCTGATCGCCGCCTGTGAGGCCGAAGGCCTGCCATTGCTGCCCGGTGCTGCCACGGCCAGCGAGGCGATGCGCCTGCTGGAGCAGGGATACGACATGCTGAAATTTTTCCCAGCCGAAGCGTCGGGTGGCGCGCCTGCTCTGAAGGCAATCGGCGCACCTCTGCCCCAGATCACCTTCTGCCCCACAGGCGGCGTGTCGCCCGCAAATGCGCGGGATTACTTGTCGCTGTCGAATGTTGTCTGCGCTGGCGGTAGCTGGGTTGCGCCCAAACAGATGGTTCTGGATGGCGACTGGACCGGGATCGAAACACTCGCCCGTGAGGCCGCCAAGCTGATGGATTGACGCCACCTTTTGCTTCGCTAGGGTGGGCGTCAATTGACACAGGTTGACCCCATGACAAACCATATCTCTCTCGTGCAGGGGCGCGAGTATCTGGCTATTCCCGGCCCGTCGGTCATGCCCGATGCGGTTCTGCAGGCCATGCACCGTCCGTCGCCCAATATCTATGACGGTGAATTGATCGAGATGATGCCCGCCCTAACGCGCGACCTGCGCCGCGTGGCCCGGACTGAACACAGCGTCGCCATCTATATCGCCAATGGCCACGGCACATGGGAGGCGGCGCTGTCGAACGTGATCGCCGCCGGGGAAACCGTGCTGGCGCCAGCCTCGGGCCGCTTCACCCATGGCTGGGCCGAAATGGCCAAGGCAATCGGTGCCAAGGTCGAGCTGATCGATTTCGGTACGTCTGCGCCGTGGGATATGGAGCGCATCGCGGATACTCTGCGTGCAGACACCGGGCACCGGATCAAGGCGGTTTTGGCTGTGCATGTGGACACTTCAAGTTCGATCCGCAACGACATTCCGGCGCTGAGGGCGTTGCTGGACGAACTGAAGCACCCGGCGCTGTTGATGGCGGACTGTATTGCCTCGCTGGGTTGCGACCGGTTCGAAATGGACGCCTGGGGCGTCGATGTCATGGTCACCGCTTGCCAAAAGGGACTGATGACTCCGGCCGGCGTTGGCTTTGTCTTCTTCAACGACAAAGCGCAGGCGAAGCGGGTCGAAATGCCGCGAGTCTCTCAGTATTGGGACTGGCAGCCGCGCGTGAACCCGGACCTGTTCTATCAGTATTTCAACGGTACTGCGCCGACGCATCACCTGTATGGCCTGCGCGCTGCACTGGACATGATCCACGCGGAAGGCATCGAGCATGTCTGGGCGCGCCACGAACGCCTTGCCACCGCGATCTGGACAGCCTGTGAAACCTGGGCCGAAGGTGGCGCGTTACATCTGAACGTCGCTGATCGCGCTCATCGCAGCCACGCCGTCACCACCCTGTGCCTGACGGATGAGCGCGGCACGCCATTGCGCCAGTTTACCGAAGCGCAGATGGGCCTGACGCTGGGTATCGGCCTTGGCATGGAGGACTGGAACGGCTTTTTCCGTCTCGGCCATATGGGCCACGTGAACGGTCAGATGGTGATGGCGATGTTGGGGGGGATGGAGACCGCAATGGCCGCGCTGAGCATCCCGCGCAGCAAAGGTGCGCTTGAGGCCGCAGCCGCCGTTCTATCCCAATGAGGCATAGGTCCCTTTTACCGCGTGTCTTCCCGCGCTGTCGCTAAGGCATTCGGCAGCGCGGCGGCGAAGGCGTCCAGATCTGCCGCTTCTCCACAGCTGACACGGATACACCGGTTCTGGGGGGCGGCGGAGGGCATGCGCACAAAGATACCCTGCGCCACTAGTGCTTCCAGCACCGCCTTGGCAAAAGTGCCATCCCGTCCGCAATCAATGGCAACAAAGTTTGTGGCCGAGGGCAGGGGCTCTAGCTCGTTGTCTCGCGCGATCTGGTTGATCCGGTCGCGGGCCGCGCGGATGCGCTCCTGCACATGAGCCAGCCATTCAGTATCCTGCAACGCAGCCAGCGCGCCTGCTTGCGCGGCTCGGTTCATTCCGAAATGGTTGCGGACCTTGTTGAAGGCTTCGATCAGCCCCTGCGCGCCAATCGCATAGCCAACCCGCGCCCCGGCCATGCCGAAGACCTTGGAAAACGTGCGCATCCGGATCACGCGCGGATCATCCGCCGAGAACGGGGCTGCGGTACCTTCGGGCGCGCATTCTACATAGGCCTCGTCCAGCACCAGCAGGCATCCTGTGGGCAGGGCATCCATCGCTTTGACGATTTCAGCACCGCTGTGCCAGCTGCCCATCGGGTTGTCGGGGTTGGCCAGGTAGACCAGCTTTGCATCCACTTCAGCTGCTTTGGCGAACAACGCCGCAGGGTCCTCGTGGTCGCCCAGATAGGACACCTTGTGTAACACGCCGCCAAATCCCGCGACGTGGTAGTTGAAGGTGGGGTAAGCCCCGTCCGAAGTGACAACCGCATCGCCCGGCCCAGCCAGCAACCGTACGAGATATCCCAACAGGCCATCAATGCCTTCGCCTACCACGATGTTTTCCGGCTTTGCCCCGTGGTGATCCGCAAGCGCGTGGCACAGGTCATGATTCTCGGGGTCGCCGTACATCCAGATATCTGTCGCCGCCATTGCCTCGATTGCACGGGGTGAGGGGCCGAAGATACTCTCATTCGCGCCAAGCCGAGCCACAAAGGGCGCGCCGCGCTGACGCTCTTGGGTCTCGGGCCCGATAAAGGGCACGGTTGTGGGCAGTGACAGGGCAAGCGGGGTATAGCGTAGGTCAGTCATGCAGCGAGATAAACCCATGGCCCCCTGTCAGGCAACCACCTGCATGAGAGCCGTCAGACCTGCCCCGACGTAGAGGTGGAAGGTCGCCAAAGTTCCGGGCATGGTTAAAACAACGGAATTTGGGAGGTTCGCATGACACGCGTATCCGTCGAATACAAAGATCACATTGCCCATGTCACACTGACGCGCGGTGACAAGATGAACGCGCTGGATGACGCGATGGTCAAGGCGCTGCAGTCCGCCGGACAGGAGGTCGCGGCCTCGGATGCGCGTGCCGTGGTTCTGTCGGGTGAGGGCAAGAGCTTTTGCGCCGGGCTCGACATGGCCAGCTTTGCCAAGATGGCCCATATGGACCCGACCGAATGGCTGATGGCTCGCAGCCACGGCGATGCCAACGAGATGCAGGAACTGGCCTTGGTCTGGCGGCGCGTGCCGGTGCCTGTGATCTGCGCCATTCAGGGCGTTGCCTATGGTGGTGGTCTGCAAATCGCACTGGGCGCAGACATCCGCATTGCACACCCCGAGGCCAAGCTGGCGGTGATGGAAATGAAATGGGGCATCATTCCGGACATGGGGGGGATGGTCCTGTTGCCGCAACTCGTGCGATCGGACGTGCTGCGTTTGCTGACCTACACCGCGCGTCCTATTGGCGCGCAGCAGGCGGCGGATTGGGGGCTGGTCACAAAACTTTCGGATGACCCCCTGACCGAGGCGCAGGCGTTGGCCGAAGAGATCGCGGGCCAAAGCCCTTCGGCCATCCGGGCTGCCAAACGCCTGATCGAAGTGGCCGAGACCAAGCCCCGCGCCGAGGTTCTGATGGAGGAATCTGCTGAACAGGTCGAACTGATTGGCAAGCCCGATCAGATGGAGGTCGTGATGGCGCAGATGCAGGGCCGCAAGCCCGAGTTCAAGTAATCAGCGCATAAAAGTCCGCCGCGCGTCGCGTGCCATATTGTATCGCATCTCAAGGTCCGCGATCCGGGCCATGGCGGCTTTGCGTTCATTCGGGTCGGTCAGGCCGGCATAGTTCTTTCGCGCCGAGTCCAGCCTTTTCTTGATCTCGAACTCTTCGGGAAGGACCCCGGCCTGTGCCATGATCCGATGGCTGGCTGCAATTGCGGGGTCACTTTGCGCTTCGCTGGAGCGGTCTGGCAGAGGTCGACCTTCGCCTTCGAGCCCCTGCAAGAGGCCCTCGGACTGTGCCTTTTTGATCTGACGTTCGATCAGTTTTCCCAGCGATCCAAACATGGAGGGAGGATATCGCAACCATTTCAGCTTTGAAAGCGGCTACCGTGCCCGACGTGTCACAAGATAGACAATCCCGCCTGCCAACAATCCCCAGACAGCCGCCCCCAGACCAAAGGCCGAAATACCGGAGGCTGTGATGGCAAAGGTCAGAATTGCAGCTTCTCTTTCGGCAGGCACCTCAAGTGCCGCGTGGGTTGCATTGGCCAAGACCCCGATCAGCGCGATCCCCGTCAATGTACCCATCAGCAGAGGATCGGCATGTACCGCAAAACCGGTAATCGCCACCGCGAAGATGCCGAACAGGCAATAGAAAACACCCGCCATCACGGCCGACCAATAGCGTTGGGCTGGATCGGCGTGGCTGTCCTCGTTGGAACACATCGCGGCAGTGATGGCGGCGAGGCAGGTGGCTGGAGCGCCAAACGGGGCTGACACAATGCTGGCCGCACCCACCGAAGAAAACAGCCTGCCAGGCGCGGGCGTATAACCAAAGCTTCGCATCACCGCGATGCCCGGGATGTTCTGAGTGGCCATAGTTACAATGAAAAGCGGGATTCCGATGCCGATGACGGAAGCCAGCGAGAAGGTCGGCGTCGTCCAGACCGGTGCGGCCATCAGATGAGAAGGCGCAACCGATGTATCGCCTGCGTTCAGGACCACAACAATCGCTGCAGCGATCACCGCCGCCGGGACGGCGAACAGTCGATTGATACGCCCGGCGATGAACCACGTCAGGATCACTGGCAAAGCTTGCCAGGGCAGATCAACGGCTGCCTTGAACGGGACGATGCACAGGGGCAGCAGAACGCCTCCCAGCATTGCCTGTGCCAGCGTCGTCGGAATTGCTGCGGCCAACCGCCCCAATGGGCGCCAAAGCCCGGCCAGCACGGTCAGCGCGCCCGCACACAGGAACGCCCCTACGGCGTCGGAGAAGCCCGCCGCGGGCATCGCGGACACAGCCAACAGCGCGACGCCCGGCGTCGACCACGCGACGCTTATGGGTTGTCGGTACCACAGGCTGAGGCCGATGCCCGCCAACCCCATGGCAACGGCGGCCATCATCAGCCCTGAGGCGGATTCCGACGGTGACGCCCCCATGGCGGCCAACCCCTGTAACACGATGGGGAATGAGCTGAAGAACCCGACAATAGCCACAACCAGCCCGGTCGAGACGGTTTGGATCGGCGGAATTGTGCGTGCCATTCTGACCTCGGGGCTTGCCACCGGCAATTGCTAGCAAGGGTTAGGCTTTGGGGGCAAGTCCCTGCGTAAAAAGAAAACCCCACCGCCGGATTGGGAAGTGGGGTTTGGATTTAGGTAATGTTGGAAAGAGGAAGATCAGGCGATTTCGGCCAGACGGGCGAGCGCCTCGTTCAGTTTCTCTTCTTCCTCTTCGCGGGCGGCAAGGTTGGCTTTGGCTTCGGCGACAACCTCTTCCGGGGCCGAGGCCACGAATTTGGGGTTGTTCAGACGTCCGCGCAGACCGCCGAGTTCTTTGGCGAGCTTACCCTTGGCTTTCTCCAACCGCTCCTTTTCTGCACCGATATCGATGATATCCGCCAGCGGCAGACCAAAGGACGCGCCGGGGGCAGCGATGGAGATGGTGCCTTTTGGCAGTTCATCTGCCTTGGTCAGGCTGTCGATCCGCGCCAAGCGCTTGATCAGCGCCTCGTTGCGGTCCCAGGCGGCTTGGCCGTTGGCGTCGATCTCGGTCACCAGCATCGGCACATAGAGGCCCGCCGGAACCCGCATCTGCGCGCGGGCCGAGCGGGTGTTTTCGATCACCGAGATCACCCAGTTCATCTCACGATCCGCATTCGCGTCGATCAGGTCACCGGCGGCGTAGGTCGGCCAGTCTGCGTGGACCACCATTTTTGCGCGGTTGCCGGTGAGGCCCCAGAGCTCTTCGGTGACAAATGGCATGATCGGGTGCAGCAGAACCATGCACTGATCCAGAACCCAGCGCATGGTGGCGCGGGTCTCGGCCTGCGCATCGGCGTCGTCGCCCTGCAGCAGTGGTTTGGAGAGTTCCACGTACCAGTCGCAAACCTTGCCCCAGACAAAGGCATAAAGCCCGTTGGCCGCGTCGTTGAAGCGATAGCTTTCCAGCGCCGCATCAACCTCTTCTCGTACACGGGCGGTTTCGCCGATGATCCAACGGTTCACGGCGGCCTTGGGTTTCAGGTTGGCCACGTCCAGTTGCGGCACGGCGTCGGTGAAGACCTCATTCATCTCGGCAAAGCGGACGGCATTCCAAAGCTTGGTGCCGAAGTTGCGATAGCCGGTGATGCGTTCGCGGGACAGTTTTAGCACGCCGCCGATCGCCGCCATCGAGGCATTGGTAAAGCGCAGTGCGTCGGCACCGAATTCGTCCACGATCTCCAGCGGGTCGATGACGTTGCCGGTGGTCTTGGACATCTTCTTGCCCTTCTCGTCGCGGACGAGCTGGTGCAGGTAGACGGTGTGGAACGGGATCTCGTTCACCACGGCCAGTTGCATCATCATCATCCGGGCGACCCAGAAGAACAGGATGTCGAAGCCGGTGATCAGAACGTCCGTGGGAAAGTAGCGCTCCAACTCCTCGGTCTGCTCGGGCCAGCCCAGCGTGCCGATGGGCCAAAGGCCGGACGAGAACCAGGTGTCGAGGACGTCTGGGTCGCGCCAAACCGGATAAACCAGCTTGGTCGGGTCTTGTTCTACTGCGTATTGGGCAAGGCTTTCAGCGAACTGATGGATTGCTTCCTGCTTGTCGGCGACTTCGATCACAGTCGCGTGGCTCAGCGGGCTCGGAATGTTTGCGTTGTCGTCGAGGAATTTTTCGGTAACTGCCTCAAGGCTCGCTGCGCATTCCATGACATTGCCACGGTGCAGCATGCCGCCTTCGTTCAGCAAACGGCCCAACTCGACCAGATCAAGGTCACCGTCATTTTCGTCGTCTTTGAAATCTTCGGCCGACAGATCGAGGCCATACCAAACTGGAATCTGATGCCCCCACCATAGCTGGCGCGAGATACACCAGGGCTCGATGTTTTCCAGCCAGTGGTAATATGTCTTCTCGCCCGACTCGGGGATGATCTTGACCGTGCCTTCCTTGACCGCATCCAGCGCGGGGCCGACGACCTTTTCGGCGTCGACGAACCACTGGTCTGTAAACATCGGTTCGATCACGACCTTCGAGCGGTCGCCGAAGGGCTGCATGATCGGTTTGCTCTCGACCAGCGCGACTTGCTTGTCTGCGCCTTCGTGATCCGGCTTCAACGCGGCCGAACCCAGACGCGGATCATCCGCGCGGGTCATTACAGCCAAACCATCAGCGGTGATCTCTTCAACCACCTTTGCGCGTGCCTCGAACCGGTCGAGCGCGCGCAGGTGATCGGGGACCAAGTTGATCGCGTCGATCTCGTTCTCGGTGAATTCGCGCCCGCGCGCAAATTCCTGCGCCTTGACTGCTTCGTCGGCATAGGGCGCGCCATCGGCCCGCATCGCACCTTTGGTGTCCATCAGGCGGTACATCGGGATGCCGCCGCGCTTAGCCACCATGTTGTCGTTGAAGTCATGCGCGCCGGTGATCTTCACTGCGCCTGATCCGAAATCGGGATCGGGATAGTCATCAGTGATGATCGGAATCTGACGGCGATGCTCTTTCGGGCCAACAGGGATTTCGCAGAGTTTCCCTACGATTGGCGCGTACCGCTCATCTGAAGGGTGAACGGCCACCGCGCCGTCGCCCAGCATGGTTTCGGGGCGGGTCGTGGCGATCGAGATGTAGTCGCGCTCTTCCTCAAGGATAACGTTCCCGTCCTCGTCCTTTTCGACATAGGTATAGGTCTCGCCCCCGGCCAGCGGGTATTTGAAGTGCCACATGTGGCCCGCGACTTCGATATTCTCGACCTCCAAATCCGAGATGGCGGTCTCGAAATGCGGGTCCCAGTTGACCAGACGCTTGCCGCGATAGATCAGGCCCTTTTCGTACATGTCGACGAAAACCTTGATCACGGCGTCATGGAAATTGGCAGAGTTCTCATGCCCCGTGTGCGGGTCGCGCGGCGCACCGGCCATGGTAAAAGCATTGCGCGACCAATCGCAGGAGGAGCCCAGACGCTTCAACTGCTCAATGATCGTGCCGCCATATTCGCCCTTCCATTCCCAGACCTTGTCCAGAAAGGCCTCGCGCCCCAACTCGTTGCGACCGGGCTGCTGGGTGGCGGCCAGCATCTTTTCCACCTGCATCTGCGTGGCGATACCGGCGTGGTCCTGACCGGGCTGCCACAGCGTGTCGAACCCACGCATCCGGTGCCAGCGGATCAGAATATCCTGCAGCGTGTTGTTGAACGCGTGACCCACGTGCAGCGCGCCTGTCACATTGGGCGGCGGGATCATGATGGTAAAGCTCTCGTCGCGTGATTTGTTCGCGCCTGCCTTGAAGGCTCCGGCCTGTTCCCAGGCCTTGTAGATGCGGGCCTCGGCCTCGGCCGCGTTGAATGTCTTTTCCATCGCCATGGGTGCGTCCTGCGTCATCAATCTCGGGTCAGCGCCTGCAATAACGAATGCGCAAGGGAAGGGGAAGGGCCAAGGGAGCAGAGTTGGACGCACTGGACAACGAACCGGTGCCACCTAATGTCGCCTGTGAGGCAGCGACAGGAGCATCCCATGGACAAGTTCGGAAAAAGCCAGCCAGTCAAGCGGGTCGAGGATCAGCGGTTTCTGACCGGACAGGGGCGGTACATGGATGATGATGTACCAGGTGACGCGCTGTTTACTGCCTTCTTCCGCAGCCCGGTTGCGCATGGCCGGATCACCGCATTGGATCTGGACGCCGCGCGAGAGGCGGACGGCGTGCGGCTGGTCATGATGCTGGATGATCTGGTCGGGGCGGGGATCGATACTGTGATGAACGCGGCGACGGTGACCAATCGGGATGGGTCCAAGGCGGCGGCACCGGACCGGCATATGCTGGCGAAAGACCGGGTGCGGTTTGTCGGCGAGCCGGTGGCGGTGGTGATTGCCGAAACCCCGATGCAGGCGCGCGATGCGGTTGAGATGATCTGGTTAGAGACCGACGACCTGCGCGCCAAGCTGGATATCGACGCCGGAGGGGAGGTGCTGCACCTCGAAGCCCCTGACAACCGCGCCTTTGACTGGGGGTTGGGGGATGAAGCGGCGACCGAGGCTGCGTTCCAGCAGGCTGCTCATACCGTTTCGCTGAACGTGGCAGACAATCGGGTGATCATCACCTCGCTCGAACCACGCGGCTGTCAGGCGCATTGGGTGGATGGGAGGTTGCAGTTTGCTTACGGCGGTCAGGGTGTCTGGGCCATGCGGGCGCAACTGGCACAAAAGCTAAAGCTGGAGACTGAGGCGATCCGCGTCACTACCCCCGATGTGGGTGGTGGGTTCGGCATGAAGGTGATGCCGTATCCCGAGTATTTCTGTGTCGCCGTGGCCGCGATGAAGCTGGGCCAGCCCGTCCACTGGATGTCTGACCGGTCCGAAGCGATGTTGTCGGACCATCACGGCCGCGATCTGACCTCGCTGGCCGAACTGGCCTTTGACGCCGATCACCGGATCACCGCCTACCGGGTCCACAGCAAGGTCAACCTGGGCGCTTACAACAGCCATTTCGCTCAGGCGATCCAGACCGACCTGTTCAGCAAGGTTCTGATGGGGGTTTATGACGTTCAGACGACCTATATGCGGGTCGAGGGGTTTTACACCAACACCACGCAGGTCGATGCCTATCGTGGTGCTGGGCGACCCGAGGCGATCTATGTGCTTGAGCGGTTGATGGATCGCGCGGCACGTGAACTAGGGGTCGATCCGTGGGAGCTGCGGCGCAAGAACTTCATCCGGCCCGAGAAGTTTCCCTACACGTCCGCCACTGGCGAGACCTATGACGTCGGCGATTTCAACATGGTCCTGACCCGTGTGGGCGAACAGACTCAGGGCTTTGCCGAACGCAAGGCCGCCGATGCCGAGCGTGGCCTGATCCGGGGGCAGGGCCTCTGTTTCTATATCGAAAGCATTCTGGGTGACCCTTCCGAGAACGCAAAGATCGCATTCTGCGAGGATGGGACCGTGAACCTTTACGTCGGGACACAGTCAAACGGGCAGGGGCATGAGACAGCCTATACCCAGTTCCTGTCGAACCAGACGGGCATTCCCATGAACCGGATCACCATCATTCAGGGCGACAGCGACCAGCTGCTCCACGGGGGCGGCACCGGTGGGTCGCGTTCGGTCACGGTGCAAAGCACGGCGGCATTGGCCACATTCGACGTCATGATCGCCGCATTCACGCCCTATCTGGCCGATAAGATGGGGGTCGAGGAGACAGACGTGAGCTTTGATCACGAAACATTCCGCGCGCCCGGATCAAACCTGACACCGACCCTGACCGAGGCGGCTGAGATGGCTCGCGCCGATGGCCGCACCGATCTGCTGCAACACGAAGCACGCGCCAACCTCGATGCGCGCAGCTATCCCAACGGGGCGCATGTTGCCGAAATTGTTATCGATTCCTACACTGGTGAAACATGGGTGGACCACTATACAGTCGTTGATGATTTTGGTAACCTAATCAACCCGATGCTGGCCGAAGGGCAGGTGCATGGCGGTGTGGTTCAGGGCATTGGGCAGGCCTTGACCGAGCATGTTGTGCATGATGCGCAAGGGCAACTGCTCACGGCTTCGTTGATGGACTACGACTTGCCCCGCGCGGCCGAGATACCCATGATAAAGTTTACCTCGGCGCCGGTTCCGTCAACTTCCAACCCGATGGGGATGAAAGGCTGCGGAGAGGCCGGCACTGTGGGCGCGCTGGCAGCTGTGGCAAACGCGGTTCAGGATGCGCTTTGGGATCACGGGGTGCGGCAGGCGGATATGCCTTTCACACCCAACAGAGTATGGGAATTGCTGACACATGGTTCTGTCGCGGCTGAGTAGAAAGGTACTGGGTTGGCTCGGACGGCCTCTGCGGTCCGAACACTCGGCCGAGGCGCTGCACCGCGAGCCTGTCAGCCATGTCATCATCCTCGACGGCACCATGTCGACTTTGGAGCCGGGATTTGAAACCCATGCGGGGCGGACTTTCCGCCTGTGCCAGGAAATGGGCGGTAAGGTCTCGGTGTTCTACGAAGCGGGCGTGCAGTGGGAAAGCTGGAAATCCTCGCTGGACGTGATGATGGGGCGCGGCATCAACCGCCAGATCCGTCGCGCCTATGGCTACCTCGCGTCGCGCTACAAACCCGGTGACCGGATTTTCTTTATTGGCTACTCGCGTGGCGCCTACGGGGTGCGCAGCCTTGCTGGTGTGATTGACATGATTGGCCTGCTCAAGGCCGAGCATGCCACTGTGCGCAATATCAAACAGGCCTACCGCCACTATGAATGCAATCCTAACGGCACCGCAGCCCGGGATTTCCGTCGTCAGTTTTGTCATGAGGAAATCGCCATTGAGATGATCGGCGTCTGGGACACGGTCAAGGCGCTGGGCCTGCGCCTGCCCCTGATGTGGCGCTGGGCTGAGGACAAACACGCTTTCCACAACCATCAACTCGGTCCTGCCACCCGGCACGGCTATCAAGCCATGGCGCTGGACGAAACGCGTGAAGTTTATGAACCGGTTCTGTGGGAGTGTACCTCTGATTTCGATGGTCACGTCGAACAGGTCTGGTTTCGTGGCACCCACGGCGATGTCGGTGGGCAACTGAACGGGTTCGAGGACGCGCGGCCACTCAGCAACATTTCCCTGATCTGGATGCTGGATAAGGCGGAACTGCACGGTTTGCCATTGCCCGAAGGCTGGCGCGATCGGTTCCCGACCGCAACCACTGCGCCTTCGGTTGGAACCTGGCGCGGCTGGGGTAAGATTTTCCTGCTGCGCAAGCACCGGAAAATCGGGCGCGATCCGTCAGAACGCCTGCATGTCTCGGTCGCACCAAATGAGTTGCCTGGCTGGGTGCCGATGCCGGATTTGCCGTCCCATCCGGCGCAGTAGGGATCAGCTCGGATCGCAGGCGTTTCTGACGGGTTCGATCAATGCATCCGGGCGTTCAATTAGATCGAACCGCCATCGTCTTGGAGACCAGTTATAAAACCTTTGCTCTTCGGGATGGCCAGCGATCATCAGACCGTGAAGGTACCATTCTGAAGTCGACTTGTATCCGGTTTTTGTTGTGTAGAATGAGAATCCACGCAGCCCGTGCAGGTATTCGATCGGGGAGTTTTCCGAATGTTCGGCTATACAATAGGGTGAGCCATCTGCGATTAGCCGTGCTTGTATCAGGACCATCGGAACCGTCAGCAGGGACCAGAGTGCGGCCAGAGACGAGATCAGTATCCCGATTTTCGCAACCCGTGATGGGTGTGGTTTCCCATCACGACCCGACCAAATGAGAAAGCTGGACGCGATGGCCATCGTCAAGCTGATCCCATGCCATAGTCGAGTGTCCGAAAACAGGGCAAGAACGCCGGATGCCAGCGTCAGCAGCAGTCCAATCACGACTGACAAGATTGCCAGAATTGTGGCTGGGAGACGCGGGATTGAACACATCCCCAACAAGGGGAATCCGCCAATACATATGGGTAGGGCGGGGCTGAGCCAAACGAGAAAATACAAACCTTGAAGGACCAGTAACAGGGCTTTTCCGTCGGTGTTTGCTCCGAATAATTGCGAGTCAAACGGTTGCATATAGGCAGCAAAGATCAGCAGAGCGTAGGCTAAGAACAGGACCTTGTACTTTAATCTTGGTTGAATAACATAATCTCTCTGGTCAAAAATTGACTGGCCACCCGCCTTGCGGTGGGTGGCCAGTTGAGAAAACAACTTTTCAGTGACACACCGCAAATACCGCTGCGTACCACTTAGCACCTACTACCGCCGACGATCTCGGCGCGAGCTCATGGGCTGGAAGGCCACGCCCACATGCGCCTCGCAATAGGGCTTGCCGGGCTCAACGGGCAGGCCACAGAACCAGAAATCCTCGGTTGCGGGGTCGCCCACGGGCCATTTACAGGTTTTTTCGGTCAACTCCATCAGCGTCAGCTTCTTGGCTTTCTTTTCGATCTCGTTGACCTTGGCCAGAGCCTCGGGGCTGATTTCGTTGGCCGAGGGTTGCGGCGGCAGCGGTTGGCCTGCCGGTATAATCTGGCGGCGGGCGGGGACGGCGGGTTTCGCCGCGGCCGCCGGGGCGGGGGCCGGGCGGGCCGGTTCGGTTTTGGGTGCGGGTTTCGGCTTGGCTTCAGCCTTGGGCGCGGGTGCCGGTTTTTCCTTGGGTTCGGCCTTGGCCGGGGAAGCACCGGTTGCGCGGTTCGACAGGCCCAGACGGTGCACTTTGCCGATCACGGCATTGCGGGTCACGCCGCCCAGTTCCTTGGCGATCTGGCTGGCCGACTGGCCCTCGCCCCACATTTTCTTCAGCAGTTCTACGCGCTCGTCAGTCCAGGACATCGGTTGCCTTTCAAAAGCGTAAAGCGGCCCCGGATTCGGGCCGCCTTGGGAATTCGTCTCAGCGCCCTATTTTAATCACTGCGGTCCGAGTTACAAGCGGTCTTCGAATCAGCTATGGGGCAGACATGCAGAATCTTGTGGATCAGGACGCGCGCCGGTTTGGTACGGTCAACTGGATGGGCCTCTACACGCTGGCCAAACGTGAAACCCTTCGGTTTCTGGCGGTCTGGACACAGACCCTGCTGGCACCGCTGGTAACGGCAGGATTGTTCCTGATGATCTTCACAATCGCCATTGGACCGGGGCGCCCCGACGTGATGGGCGTGCCGTTTATCCTGTTTCTGGCACCGGGGATCATGATGATGACGGTGATCCAGAATGCGTTTGCCAACACCTCATCCTCAATTATCATCGCCAAGGTGCAGGGGAATATCGTCGATACTCTGATGCCGCCGCTGTCGCCGTTGGAGATTCTGCTTGGTTATTTGGCCGGAGGCATAGCCCGAGGCGTCCTGATCGCTTTTGTCGTTTCGGCGGCGTTTTTGGTGTTCCTCTCTATTGCGCCGCAGAACCCGTTGATTGCCCTGATCTTCGTGATCCTCGGCGGTGCTTTCATGGGTGCTCTGGGTCTTTTTGCCGGTATCTTTGCCAACAAGTTCGACCAGATGGCAGCGATCACAAACTTCATCGTCACTCCGTTGGCCTTCCTGTCGGGTACCTTCTATTCGGTCGAGGCGCTGCCTCCTGTTCTCAACAACCTGAGCCATCTGAACCCGGTGTTCTACCTGATTGACGGCTTGCGCTATGGGATGATCGGCGTGTCCGACAGTTCTCCGTGGTTGGGTATGGTCGTCTGCACTGGCGCAACTTTGGTGGTCGGTGCGATCACATGGCAGATGCTGCGCACGGGTTACCGGCTCAAGGCCTGACGCTGCCGCGTTTCGCGCCACACCAGAATCAGCCCACCCGTCAGGATGATGGCCGAACCGATCTGGCTGATCGCATCCGGGATCACGCGGAACACCGCAAAATCGTAAAGGGCGGCAAAGATTAGCGTGGCATAGCTGATCGGAGCCACAAAGGATGCATCCGCACGCGCCATACCGTTGACAAAACAGGCCTGAGCACAGGCCATCAGCACGCCGATCCCGACCAGTGCCGCCCATTGTTGTGGCGTGGGCATCTGGAAGACAAAGCTTACCGCAACCGAGGCAATTGTCAGTCCCATCGCATTGTTGATCAGCAGGATCTGGATCGGGATTTCCCGGCCCGAGAGTTTCTTGATGAAGATCAGCTCCATCCCGATCACCGCCGCCGCCGTCAGGGCCAGCAGGGCCGCGGGCTGGAAACTGGCAGGCGTCGGTCGCAGCAGGATCAACGCTCCGGCCAGGGCGACTGCTGCAGCCAGCCAGCGCCATGGGCCAACACCCTCTTTCAATAGAGGGACCGCCAGCACCATCGCGAAGACCGGGTTCAGAAAGGAAATCGCCGTGGCGTCAGCGATGGGGATGAACGCGACCGAGGCAAACATTAGCGTAATCCCGACCCAACCGAAACTTGTCCGTCCGATGTGCAGCCCCCAATGTGGGCGTCGCAACTTCGGGCGCAGGATACCCACCGCGCCGACGATCACAAGAAAGGCAAACAGAAACCGCCCGTGGCTGATTTGCATCGGATGCAGCGCCGGACCTAACGTATCCGTCCCCAGCGCTTTGGCCAGCAGCGTGGTGCCAGCGATGAATGCGCTGGCAATCACGATCAGCAAGGCCGCAAGGGCAGGATTCTGGCGCACGAGTGTCATGCCCCTAGCGGTGGGCCAGCATCGGTGAAATAGCAAGCAAGAACCATACGTCTCAGGATGAAATCTCGGGTGCCGCGATTTTCAGGGTTTTCAGACCGCCCGCGTCTCGCTATACGCGCCGTCATGATCAAACACGCACATATCCTGCGACTCCGACGCCGACGCATAGCCGCGTAACCGGTCCGTTTGATCCATTGCGCGCTGTAAATCCGCGCAATCCCCACCAAATCTGTTGACGAACCCTGCCTTCGTGTATCACTCACGGGGCTTAACATTTCGAAAAGGATGATCCGATGATCCCGTCCGTTCTGCCGACCTACAATCGTGCCCCCCTGACCTTTGTGAAGGGCGAAGGCGCTTGGCTGACCGAGGCGGATGGCCGACGTTTTCTGGACCTCGGCGCCGGGATCGCGGTGAATGCGCTGGGGCACGCGCATCCCGCTTTGGTCAACGCATTGACCGAGCAGGCACATGCGCTGTGGCATGTCTCGAACCTCTATCAGATCCCGCAACAGCAGGCGCTGGCCGACAAGCTTGTCGAGCATACCTTTGCGGACACGGTGTTCTTCACCAACTCGGGAACCGAGGCCTGCGAACTGGCCGTGAAAATGGCCCGCAAGTATTTCTATGATAAAGACCAGCCCGAAAAGGTTGAAATTATCACCTTCAGCGGCTCGTTTCACGGTCGGTCGTCAGCCGGTATCGCCGCTGCGGGGTCTGAGAAGATGACCAAGGGTTTCGGCCCGCTGCTGCCGGGTTTCGTGCATGTCACGTTCGGGGACCTCGACGGCGTCACCAATGCCATCACCGACAAAACCGCGGCCATTCTGATCGAACCGGTTCAGGGCGAAGGCGGCATCCGCCCTGTCCCCGACGCTGAGCTCAAGACCTTGCGTCAAATCTGCGACGAAAACGGGCTGCTGCTGATCCTGGACGAGGTGCAATGCGGCGTCGGCCGGACCGGCAAGCTGTTTGCGCATGAATGGGCGGGGATTACTCCAGATATCATGATGGTCGCCAAAGGCATAGGTGGAGGCTTTCCGCTTGGCGCCGTACTGGCCACCGAAGACGCCGCCAGTGGTATGACGGCGGGCACCCATGGCTCGACCTATGGCGGCAACCCCCTTGGCTGCGCCGTCGGTTGCGCGGTGATCGATCAGGTCGCCACGCCCGCCTTTCTGGAAGGTGTGAACCGCAAGGCCGGTCTGCTGCGCCAAAAGCTGGAAGGCCTGGTCGCTGATCACCCTGAGGTTTTCGAAGAGGTTCGGGGCACTGGTCTGATGCTGGGTATCAAATGCAAGGCAACCAATACGGACGTGGTGAATGCGGGCTATGACAATGAGGTCATCACCGTTCCCGCCGCCGACAATGTGATCCGCCTGCTGCCGCCGCTGACCCTGACTGAGGATGACATTGCCCAGGCCATGATCCGCCTCGACAAGGCTGCTGCGCAGGTCGAAGGTGAGCTTGCGACCGCCTGATTTCCATCTGTTCCCAATTACCTTGGGTGTGGGGGGTGACCCCACCACCCGACAGCTAAAAGCGAAACGAAATGAACCATTTTCTCGATATCCACAAAACCGACGCAGGCGACCTGCGGGCGATGATCGATCAGGCCTCTGAGATGAAGCAGGCCCGACTGGGTCAGCCCAAAGCCGCCCCGGATGATGATCTGCCGCTCAAGGACCGCATGGTTGCGCTGATCTTCGAAAAACCCTCCACCCGGACTCGCGTGTCCTTTGACGTGGGCGTGCGCCAGATGGGTGGGCAGACCATGGTACTGTCGGGGAAGGATATGCAACTGGGCCACGGCGAAACCATCGCCGACACCGCCCGTGTGTTGTCGCGCTATGTCGACATGATCATGATCCGGACCTTTGACGAAACCATTCTGACCGAGATGGCCGAGTACTCGGACGTGCCGGTGATCAACGGCCTGACGGACCGCACCCACCCCTGCCAGATCATGGCCGATGTGTTGACCTTCGAGGAGCACCGCGGCCCGATCGCCGGCAAAAAGGTTGTCTGGACAGGTGACGGCAACAACGTCTGCGCCTCGTTCCTGCACGCGGCGGGCCAGTTCGGGTTTGACCTGACCTTCACCGGCCCAGCGCAGTTCGACCCCGAGGAAGAGTTCATGGGCTTTGCCCGCCAGAAGGGTTCGAAGATCGTGGTCGAGCGTGATCCGTTCAAGGCCGTTGAAGGCGCTGATCTGGTGGTCGCTGACACTTGGGTGTCGATGCACGATTCCCAATCGGCCAAGGAACGCCGCCACAACCTGCTGCGCCCGTATCAGGTGAACACTGATCTGATGTCGCATGCCAAACCGGACGCACTGTTCATGCACTGTTTGCCCGCGCACCGCGAGGAAGAGGCGACTTCCGAGGTCATGGACGGGCCAAACTCGGTGATCTTTGACGAGGCTGAGAACCGCCTGCACGCGCAAAAGGCGGTAATGCGCTGGTGTCTGGGCGTTTAACGCCTGCGCACATCCCATACACGCAGTTTGGCGAGCGTCCGGGCGCTCGCCACCAAGACCAACGCGCAAATGGCGGTTTTGGTTATGGTCTCCATTGTGCCTTCGATCAGCATTGCGTGCACGACGCTACCGGTGATGGTCACGGCGACCAGCGCCGTGTGACCCAGCCTCCAGACGCGGAACCGCAGTTTCAGACGTTGCCGATACAGACCCAAGAAGGCGGCCGCAAAGGCCGCCCACATCGCAACCACCCCCCAGGCCGAAAACGGTGTGGGAGAGACAAACAGCAAAGCATCCACAACATCCGGCGGGCTGGTGATCCACAAGCAACCAACGTGGATTAGGATGGCTACAATCAGACAGATGCCGACCCGTCGGTGCCATTGGCGGCTGGCTAAAGGGGAAAGACCCGGAAGGTAACGTCCGGCCAGAAGAGGTTGCACCAACAGCAACCCCATTCCGACTACGCCGGCAAACCCTGCGATGATGTAGACCGGATCACGCCACGCCAGAAGCGGGCTGTTTGCCGCCGCAATCAGCGGAACCGCCAGGATCAGGGCCAGAACCGTCCAGATCAACAGGGCGCGGGTCACAAAAGGTCAGGCGGGCTGCAGGACGAAATGTGCGGCGAGGGTCTTGTCCTTTGAGCTCGCCATGATCGGCCGCAGGAATACGGTCTCAAACTCGCCGCTATCATAGGCCAGATGACCATGCGGTTGGCCAAAGGCAGGTACGATTTGTGGCATCTCCAGCCGAAATTCTCCGTTCGCATCTGTTAGCGTTGCGCCGTGGCTCTGCGGGTCGCGTTCGTGCCCTTCGGTCGTGTGCGCCCAGATCTGGATACGCCGGCCGGGCAGGGGGGCTCCATCGCCTGCGCGGCGCACCGTGCCGGTCATCCAGAACCCGCCGCCGCCGATCCGATCAACGATGGGGGCGCCGGGACGGTAGTTGTTGGATCCACCGCGCATTGACGGCGTGGGGGCCATCCCCGCCGCACGCGCAGGCAGCAGCAGGCCGGTCGTGGCGGTCGCCAGAATAGTACCGCCGAAGGCGATCACGGAACGACGGGTAAAGCGTGTATTCGTCATGTCGGAACCTCCTGCTAGGTGTCATCCAAACGGGCTAGAACGAGCCACAGCGCAAAGATAGCACGGTTTACACCTTTTCCGAGGCAGACTTCACGTCCCCGTGATCGATGTGCGCGAATTTCTTTGACCCTGCTCAAACAACAGTGCCATCTTTGCGATACCGATCCGAAAGGCTGCCCAATGGACAAGATGCAAACGGTGTCACCCGATGAAATCGACGCCTTCAAGCGCGACGGGGCGGTTGTCCTGCGCTCGAAATTCTCGGATCATTGGCTGTCGTTGCTGCGCGACGGGATCGATGCGGACCTTGCCAACCCTACGGATAACTTCACCCGCCACACCAAAGATCTCAGAGCCCCGGCCTATTTCGAGGACTACTGGGCCTGGAGCAAAATCCCCCAATTCACAGATTTTGTGCGTCATTCCCCCTGTGCCCCGTTGGCAGCTGAACTGTTGGGCGCATCCTCGATCAACCTTGTGATGGACAACTGGTTCCTTCGCGAGGCCGGGTCGACCTCACGTCCGCCCTTCCATCAGGACCTGTCTTATTTCGATTTCGAAGGCACGATGTGCGTCCTCTGGCTGCCGCTGGAGCCGGTGAGCAAGGAGAACGGGATTGCCTTCGTCAAGGGTTCGCACCTGTGGGACAAACTGTTCATGCGGGTCCGGTTTGCGGACGGGCATCCCAGCTATAAACCAACCGAGGTCGCCGGCCGGACTTATCATCCGCCGCCCGATGTTAACGCCGATCCCGAGGCCTATGACCTGCTGCAATGGGATATGCAGTTGGGCGATTGCATCTTTTTTGACATGCGCACGTTGCACGGAGGGTTGTCCTCGGTCACGCCAACTGAAACGGTCCGGCGCTTTACCCTGCGGATGACGGCGCCGGACGGGGTCATCCGGTATCGCGGCGACTGGGCAAAAGAAGAGCGCGCGCAGTTCGAGGCGGCGGGCTACCGTGAAGGCGATCGAATCGACGGGCCGTTTTTCCCCCGGCTATGGCCTTAGGCAGTGCAAATAGTACCGATTGCTGAGGGTGCTTGCACCCTGATTGTGTAAATTTGCGATTTTTTTAAAATTTCCCCCTAAATTCTGCATTTGTGAACTTTAAACCAATGATTGCGGGAGAGTTGGAATGAGTTGGCACCCGACCTACAACCCCAGTGCCTGTCGGAAAATGCGGAGCTTGATACATTGATCATCCCGCGCGCCCGCGATCTGGGTGGGTCTGACGCGCGCCGCGCGCTGCCTTCTGTCAAACGCCAACTTGTGGGCCCGTTCATCTTCAACAAGTTTATTCGGACGGAAGCTGCGAAGGGCTGAGGTTCCAGCAAAACAACCGAAAAAAAGGTGGCTCTGGCTGAACTGCGATTCGTGTGTCCGATTGCGGCCAGAGTATCGAAAATATGTCTGATCATATGGTTTCGTACAATGCCGGACAGATGATGAGATGGTGTTCCGCACCTTGAATATCCTTGATGGGCACAGCCGGGAATGCCTGCGAACAAGTTTAAGCGTAAGCTGAACTCGACAGATGTAATTGATGTTCTATCGGACCTGTTCATCCTGCGAGGCGCTCCCGCCTTCACCCGATCGGATAATGGCCTTGTGTTTGTTGCACAGGCTGTTCGTAGTTAGATCGCCGCCGTCGGCGCAAAGACCGCCTATTTTAATCCAGGGGCACTTTGGGAGAACGGGTATTGCGAGATCTTCAACAGATTGCGCGAGGCTCAATTTCTGATCGATCAATCGAGGAAACACTACAATAAGAAAAACCGCACAGTGCATTTGGCTAACGCCCACCAGCCTCTGGCCCCCCTATCCCGATGGGACTGAGGCCAATCATGAACAAAACCCAAATTGAACCAGTATGATGAGACCGTTCATTGAAGGCCCCAGCTTCCTGATAGTTCTCGCGTTTGATGAACAGCTGCGCGCCGGTTAACTCGTCCAAATAGTCGACCCGCAGTTCGGCTGTGCGGTTGACATGGGGTTTGAACCGCTCATACGCCTCGAGAATTCAGGCGAAGGTCGCGCGATCGGCTGTGGTTGGCGTCTCCTACGTCAATCTCCTCCTCAAGCCGCTGATTGCATAAGGGTGGAGCTGCCAGTGCGGAATTTCTTCAGCGCCGCTGCCCAGTTCGATAGGATGGTTCAGATCGGCCGTCGCAATCTCGGTCGTGGCCAGCCCCGAAAGCACCATAACGTCCGTCAGGCCGCCCAGATCGCTGATGCGGAAGGCCTTGCTATTCATCTCGCTCCGCCCGATGCCACAACTGACGGTATCGGCGTTGAAGTCATATCGGCCGGGTATTGCTGCTAAAGCCCTTAGGGTTGACGCAGAGGATCGCAAACCTGTCGCCAGAAGGCAGCCCTTTTGCGATGCCGGTACCGCGATATCGATGCCCCAGTCATCAAAGTCGAACGGCATTGAGGCCAGCGAGTTGACGCAATCGACGAACAGAATCGCAGGTTGGACACTGGCATCCTTCGCCTGCGCTCCGCTGCCATGTCCGAGTGCACTCACGGGACTGTTTCGTTATGGGGGACTAGGACTGCCTTGATCACAAGGTCCGTGTTTGCTGTCAGAGCATCGGCAAACTTCTCCGCCGGTGCTCCGCTGCCCCAGGGGCACTCGATGATCGGCATGTCCAGACCTTGACACTGGCACAGGTTGATCCAGCGATGGCTGAACATCGCATACCGCGCCATCAGAACCTCATACTTGGGGCTGAGTGTCCTTCCACCCTCCCGTTCCGCTGGCGGGGAAGGGGATTACCAGACCCGTAGTTGTTTCAAACACGGTTTTTGCTGCCCTCTAGCGCCGTTGAGAATGTCCCAACAATATCCAGCGCGTGGTGATCCTGTGTCTGAGCTTTCATCGCCACTTGCAGCCGGTCCGGGATGTTCGTTGAGCCGGGTAAGGCGATAATGGCTGCGATGAACCCGTATGCGGCCAGTAAGATCGTCAGTCCAGTGAAGCCCGAGCGATTTATAGACCGCAGGCTGACGGGAGACCTGTACCTGACGGTAGATTTGGGCAAGACCCGTGGCTGGAGATGGTCGTATGGCCACGAGGAATAGGACGAAGGCATGCCCTGTATCAGAGCCGCCATCTACTATGGCCGGGGCCGGAGACCCTGCGCCGGGATTTCCGTTTCTGGCCGGTCTGTCCGTTTTCACGGGGACAGGGCACTGGAATTCGGCGCTTTGGTGAAAGATGCTGCGCAGGAAATCACGTACCTCAGCGGTGGCCGGATTCCGGATCAGGCGAAGGGATGACCTTTATTTTCGTGGTATCCGCGGAATATGGGATTTCGACAGTTTGTAATTGTGCTCGGGGTGGGGTGGGTGGCCGTGGGTACGGCTCCAGTATGTTGGCCCACCGCGTTTCAACCAAAGGGGGATGCACAGGATCAGGCCAACAAGGAAGCCGCCGGTATGCGCCCAATAGGCGACGCCGCCTTCGTCCGGGTTGCTGGCGAAACTGCCAATGAACTGGATGCCCAGCCAGATGCCCAGCATGATAAAGGCCGGAATTGTGAAGACCCGGAAATAGACGATCAGGATCAACAGGACGTCCACGCGGGCCTTCGGGAACAACAGAAGATAGCCCCCCATCACTCCGGCGATAGCGCCTGACGCGCCAATCGTCGGCACCACCGAGTCCGGCGCGGTGATGACGTGGATAAACCCTGCACCTACCCCGGCGACCAGATAGAACAGTAAAAAGGGCAGGTGGCCCATCTCGTCTTCGAGGTTGTCGCCGAAAATCCACAGAAACAGCATATTGCCCGCCAGATGCATCCAGCCGCCGTGCAGGAACATCGAGGTCACGAGCGTTTCCAGCGCAAACCCGTCGGTGATCCGTGCCGGGATGACTGCGTAATCGAAATAGAGCCGACTGATCAGCCTCTCATTACCCATGATTCCCACATAGCTGAGAAAAACTAGGATATTGGCCGCCATCAGAAGATAGACGACATATGGCGTACGCCCCGAGGGGTTATGGTCACGGATCGGAAACATGCGGCGACGCTGGGCTTTTGGCAGCCCAGCGTCAAGGTACGGTTACGCCGCACCTCCCAACAGGGCGGCGTTACCGCCTGCGGCGGTAGTATCGACGCAGACGTGGCGCTCGCCCAGTATGCGCGCGCGGTCAGGGTGCCCCGGGATCAGCGGCAGGATGGGACCGTTGCGGCGGGCCAGGTGACGATCGATTTCACGCGCTGTGTCTTCGTCGCCCCACCAGAGTACGCCTGAAAACCCGGTGGCGTTCTCCAGCCGGTGCAGGTCCATCATGCCATTTGCTTGGATGGCCGTGCCACCCAGAGCTTTAACAGCTTTGGCTTGCGCCTGCGCGGCGTCCGGTCCCGGCCCCATGCACAGCAGCGGTGCACGAGGGGTTTCGCTCAGCCGGTTGGATTCGCCTGTCGGGCCGGGCAGGGACTGTGTGCGGATGGCGACGGGTTGGCCCTGCGGGGCGGGTAGATCACCCATGGTACTGTCCCATTGCGCCGTGCTGTCCTGCCGATCCGGCGCGCAGAAACGGGCCATGTAGTTCGGTCCACCCGCCTTGGGGCCGGTGCCCGACAACCCTTCGCCGCCAAAAGGCTGAGAACCGACGATGGCCCCGATCTGGTTGCGGTTGACATAGATGTTGCCCGCGTGGACGGCCTCGGTGATATACTGCACACGGTCGTCGATGCGGGTGTGCAGGCCAAAGGTCAGCCCATAGCCAGTTGCATTGATATCGGCGATGACCTGATTGATCTCGGACGCCTTGAACCGCGCTACATGCAGCACCGGGCCAAAGACCTCGCGCTCCAGTGCGGCAATTCCGGAGAGTTCGATCAGGGTAGGGGCGATGAAGGTACCCTCGGGCGGCGTTGCCAGTTCCTTCAGAACCCGCCCTTCTGCGCGGGCCTGTGCGATGTGATCCGTGATTCCCTGCAGTGCGTCCTGATCAATGACCGGGCCGCAATCCGTGGTCAGCATCCATGGGTCACCGACCTGCAACGCCTCCATCGCACCGGTCAGCATGGTTAGCAGGTCGTTGGCGATGTCTTCTTGCACGTAAAGGCAACGCAGGGCCGAACACCTTTGCCCCGCTGACTGAAATGCGCTTTCGATGATGGACTCTACGGCCTGTTCAGGCAGGGCAGTGCTGTCCACGATCATCGCATTCAACCCACCGGTCTCGGCGATCAAGGGCGTTCCGGGACGCAGGTTGTCCGCCATGGCCGCGCGGATTTTCATCGCCGTCGCGGTCGAGCCGGTAAACGCCACGCCTGACACGCGCGGGTCAGACGTCAACGCAGCACCAACCGATGGTCCACCCGGCAGCAATTGCAGCACGTCGCGTGGTACCCCAGCTTCGTGCAGCAGTTGCACGGCCCGGTGTGCGATCAGCGGGGTCTGCGGCGCGGGTTTGGCCAGAACGGCGTTGCCAGTAGCCAATGCGGCGGAAATCTGGCCGGTGAAAATCGCCAAAGGAAAGTTCCATGGGCTGATACACGTGAACGTTCCCGCCGGTTCGGCCTGCGGGATGTTGGCCGCATAGTACCGAAGGAAATCCACAGCCTCGCGGAGTTCGGCCACCGCGTCGGGAACAGACTTGCCTGCCTCGCGGGCCAGCAGGGCGAAAAGCTCGCCGTAGTGTGCCTCGTAAAGATCAGCGGCGGCGTTCAGGACGCGTGCGCGATCTGCGGCAGGAACCTGCCACAGGCCGGCCGAGGCCAGCGCCAGTTCGACATCTTGTGCGCTGGCCGCAGCGACGGCGCCGGGCCGGTCTTGTGGGTTTGCCGGGTTGGTAACAGGCTGGTCTTGTTCGGGGTGCGCGTCCCCCTTTAGCAATGGCTGCGCGTACCAGTGATGTGCCCGGAATTCGTCCCGGGCCGCGTCAATTCGGTCGAGTGTCGGCGTGTGCTGCAGGTCGAACCCTTTCGAGTTCGGCCGTTCCGGTTGAAACAGCTCGGGACCGGTTGGCAGGGGGGATTTCGGTTCCTGAATGGTGACGAACGGATCAGAGGCAACCTCTTCCGGCGGCACGGCCTCATCCACGATCTGGTTCACGAAAGACGAGTTCGCACCGTTTTCCAGCAGGCGCCGCACAAGATAGGCCAGAAGGTCACGGTGTGCGCCGACGGGCGCATAGATCCGGCAGCGCGTGTTGCTTTGGTCCTTTACGATCTGGTGCAGGGTTTCACCCATCCCGTGCAGGCGCTGAAACTCGAACGGCTGATCATCGGCCATATGCAGGATCGCGCTGACTGTGTGAGCGTTGTGGGTGGCGAATTGCGGGTAGATTCGGTTGGTCATTCCCAACAACTTGCGGGCATTGGCGATGTAGGAAATATCGGTCGCAGCCTTACGCGTGAATACTGGGAAGCCGTCGACGCCTTCGACCTGCGCGCGCTTGATCTCAGTGTCCCAATAGGCACCCTTGACCAGCCGCACCATCAACTTGCGGTCATGGCGTTCCGCCATGTCATAGAGCGTATCCAGTACGATTCCAGCGCGCGGGCCGTAGGCCTGCACCACGATCCCGAACCCGTCCCATCCGGCGAGGGCGGGCTCGGCCATCACCTCTTCGATTACCTGCAGGGACAGCGACAGACGGTCGGCTTCCTCGGCGTCGACGTTCAAGCCCATTCCGGCCGCTTTGGCCAACAGGCAGAGCGCGCGCAGGCGGGGCACAAGCTCGTCCATCACGCGCTGCTCCTGCGCGAGTTCATAGCGTGGGTGCAGTGCCGAAAGCTTTACTGAAATTCCGGGATTGGCGCGGATGTCATCATGGGTGCAGGCATCTGCAATGGCGGCAATCGCGCGCGAGTAAGACAGGTGATAGCGGGCGGCGTCGGCCTCGGTGCGTGCGGCTTCGCCCAGCATGTCGTAGGAATAGGTGTAGCCCTTGGCTTCCATAGCGCTGGCGCGGTCCATGGCGGATTGGATCGTCTCGCCCAACACGAACTGGCGGCCCATCTCTTTCATCGCACGGCCCACGGCGGTGCGGATCACCGGCTCACCCAGCCGTTTGATCGCCCCACGAAGAGCACCTACCGGTGAGGCCCTGCCTTCATCCAGTACCTTGCCCGTCAGCATCAGTGCCCAGGTCGATGCGTTCACCAGCGACGATGAGGATTGACCCAGATGCTTCCCCCAATCCGACGGCGCGATCTTGTCCTCGATCAGCGCGTCAATCGTGTCGGCATCCGGGACCCGCAGCAGCGCCTCGGCCAGACACATCAGCGCGACGCCTTCATCGGTGGACAGGCCATATTCGGCCAGAAACACCTCCATCATACCCGGTGAGGTGCTGGACCGGATATCGCGCACCAACTGCGCTGCCGTCGCGCAAATCGCAGCACGGTCGGGTTCGCTCAGTTCCGACTGTGCGATCAGGGCATCCAGAATTTCGGACTGATCGGCATAGGTCTGGCCATCGATATGGGTGAGCAGGCTGTGTGTCATGTATCCTCCGGGCTTTTGTTAAATATAGGATCGATTTTGCGGGAAGATTGCCTTAATTTTGGGCTGCGAGAGGCGAATGGACTGAATTTTTGTGAGGTTTCGATGCAAATGAACCGCCCCGATCTGGACCGGTTTGACCGGGCGATCCTGACGATTCTGGCCGAGGACGGGCGTATCTCGGTCGCCGATCTGGCGCGACGCATCGGGTTGTCGAAATCCCCGACACAAGCTCGTGTGAAAAGGCTTGAGGCCGAAGGGATCATCACCGGATACCGGGCTCTGCTGGATCCGATCCGTCTTGGGCTTGACCATGTCGCCTTTGTCGAGGTGCGTCTGACCGACACGCGCGAGAAGGCATTGGCTGAGTTCAACGCGGCGGTGCGCAGGGTCGCTGAGATCGAGCAAGCCCATATGATCGCGTCGAATTTTGATTATCTGCTGAAAATCCGAACCGGTTCGATGTCGGAATATCGCGCCGTGCTGGCCGAGAAAATCTCCTCTTTGCCGCATGTGGCCAATACCTCTACTTTCGTGGCCATGGAGGCGGTGAAAGAGACCGGTGTATCAGGCGCCATTGACGGGATGGGTTGACGAAAGCTTCGGTGATACCACCATTGGATCATGAAACAGATTGCTTTCGCTTTGATCCTGTCGACCGTTTCTACACCATCGCAGGCCGGAGAATGCCCGGCTGCGCCAGATCACAGCGCGGGTGTCAGCGGAGTTATCTCGCAAATCCAGAAGGCCGAGACCGAGCAGGCCGCCCGAACCCTATCGAGCCAGTTGTGGGAGTTCTGGGCGGACGCGCCTGACGCGAGTTCACAACGGTTGCTGGACCGGGGAATGGCGCGTCTCAGGGCTTCGGACTTGCGGGGTGCGATCGAGGATTTCGACAAGCTGATCGCCTACTGCCCATCCTATGCCGAAGGGTATAACCAGCGCGCCTTTGCGTATTACCTGGGTCAGGATTTCGCCGCCGCCTTGCCCGATTTGGACAAAGCCATCGAGCTATCGCCGAACCATGTGGCCGCGATCAGCGGGCGCGCGTTGACCTTGATGGGACTTCAAAGATTGGACGAAGCGCGAGAGACTTTGAATAATGCGCTGCAACTGAACCCGTGGTTGTCGGAACGCCATCTTTTAGGGCCGGGCGGGCCACTGGAGCCGCCGGGTCAGGATATTTGAAAAAAACGCCCCCGAACCGCAAGGCCGGGGGCGTTTTTGTGCAGCTTAGCCAACCAGACTATTGTCTGCGCGCTTGATCGCGATCACCGAGGACCGCGGCGTACCGCCATCGGGCCAGTTGCTGCCCGGGTGCTGAATGCCGACGAACATGGTACGTAGATCGCTGGACCACGCCAGACCTGTGACCTCACAGCCATTCGGGCCAGTCATGAAGCGCGCGATCTCACCGGTTACCGGGTCACCAACCAACATCTGGTTGTTGCCGTGACCTGCAAAGTCATCCTCGTCGTCGTCATTGCCGTCAGTCTGGATCCAGACCAGGCCGGTCGAGTCGATGGCCATGCCATCGGGCGAGTTGAAAAGGTTGCCCTCGTTCACGTTTTGCGAACCGGCGCGATCGTCGGAATGCACTTTTGGATTGCCGGCCATGACATACAGGTCCCAGTCAAAGGTTTCGGCGGCGTGGTCGTCATTCGCCGGGCGCCAGCGCACGATCTGACCGTATTTGTTGGCCTCGCGTGGGTTGGGTCCGTTGACCGAGGTATCGTCACCACCGGCATTCGGCTTGACGCCCCGGTTCTTGTTGTTGGTCAGGCAGCAGTAGGCCTCGACCGCGACCGGGCTGGAGGCGACCCATTCCGGACGATCCATGGTAGTGCCGCCGGCCTTGGATGCGGCCATTCGGGTAAAGATCGCGATCTCTGCCTCTTCCATACCGGTTGATCCCGGTGTCAGGGGCAGCCATGCACCGGTCGCGTCATCGTTGAACTTGGCAACGTAAAGCGTGCCATCGTTCAGAAGGTTCTCGGTCTCGCCACCCGGCTGGAAAGTGCCGTTCGAGACGAACTTGTACAGGTATTCACCGCGCTCATCGTCGCCCATATAGACGACCACGCGGCCATCGGCAGCCAGTGTCACCTCGGCGTTTTCGTGCTTGAAGCGGCCCAGTCCTGTGTGCTTGACCGGTGTGCTGTCCGGTTTGGTCGGATCAATTTCTACGATCCAGCCGGCGCGGTGCGGCTCATTCGGGTTTTTTGAGGTGTCGAAACGCGGATCAAAGAACTCGTACCCGTTCCAGCTTTCGGCCTTGATACCATACCGGGTCATGCCATCCGCGACCTTCTGGTCATAGCTGGCGTTTTTATAGGACGAGCCGAAATAGCCGTTAAAGTTCTCTTCGCAGGTCAGGTAGGTGCCCCATGGGGTCTTGCCCGCGCCACAGTTGTTCATAGTGCCCAGCGAGGTGGTGCCGGTCGGATCGGACTCGGTCTTCAGCAGGTCGTGGCCGGCCGCCGGGCCAACGATCCTCATGGGCGTGTTATGGTGGATGCGACGATTGAAGGGGCTGTCCTTGACAACCGACCAGCCGTCGGGGCCTTCGGTGATTTCCATCACGGTGACGCCCTGGATGTTCTGCAGCTTCAGAACATCATCGGCATTGGCAGGCACGCCTTCATTCGCGGCGGGCAGATTGATCTTGCGGTTCGGGTATTCGTGGTTAATCGCGATCAACTCGTGACCTTGGAACGTGAAGGTCTCCATCCCGTCGGTGTTTTCACCAAACACGCGGTCCGATTTCTCGACCGCACCACCGTCTGTCAGGTCATAACCGTCGGCGTCGGAAAACAACGGATCGCCCCAACGCATCAGCATTTTCCATTCGTACCCTTCCGGGACGTGCACTGTGCCGTCGGTTTGCGCTGCAATCGGAGTGAACGCAAAGCGCGATGCAGTTTGCGCCTGCACCGAACTGGACCCCATCAGGCCCGCCCCCATGGCCGCTGCACCCGAGCCAAAGGCCAACACGCCGCCCAGAAAACCACGCCGCGATATGGCGTGTTCAACAACGTGGTCAAAGTCGTTTTCTTCGGGGCGGGGAAAGTGCAGCTCGTCCCAGTCGTCGGCAGACAAAGTGGTGGGGTCAACGTTGTTCATGGATGGCTCCTGGCGGTCGAATGAAAAGTGTTGAATCGGATGTAGAGCTTCTTTGTGACAGGTTGTTGACAGCACTATTAAGGACACTGCTTGGGTCATCGGAAAAGAGCTTCTTTCAGGTGCGTAAAACAAGCCAATACCTACACCGGCTGCGTGGCGGGTGAGACATCGGACAAAGATCACCTTTGTGCGTAGTCGCTTCTCAGCGCAGTCGTTGAACTGTCGGGTCGAATCGATTGGCCTTGTCGGCCGAAAAGGTGAATCTCAGCTCCTGATCTTCCGCGATCGCCAGTTGACCGAACCGCCGTGCCGTTTCTGTATGGTCCCGCACCCTGGTGATGACGTTTGTGTCTCTGGCCAGTTTCTCGACATGACTGACGCAAATAGCCAACGGGCCATCACTAAGCTGGAACAAGTCTTCGGGTCGGATGTAGATGGTATTCAACTCATCAGCAACAATTCGGGCAAGAAGTTCATCGACGAAGGTTTTGGAAATTCGGCAACAAACCGGTTGGAGAGGTTGTTGTACAACTTCATCGGGTGCCGATCTGTGCCACCCGCCCGTCTAGCAGTACGACGAACTTATCGGCCAGCGTCATCGCCTAGGTCTGATCGCCGATGGTATCCATGTTCACCCAGAGGTGATGCGCCGCGTGGGCCGCCAAAACCGCTCCAAGTCAAATCTTTCTGGTCAGCGACGCGATGGCTTTTGCGGGCACGGATCAGAATGCGTTCGAACTTGAAGGCCGTCGGATTGCGCGAACAGATGGGCAGCTGACGCTTAAGGACGGAACACTGGCCGATCTGGACCCGACTTCGGCCATCCGCATCTTGTTTCTCAGGTGGGGGTGCCACTGCAGGAAGCGCTGGCCGCCGCAACCACCTATCCGGCGTCATTGATTGCTCAAACGGCTGCGCAGCCATTACAATATGCGTCGATGATCCGGAGTTCCTCTGGTCTCGACACACATGACTGGCTTCCGGCGAAGGCGTAGCGGGGCTACTATTCACGGCTCGTCGAGGCTTTGCGCAGAAATTGGAATCCGCCGTCGAACGGCGCTTGACGGCGTCAGATGCATCGCTTAAACCGACCTGCGCTGAGCGGGCGTCGTATACTGGCTATTACCTCAGCCTTCCAAGCTGATGAAGCGGGTTCGATTCCCGCCGCCCGCTCCAAGTCAGCCCCAGAATTCTGCGTCAAATGGCCCTGAGAAGGGACCAATTCGCGATGCGCAGCTTGACCCGGCGGTGCGCTGCCGCCAAGAAGCGGGCAAACGAACGCGAACATGAGTTAAGGGCCAAGCATGGCAAGAAGAGCCTCAGCCAGTCCAGCACAACAATCCGCTCCGGGTGCCAGCGAAGAGCGCGCGGGCTCCAAGAAGATTGGCGTTCTGGCGTCACTCTGGCCGTTCATGCGGCCATACCGGTTGTTGATGATCGGTGCGACGCTGGCGCTGGTGTTGACCGCCAGCATGACCCTGACACTACCGCTGGCGGTGCGCCGCGTTGTCGATAATTTCCGTATCGAAGATGGCGAGCTGCTGGATTGGTACTTTCTGGCAGCGCTGGGCATTGCCGCCGTTTTGGCCCTTGGAACCGGCTTGCGCTATGCGCTGGTGACCCGGCTTGGTGAACGCGTGGTGGCCGATATCCGCAAAGCGGTGTTCGATCGCGTCATCGGCATGAGCCCCGAGTTTTACGAACGCATCATGACAGGCGAGGTCCTGAGTCGGATCACAACGGACACGACGCTGATCCAGTCTGTGTTGGGCTCGTCCGTCTCTATCGCGCTGCGGAACGTGCTGTTGTTTCTGGGTGGTCTGGTGTTGATGTTGCTGACTTCGGCTAAGCTGACCGGCATGGTGATGTTGCTGATCCCGATCGTGGTGGTGCCGATTCTGCTGCTGGGGCGGCGTCTGCGTGTGATCAGCCGCGAGAATCAGGACTGGATCGCGGCGTCGTCCGGTAACGCGGGCGAGGCACTGAGCGCGGTGCAAACGGTGCAGGCATTCACCCACGAGCAGGCCAGCCGCAAGCAGTTCGATGACATGACAGAGACCTCTTATACTGTCTCGCTGCGCCGGATTCAGACCCGCGCGGTTCTGACGGTCATCGTAATTTTTCTGGTGTTTACCGGGATCGTCGGCGTGCTGTGGATGGGTGCGAATGACGTCCGCAACGGCGTAATGACCGAAGGTGTGCTGATCCAGTTCGTGATCTACTCGATCATCATGGCGGGGTCCGTCGCAGCTCTGTCGGAAATCTGGAGCGAGTTGCAGCGCGCCGCCGGTGCGACCGAGCGTTTAGTCGAGCTGCTGAACACGCAGGACACGGTCAACGACCCGGCCAACCCGACCGCGCTGCCGGCGCCGGTTCGTGGCGAGATTCGCTTTGACGATGTGACCTTCCGCTATCCTTCGCGCCCCGATGTAGTGGCGCTTGAGCATCTCACGCTTCAGGTCAACCCGGGTGAGACTGTGGCGTTTGTTGGCCCCTCCGGGGCGGGTAAGACAACCGTCATCCAGATGATTCAGCGGTTCTATGACCCGGCCTCGGGGCAGGTCAGGCTGGATGGCGTCGATTTGCGAGACATCGACCGGGCCGACTTCCGCCGCTATATGGCGCTGGTGCCGCAGGACCCGATCATCTTTGCCACCTCAGCCCGCGAGAACATTCGCTTTGGCCGTCTGGACGCCTCGGATGCCGAGGTCGAGGCCGCCGCCCGCGCCGCGGCTGCGCATGATTTCATCTCGGCTCTGCCCGAGGGCTATGACAGTTTCGTCGGTGAGCGCGGCGTGATGCTGTCGGGCGGGCAGAAACAGCGCATTGCCATCGCCCGCGCGATCCTGCGCGACGCGCCGGTTCTACTGCTGGATGAGGCAACCTCGGCGCTGGATGCGGAAAGCGAACGTGCCGTTCAGGGGGCCGTGGATCAAATGCGAGCGGGCCGCACGACGCTGATCGTTGCACACCGACTGGCGACGGTGAAAAAGGCCGACCGGATCGTGGTGATGGAAGCAGGCCAGATCGTGGCACAGGGTACTCATGACGATCTGGTGGCGCAGGATGGGCTCTATGCCCGACTGGCGCGCCTGCAATTCACCGACGGAATGGCCGCCGAATAAAGTGACGCAGGGGCAAAACGGCTAAGTCCGCAGCGTCATTCTACCTCTTTGCTGCCTTCACAGCTAAGGCCTTTCTTGAACCTGCGCGGTTTTGCTTCCATCTTGGCGTGGATACAAAACCCGTGCGGGACACGGGAGAGATAGGGGAGGAACCACATGGCCTTTGTGGGTTTGGAAGACAAGGCGAGGATGGAGCAGGAAATGTCGTGGGAGGACCGCGATGTTCCGGTCACTTTCCACCAGTTGCTGTCGCGCACGGCAGACAAGTTCCCCAACAGCAATGCGATCAGTTTTCAGCTTTTGTCCGGCCCGACCGACAAGGCCGAGACGCTGACATGGTCCGAGCTGCTGGGCAAGGTCAACCAGGCCGCCAATCTGTTCCGATCGCTGGGTGTGGGCGAAAAGGACGTGGTCGCCTACGTGCTGCCCAATTGTAACGAGACGCTGATCACCATGATGGGCGGCGCGGTTGCCGGGATCGTCAACCCGATTAACCCGCTACTGGAACCCGAACAGATCGCCGCGATCCTGCGCGAGACCGGCGCCAAGGTGGTAGTGACGCTGAAATCGTTCCCCAAGACCGACGTGGCGCAAAAGGTCGAAGAGGCGGTGCGACACGCGCCCAAGGTCAACACCATTCTTGAGATTGACCTCAACCGGTATCTGACGCCGCCGAAATCCTGGCTGGTGCCTTTCCTGCGCCCCAAGATGGGCGACAAGGAACATCTGGCCCATGCGGATTACAAGAATTTCAATCAGGAACTGGCCAAGCAACCCACGACGCTGACCTTCGAAGACAGCAAGGAAGACCGTGTTGCCTGTTACTTCCATACCGGCGGCACCACGGGTATGCCCAAAGTGGCGCAGCACAAGTATTCGGGCCTGATCTATAACGGCTGGCTGGGCAGCACGCTGCTGTTCTCGGACGAAGACGTCATCATGTGCCCGCTGCCCATGTTCCACGTGTTTGCCGTCCATGTGATCGTGATGGCGGCGGTGTCGTCGGGCGCGCATGTGATCTTCCCAACACCTGCCGGGTATCGCGGCGACGGCGTGTTCGATAATTTCTGGAAGCTGATCGAACGCTGGAAAGTGTCTTTCATCATCACCGTACCCACAGCTATTGCCGCCAAGATGCAGCGCCCGGTGGATGCAGATATCTCAACCGTGAAAACAGCGTTTTCTGGCTCAGCTCCGCTGCCGGTTGAGCTGTTCCGCCGCTTTGAAGAAGCCACAGGCGTGACCATTGTCGAAGGCTACGGTCTGACCGAGGCAACCTGTTTGGTGTCATGCAACCCGGTGGATGGGGAAAAGAAAATCGGCTCGATCGGGATTCCGTTCCCCTATACGGATGTCAAAATCCTACAGAACGGGCCGGACGGCCCCAAGGAATGCGGTTCGGATGAGATTGGCGAGATCTGTATTTCGAACCCCGGTGTCTATGCGGGCAACACCTATACCGAGGTCGATAAGAATGTGGACCTCTATCATTTCGACAAATACCTGCGCACCGGTGATCTGGGCCGGTTTGACGAGGATGGCTATCTGTGGATTACGGGTCGTGCCAAGGACCTGATCATCCGTGGCGGACACAACATCGACCCGGCTGAGATCGAAGAGGCCTTGCTGGGTCACGACGCCGTCGCCTTTGCCGGGGCCATCGGTCAGCCCGACGCCTATTCCGGCGAAGTGCCCTGTGCTTTTGTCGAGCTGGTCGACGGGGCCAGCGTGACCGAGAAAGAGCTGATGGAGTATTGCAGCGTGCATGTCCATGAGCGTGCGGCGCAGCCCAAGCACATGACCATTCTGGACGAACTGCCGAAAACCGCCGTGGGTAAAGTGTTCAAGCCCGAGCTTCGCAAACAGGCAATCACCCGCATCTATAACGGCGCGCTGGAAAAAGCCGAATTGGATGCGCGCGTTGTCTCGGTGATCGACGACAAGAAGCGCGGGCTTGTCGCGCAGCTTGACGCCAACGGCTCCTCGGACGACGATGTCGGGAAAGTGCTGGGATCATTCACCCGGCCATGGGAATGGGCTACCTGACCGCGGAGGGACAATGGATTATGAACGTCTGATCGATGAAGAAACCTGGGCGTTCATAAGGCGAACGGCTGAAAGCTATCCTGACAACGCGGTTGATCTAACAATCGAAGATCAGCGCCGCGTCTATAACGAAATGTGTCAGGAATTTCGCCAACCCCGGCCTCCGGGTCTGGATATACAGGACGGGTCCGCCGATGGCGTGCCTGTCCGGGTTTATACCGCCGGAGATCCAACACGAACCGTCGTCTATTTTCATGGCGGCGGTTTTGTTGTCGGTGGGCTGGACAGCCACGACGACGTCTGCGCCGAGATTTGCATGCAGACCGGTTATCGGGTTGTTGCCGTCGACTACCGCCTCTGCCCCGAGCATGTGCATCCGGCACAGTTTGAGGATAGCTGGACCGCTGCCAACTGGGTGGTCACGGAATTCGAAGACCCTCTGGTTCTGGCTGGAGACAGCGCGGGGGGCAATCTCGCGGCAGCGGTTGCACATTATGGCCGCGGGCGGCTTGAGCATGTGCTGGGCCAGGTTCTGATTTACCCCGGACTGGGCGGAGATACATCGGCGGGGTCTTACATCGAACACGCGCACGCCCCGCTATTGACGCTTGAGGAAATCAAGTTCTACGAGAAGATACGCTGTGGCGGCACGGTTCCGCACAATGACCCGACCTTTGCGCCCTTGTGCGATACCAATTTCTCGAACTTGCCACCGACCATTGTTGTGACGGCGGATTGTGATCCGTTACGTGATGACGGGCCGATCTATTGCGAGCAGATCACAGCAGCTGGAGGGCAAGCGCAATGGATCAACGAACCCGGCCTCGTGCACGGTTATCTGCGGGCGCGCACCTCGGTGAAACGCGCCGCAGACAGTTTTGAGCGGATATCAATCGCCATCGAAGCATTGGGCCAAGAGGTTTGGCCCTACGACTGATCGCTTATTTCAGGAATGGCGCAGCCTTCATCGTTTCGGCAATCGGTGCGCCGATGCGATTCAGGATCGTCGGTGCCAGCTGTAGCTGGTCGATCACGGTGTCAGCATCGGGGCCTTTGGCATCCCCGAAATAATACAACGCCGTTTCCTGCTGCAACGGGCTGCGCCCTCCATGATGGCCACGTTCGTCCTGACCATGATCGGCGGTCACGACGACCTCATAGCCCAGTTGCCGCCAACGCGGGATGAAGGGGGCCAGCATCTCGTCTGCGACGAAGCAGGCATGGTCCATCTCTTCGCAGTCGTGGTAGAAACGGTGCCCCATACTATCCAATGTACAAGCATGCAGCAGGCCGTAGTCCAGCCCGTGACGCAGGCAGAGATTGGTCAGAGTGGCGTAAAGGTCTACATCAGACGGCGTCATCTGATTGGCTTTGCCGTAGCCGGTCATGGTGTGAAAGCGACCGTGGTTGATCGTTTTACTCTCAGGCTCATCATATTCGATGTCGCGGACGTAATCGAACGGGTGGCGGTTGAAGAATTGTGACCAATAGCTGTGGGTCACTGCTCCGGTTACGCCACCAGCCTCGCGAACTTGGCTGAAAACGTCCTTGTGGCTCAGGCGGAAGACGTTGCCATTGCCGGTGCATCCGTGTTCCTGCGGAGTGACGCCGGTGTGAATCGAGGCGTAGCAACTGGCCGACGTCGACGGCAGCACAGCGCGCAGTTTCCAGACCCGCGCCTCTCCATTGTCGACCCAGCCTTCAAGATTGCCGAACAACCGTCGGAAATTGCGCCACGGAACACCGTCCAGGATAATAAGGAGTAGTTTGCGGTCCATGTCGTTGGCCTTTTGACTAGATTTTTCAGGCGACCCTAAGGGATTCGCGATCAGAGGCCTGCCCGTTCGCGCCCCCAATAGCAAAATCCCGACACCTGTTTTTTAATAAGGTGCCGGGATTTCTTTTTTTACCGAACTGTCACGGAAAGGGCAGGGATCAGTTCCCGGCACTTTCCATTTTGCGGTGGGCGACGACCTCTTCCAGCCAGCCCAGATGCATCTCGGGGACCGAGCTGAGCAGCAGGTCGGTATAGTCGTCGAACGGCGGACTCAGCACCTCGCTTTTCGACCCATAGCGAACCACACGACCCTGATACATCACTGCGATGCTGTCGCTGATCGCGCGCACCGTTGCAAGGTCGTGGGTGATGAACAGGTATGCCACATCCTCGATCTTTTGCAGGTCCAGCAGCAGCTTCAGGATGCCGTCCGCCACCAGCGGATCAAGCGCCGAGGTGACCTCATCACAGATGATCATCTTGGGTTTGGCCGCCAGTGACCGCGCGATACAGACACGCTGTTTCTGACCACCTGACAGTTCTGCCGGATAGCGATCAATGAACTTCTCGCCCAATTCGATCTCATCCAACAGTTCGATGATCCGCTTGCGCTTCTCCGCGCCGCGCATGTTGAAGTAAAACTCCAACGGACGACCGATGATCGTGCCAACGGTCTGACGCGGGTTCATCGCTGTGTCCGCCATTTGATAGATCATCTGCAGCTCGCGCACGTCTTCGCGGGAACGCCCTTTCAAATCGGAACTCAGCTTGCGTCCGTTAAAGGTGATCTCACCATCCCGCGGAGGCAGCAGGCCGGTGATCACACGGGCCAGCGTCGACTTGCCCGAGCCGGATTCGCCCACAACCGCCAGTGTCTGCCCTGGATGAAGCTCGACATTGACGTTGTGCAGCACGTCGAAGTTCAGACCCTTGTAGCGCGCGGTGATCCCGTCAACGCTCAGAACCGGTTCGGGTGTGGGCTTCTTTTCTTCGTGCTCGATGGACCGCACCGAGACCAAGGCCTTGGTGTAATCTTCCTGTGGGTTGTTGATGATCTGATCGGTGTTGCCGTATTCGACCGTATTGCCCATCCGCAGAACCATGATGTCGTCGCTCACTTGTGCCACAACCGCCAAGTCGTGGGTAATGTAGAGCGCGGCAACGCCGGTATCTGCGATGGCTTCCTTGATGGCCATCAGAACATCGATCTGCGTAGTCACGTCCAGAGCCGTGGTGGGTTCATCGAAGACTACAAGATCAGGTTCGGGGCATAGCGCCAGCGCCGTCATACAACGCTGCAGCTGACCGCCCGAAACCTGGTGCGGATAACGATCACCAATATTGTCCGGATCGGGCAGACCCAGCTTGGCGAAAAGTTCTCGCGCACGGCCTTCGGATTCTTTGCGTGAAAACTTCTTATGCTCGACCGCGGCTTCGACAACCTGATCCATGATCTTCTTGGCTGGGTTGAACGACGCGGCGGCGGATTGCGAGACATAGGCAACCTCGCCACCACGCAGATTGCGAATATCGCTATGCGGAGATTTCAGAATGTCGCGCCCGTTGACCCAGACTTCTCCGCCGGTCAGTTCGACACCACCGCGGCCATAGGCCATGGATGCCAGACCGATGGTCGATTTACCGGCACCGGATTCGCCGATCAGCCCCAGCACCTTGCCGCGTTCGAGGTCGAAATCGACCCCGTGCACAATCTCGATGTCATGGGGCTTTTCGCCCGGTGGATAGACAGTCGCGCCAATCTTGAGGCCACGGACCTTGAGAAGGGTATCACTCATCCCCGGCCTCCTTTCAGCGATGTGGTACGGTTCAGAACCCAGTCAGCCACAAGGTTGACCGAGATGGCGAGCGTTGCGATAGCCACAGCAGGGTAGAGCGCCGCGCCGATGCCATATACGATGCCGTCCTTGTTTTCCTTCACGATGCCGCCCCAGTCGGCCAGCGGCGGCTGAACGCCTAGGCCCAGGAACGACAGGGTCGAGATAAACAGAACCATGAAGATGAACCGTAGCCCGAATTCAGCCACCAGAGGCGACAGGGCGTTGGGCAGGATTTCCCGGAAGATGATCCAGCCCCGACCTTCGCCACGCAGTTTGGCGGCCTCGACATAATCCATCACGTTGATGTCCACAGCGACGGAGCGCGACAGGCGATAGGGGCGCGTGGCGTCCAGCAGGCCCATCACCAGGATCAGGATCGGAACCGTCACCGGAACAATCGCCAGAATAACCAGCGCCAGGATCAGCGTTGGGATCGACATGACCAGGTCAACCGTCCGGCTGAGGACCTGGTCGGCCCACCCACCCAGCACGGCGGCCAGCAGGCCCAAAGAAGTGCCGGTGACAAAGCTGAGGATCGTTGCGGCTGCGGCGATAAAGATGGTCGTGCGACCGCCATAGATCATGCGGGTTAACAAATCCCGACCGATATTGTCGGTGCCCAGCAGGTGCTCGGCGCTTGACGGTTCCCAAACATCGCCGACCACTTCGGCCATACCGTAAGGGGCGATCAGCGGGGCGGTGAAGGCAATGAAAAAGTACAGCCCGGTGAAAAACAGACCGATCATGGCCGAAATAGGAATATTCTTCATCATTTCGGATGCCTCAGTCTTGGGTTGGCAAGGATGGACACAATATCGGCCACCATGTTCAGCCCGATATAGACGGCGGCAAAGACGACACCGCAGGCCAGAACGACCGGCACGTCACGTTTGGTCACCGAGTCCACCAAGTATTGCCCCATGCCGGGATAAACGAAAACCACCTCGACAACGACGACGCCCACGACCAGATAGGCCAGGTTCAGCATCACGACGTTGACAATGGGGGAGATTGCGTTGGGAAAGGCATGACGTGCAATAACCTGAAAGTTCGACAGGCCCTTCAGTTCTGCTGTCTCGATATAGGCCGATTGCATCAGGTTCAGGATTGCAGCGCGGGTCATCCGCATCATCTGCGCCAGAACCACTAGTGTCAGCACGAAAGCAGGCAGCGCAATCGCGTTGAGTTTTTCCCCGAAGGACATCGAGTCGTTGATCATCGCAAGCGAAGAAAACCAACCCAGCTTCACTGAGACGAAGTAGATCACCACGTAGCCGATCAGGAACTCGGGGATGGAAACGGTTGTCAGGGTGATGGCAGAGATCAGCTTATCCGGCCAGCGATTGCGATACCGGACGGCCAGAAGGCCCAGAAAAATAGCAAGCGGGACAGAGACGATGGCGGCAACACAAGCCAGGAACAGCGTGTTCCCCAGCCGTTTGCCGATGCTCTCAGCGATGTCGAGTTTGTTTGTCAGAGACTGACCCAGATCACCTTGTAAGATGCCGCCCAACCATTCGAAATAGCGGGTCAGAGCGGGGCGGTTGAGGCCCATTTCCTCGCGCAGGTTTGCCAGCGCCTCGGGGGTTGCGGATTGGCCAAGGACCGCTTGCGCCGCGTCCCCTGGAAGGGCTTCGGTGAGGCCGAAAATCAGAGCCGATGCACCGAAGAGAAGCAGGAGTCCCAGCGCAAGGCGCTGGGAAACCAGTTTGATGATAGGATGCATGATCCGTGGTTCCTATCAGGCGAACCACATCTTGCGGGACATGTTGCCGTTCATCATCTCTTGGGTTGGATCGCTTTCCCAACCTTCCAGCTGATTGCTGACGCCCTCGACAAAGTCGTTGAACATCGGGCAAATCAGGCCGCCCTCGTCGCGGACCATCATGCCCATCTGGCTGTAGATGTCCTTGCGCTTGTCGTTGTCCAGCTCGGCACGCGCCGCAAACAGCATCTCGTCGAATGCCGGAACCTTGAAGCGAGTGTCGTTCCAGTCTGCGGTCGACAGATAAGCGGTCGAGTACATCTGGTCCTGCACCGGACGGCCGCCCCAGTAGGACGCACAGAAGGGCTGAACGTTCCAGACCTCGGACCAGTAGCCATCGTTGGGCTCGCGCTTGATTTCCAGCGGGATACCCGCCTGAGCAGCGGTTTGCTGGAACAGGGCTGCAGCATCCACGGCACCAGGGAAGGCACCATCGGCGACGCGCAGAATGATCGGCGAGCCATCGTGGCCGGACTTCTTGTAGTGCTCGGCTGCTTTTTCGATGCTGAATTCGCGCTGCGGGATCGAGCCGTCAAACAGCGGGTAGGCCGCGTTGACCGGCATGTCGTTGCCCACGGTGCCGTAACCACGCAGAACCTTGTCGACCAGTTCCTGACGGTTGATTGCATATTTCAACGCCAGACGCAGTTCGTTGTTGTCGAACGGCGCTGTGTCGCAATGCATGATGAACACATAGTGGCCACGGCCGGCGGTCGAATGCACCGTCAGGTTGGGCGCGCGGCCCAGCAGATCAGCCACTTTAGGCTCGACCCGGTTGATTGCGTGCACCTGACCGGATTGCAGAGCAGCGGTACGAGCAGTTGCGTCGTTGATGACCACCACTTCGACGCTGTCAAAGTTGCCGAAATCCGGGTTCCAGTGGTTGGCGAACTTCTTGTATACGTGGCGGACGCCGGGTTCGTTGACTTCGACCTGATAGGGGCCGGTGCCGATACCCGCGCCGGGATCTTCCATGCCGCCATCCGGCTGAACGATCAGGTGATAATCAGCCATCAGGTAGGGAAGATCAGCGTTTGGCTCAGCCAGAGTAACCTGAAAATTGTCGCCATCGGCCTTCATCGACTCGATGCCTTTCATGATGCCCAGGGCACCGGACTTCGAATCTTCGTTCGAGTGACGCTGCATGGTCTTCAGAACGTCTTCGCTGGTCATGGTCTTGCCGTTGTGGAATTCAACGCCCTGACGCAGCTTGAAGGTCCAGACCTTCGCATCCGCGCTGCCTTCGACGCTTTCGGCCAGTCGGGGTTCGATCGTACCGTCAGGCGCAACCTCGACCAGTTGGTCGCCAAACTGCTTGCCGTTCTGGAACGGAACCGAACTTGCATAGGTTGCCGGGTCCAGCGAGTTGGTGGATTCGCCTCCCTGCAGGCCGAACTTCAGATCGCCGCCCTTTTTCGGGCCGGCCGCACGCGCGGCGTCTGCAAACATGGTGCTGGCCATCGCCGCAGAAACACCCAAAGCCGCTGCTTTCCCCATGAATTCGCGACGGGTGAGCTTGCCAGCTGTGACCTGTTTGGTCATGTGAGTGATTTGTTCGTTCATTATGGTCTCCCAGTTGATTGGATTGTTGCCCTTTTGGGCTTTTTATTGACGCATGAGTCAAAGTAGGCGGAATTCGGTCGGACGGGCAAGAACAAATGTCTGACACTTGAGCGACCCGCATCACATTTGGTCACGAGGTACGGTATCCTCCAGTTGCTTAGTCGATACCAGTTTTTCGTCCTCAAAAGCATCCATGCGGGCCTTGAGGAAAAAGGAATTCTGATCCGCCCATATCTCGCAGGAGGTTTCGGTGCGCAGGTCGATACCGTTCCGGCTGACTTCTTGTGTCCAATTGCAAAATCCCCGGGCAGAGAGGGGATCGTCCGGGTGAATTGTCCAGCGTTCATACGCGGTTCCACCATGTGTCAGGCCGTGATCATCGTTGGTGACCAGACCAAAGTCATCCTCGATGATCAGGTGGGTTTCGCCCGAGTTCATGTCCATTTCTACCCGCCGCGAATTGTTCGGCGTACGCAGGGATGTCTGACCCAGGTGAGGGGCCGACTCGGGCGGCGGAAACGTGTATTCGTCATCACCGGATGGGCGTCGGGGTATTGTAATGTCACCCTGCGTCAGATGCAGTTCGGTACGTTCTGGCGACGGCCAGATCAGCGGCCAATACGCGCTGGAGATCGCGACTCGCAGCCTGTGCCCTTTGGGTATGCGATAGGCAATGTGATCCAGATTCAGCGCAACGTCATATACGGTGCCCGGTGTCAGCGGCGTTGGTTCCGCATGGCTGTCGCGATGCGACAGGTTCAGCACGCCATAGGTAATGCGTGTCGAGGCCCCATCCGGGTGTACATGGTTCAGGCGGACAGCAATCTGTGCCTGCGGGCGGTCGGCGCTCAGGCGCAGGCGGATGCGCGGCGCGCCCACGATGTCCATGTCTTCAGCCAGCGGTGCGCCGTCGAAACAGGCCGAAAGTGCATCATCCGAGCGCTGATCTCCGGGCATGTCGGGGCCCAGCCAGATGGCGCAATACTCTCCGCCTTCCATGCCGCAGGTTTGCGGGGACCGCACCCGAATATCCAGCGGGCCGTTCTGTCCCAAACCGGCATCGGACAAGCCCAGCGTCAGGCTGGGCAGGTGGGACGTGGCGCCATCAGCCTCGGCGATCCAACGCCCCGGCCGTTCGTTGTACCAGCGCTGCGGCCGCACGCCATCCATCAGATAGGCACGATAATCCGGGTCGGTGTCGACGCCGGTGTCGACACCTTTCAGCCAGTGATCCCACCACCGCAAAGCTTCCTGCAGGAACCCTATCCGCGGTTCGGGCACCGCGAAATGAGGGTATTTATGCACCCAAGGCCCCACGATCCCTTTGACCGGGGCTTTCAGTTGCTCAACCAACAAAGGCACTGTGTTCTTGTATGCGTCCCCCCAGCCACCGATGGCGAGGGTCGTCGCCTGAATCGCGCGGAAATCTTCACAAACCGAGCCGTGTTGCCAATACTTGTCTCGTCTTTGGTGGCGCAGCCAGACCGAGGGCAGAAATGGTTCATGCTCCAGCCGTTCCAGCCACAATTCACGCCAGTTCGCCCGCAGCTCCGGGTCCGGCGGTCGGGAAGAGTACGACCACATCGTCGCGCCCCAGCCCAGATTCTCGTTCAGCAGGCAGCCACCTTTATAGTGGATGTCGTCCGCATAGCGGTCGGCTGTGGAACACAGGGTGATGATCGCCTTCAGCGGTTCGGGCTGCAGCGCCGCGACCTGAAGCGCGTTGAACCCGCCCCAGCTGATCCCCATCATTCCAACCGAACCTGTACACCAGCGTTGCTGTGCCAGCCAATTGATCGTCGTGACGGCATCGTCAAGTTCTTGCTGGGTGTATTCGTCCTCCATCAGCCCTTCGCTGTCGCCATTGCCGCGCATGTCGACGCGGATGCAGGCATAACCGCGCTCGGCGAACCACGGATGAGTCAGCGCGTCGCGCACTGTCGTTCCATCGCGTTTACGATAAGGCAGGAATTCCAGAATAGCGGGGACGGGGTTTTCAGTTGCATCCGTCGGACGCCAGACGCGTGCAGACAAGCGACAGCCATCAGGCATCTCGATGCCAACGTCGGGAAGGTCTTCGATCGAGCGTAGCGCGTTGGCTGGCGGCGTCATTTCAACACTGTCCGGCGGAATTGCAAATCAGGTTGGGTCAAAATCGTCAGATCAATTGCGGATTGCGACAAGCAGATCCATTACATTCGTTCCCGTCGGCCCCGTCACCAGCAATGCGCCTGCTCGATCCAGATAGCTGCCGCTATCCGCCTTCTGCAGCGCCTGTTCCGCGCCTTCCCCCCAAGTGGCGCCGTCAATGATCGCTCCGGCCGCGTCGGTTGGGCCGTCCGTGCCATCCGTTCCACCCACGACTACGGTTAGGCCCTCGGTTCCGGCAATTTCGCGGGCCAATGCCAGCGCCAACCCCTGATTCCGCCCGCCGCGCCCCGGGTTCTCGGGCAGGACAACCGTTGGCTCTCCGCCAAAGACCATGACACCGCTTGGCATGGAACGGATACGCGCGCCCAGTGATTTGGCGACGTTCAGAAAGTCGTCGTGCAGGCATTCTTCGTTGGAAAGAACCGTCAGGCCTTCGTCCTGCGCCAAATCCGCAGCGGCCGCGCGGGCATGAGCGTTAGACGCCACGATTTGCGTGCTTGCCTCAAAATCATAGCTCTCCGGCAGCGCCCCGATCCCCGAGCCGACAACGTTCAGGTCATCCCCGGGCACATCCGAAATCGCCAATACGGTCGCCTTTTTCCCTTGAAAATGAGACAGAAGCCCACCGCCTTTAATCCGGGACAGCTTGCGGCGTTCGGCGTTCATGGCCGTGATGTCCATCCCCTCGGCCAGCAGCTTTTTGTTCAGTTGCTCGAGATCAGAAAGCGTTTTGCCCGGCAGCAAATCCTCGGCCAGCGAAGAGGCTCCGCCTGAAACCAGCAACAGCAGATGTGAACCCGGCTGCATCGCTTCGACCGCTTCGCGCAGGGCCTGACCGCCCTGAAGGCTGCGGCTGTCCGGAACCGGGTGAGAGGCCTCGATCACCGTCACATGTTCCGGCAGGTCGCGCCCGTGATCGTCCTTGGTGACAACCACCGTCGGGCGAGGGCCAAAATGCTCTAACGCGGCGCGTGCCATGGCCGCTGCGGGTTTGCCCACGGCCAGAATCTGGTCGGGCACGGGGACATCGTGCAGCACTTTGCTGGTTGCAGCGTGACCGCCCACTTCATCGACGCCGGCCTGCCAGATGCGAATTGCCTGTTCTTTTCTGTCCATCAGCTTTCCACCCAAATCGTGACCGGCCCGTCGTTGACCAACTCTACCGCCATATCCGCCCCAAACTCACCGGTTTCGACCGGCACGCCATGCGCCTCAAGTCGCTGGGCAAATACCTCATACAGTTGTTTGCCAAGATCCGGTGCGGCCGCTTCCGAAAATCCCGGCCTGTTGCCGCGCGATGTATCGGCGGACAGCGTGAACTGGCTGATCACCAATGCGGACCCTTCGATATCTTTCACCGAGAGGTTCATTTTCCCTGCGTCATCCTTGAAAATCCGCAGCTTTGAAACCTTGGCAGCCAGTTTATCCGCCTTGATCTCATCATCGCCTTGCATTGCGCAGACCAGGATCATCAGCCCGTGCCCGGTCTGGCCGATAACCTGACCGGCCACCGATACGCTGGCGCGTGAAACTCGTTGTAGTACTGCGCGCAAATTTACTCTCCGCTAAGTGCGTTTGTTATCCGATCCATTCGACGATCTCACCCAGATCGGCGCGATCGGTGCGAAAGCCATTGGCTGGATGGTCCTTATCTGCATAACCAAAAGAAATCGCGCATAAAATCACCCGGTCATCCGGGATGTCGAAATAGCGGCGTAGGAACGGGCTGTAAGTGGCTACCGCTGCTTGTGGGATCGTGCCCACGCCCAGAGCCTGAGCAGCCAGTGAAAACGCTGTAACGAACCCGCCGCAATCCAGCGCGCCATAAGCCCCAAGCTCTTTCGGGCTGGTGATGATGGCACAATGCGGTGCGCCGAACAGAGAGAAATTCTCCATCATCTGCCGGGTCGAGGCCGCGCGGTCGCCGCGTTCCACGCCAACTGCCGCATACAAAGCCCAGCCGCACGCGCGGCGGCGGTCCTGATAGACCCCAGTGTAGGAGGTCGGAAACGGCAGGTCCGGGGCAGGTGTGCCTATAGTCGCTTCTTTCTGCAGTGCCGCTCGAAACCGGTCGGTTTCTTCGCCGCTGGTGAGGATCACGTGCCAGGGTTGGGCATTGCACCAACTGGGTACACGCGCGGCGCTGATCAGGATTTGCTCGATCTGCTCCTTCGGCACCGGGTCGGGAAGGAACGCCCGACATGAATGTCGTGCTGTCAGCAAGTGGTTCAGATCGGATAGTGTCACACAGGCCTCCCCGCTCGGCGTTGACGCGGCGCAGAATGGCGGCTGATTGAGCGGAGTTCAAGCGGTAACAATTGTGGGTTTCGGAGCCGTTTTACCCTTGTTGACCGGTCGCCATCAGATACCCGACGCCAGCGGCCACAAGCAGGCCCAGAATAACGGCGATGGTGATTTTGATGGCGGACCAGGGGCGCTCGCCCTGAACGCGGCCGGTGCGTCCGTTGACGACGAAACGATATGTATTGCCGCGATACTTGTAGGCCGCCATCCACACCGGCAGAAGGATGTGCTTGAAAGTTACATTCCGTACATCCGTATCGATTGCGTGTATCCGCTGGCGGTCTCCACCGATGTCAAAGCGCACGTCCCGCTCGATGACCCGCGCCATATACCCGCGCGCTTCGGAGTATCCTTCCTGCAATTCGACCGTATAGGCCTCGGCCCGAAACCCAGCCAGGTATTCAGGCTGATAGGGCTCCAACGCCGGCAGGTCCCAAGGCTCCAGCGCGTCAGTATAACTTTTGGGCAAAGACCGTGAGGCCAGCACAAGCACGTCATCAAAGAACCGCTTCACCCGCCCGGATTTCGGAGACCACCGCACCTTGGGTACCTGCTGCTGCACGCGCTTACCGTCACGCATGACAGTTCGGGTTTCATAGTAGACGGTGCCGCGCTCTCCGCGATAACTGGATTGCGTGTCGGCATCAAAGGTCCAGTAGGGCACATAGATGCCCTGCATCTTGCGACCTTTGCGGGCGTAATCCTTCAGCCCGTTCGGTGCAAACCACAGCCGTCCCAACCAGTCGCCCATCGCCTTATGCGCCGCGCGTTCATCCAGCGCAAAGGGTAGCACGCCGCGCGGTTTGATGTGCCGGTTGACCCCCGTATCGGTCACAACCGGTGTCGCACAGAACGGACATTCAGCCGCGTGGGTGGCAGGATCGAACTCGACCTGAGCCGCGCAGTTGGGACAGGACAGAACCCGCGTTTCTTCGATTTCACTGTCCGGAAGCCGATCCGCAACGGCCGCATCGAAATCCAACTCTTTCAGGCTGCCGCCGCCCCAGGGGCCGGCGCCGATTGCCTCGGAATGCCCGCAGTGGTCACACGTCAGGCTGCCGTCACCGGGGTTGAATCGGTAGTCCGCACCGCATTGCTCGCAGGGGAATCTGTGTTCTTCGGTCATCCTGCCACCCTATTCTTGCACTGACGCCTGAAAGGTTAGGCTCCCGGCGGAGGCGGCGGCAGAATGGTGAACAGCTGCGCCAGCTCCTGTACATCTCCGGCCTTTTTCCAACCATCCTGACCGGCGGTCCAGACGTAGGTGTCGCGGGTGATATCTCCGTCCGTTGCCATACGTCCCATCTTGGCTTTCGAGAACGGTCCGCTGGTCTGTCCATCAACCGCAATATGCCATACATGCTCAACCGGTGGAGGAGGAGGCGGTGCTGCATGCGCTGCCGGTTGCGGGGCAGTGGGGGCGGAACTGCCCCACGGGCCGCCCGGTTGGCCCGCTGCCATGTTTGCCATCTGGTTGGCCATCGCCATTCCCATCCCCATGCCAAGCCCAGCGCCCATGCCGCCGCCCTGGCCGGGATTGTTGGCGGCGGCCGTCATCGCCTCGGCTGCTGAATACTGGGTGAACTTGCCTAGATCGCCTGCCAGACCCATCGAGGTTCGCTTGTCCAGCGCTGCCTCAACCGCGGGCGGCAATGAGATGTTTTCGATATAGAATTCAGGCATCTCCAGACCGTAACCATCCAGCACCGGGGAAACCTCGGCCGCGATCAGCTTGCCCAGATCGGCGGTGTTGGCGGCCATGTCCAGAACCGGGATACCCGACCCGGCGATCACCCGGCTGAATTCCTGCACGATGATGTTGCGGATCTGAAAACTGATCTCATCCATCGTGAACTCACCATCGGTGCCCACGATCTCAGTCAGGAATTTCGCCGCATCCTTTACACGCACGGTATAGGTGCCAAAGGCCCGAATGCGCGTGGGCCCGAACTCGGGATCGCGCAGCATGATCGGATTCTTGGTGCCCCATTTCAGGTCATTGAACCGGGTGGTATTGACGAAGTAGATCTCGGACTTGAACGGAGACTGAAAGCCGTGATCCCAATGTTGCAGGGTGGTCATGATCGGCATGTTGTTGGTCTCTAGCATGTAAAGACCCGGCGTGAACACATCCGCCAATTGCCCTTCGTGCACGAACACCGCCGCCTGACCTTCGCGCACAGTCAGCTTGGCGCCGTATTTGATTTCATGGCCCTCGCGTTCGAATCGCCAGACCATGGTGTCGCGGGTGTCGTCGACCCAGTGAATGACGTCGATAAATTCTCCGGTCAGAAAATCGAAAATACCCATTGGGGTCTCCTTTCCTTGGGCTCAGAGCTGCTGGCCCATCAATTCACGCGCAATGATACGCACCACGGGGCGGGCGTCCTCGGCTGTCACACCGGTTGTCAGACGCGGGTCATAGAGCATCGTCAGTAATTTTTCGTCATGGCTGGTCAGCAGCGCAAATTCGTCATCGTCGTTGAAAATCGAGGGCCGAGCGGCAGGGCTGTCGTTGGACAAGCCGAGGCCCTGCGCGATTTCTTCGTGAATACAACTGCGGCGCAGCAGATCAGGCAGTTCGGTCCGGATCAGCGTGACGGCCCGCACATAGCGGTTTGGTGCGTTGCTTGTGGCCGAGGCAAACACGAAACAGTCGATATTGGCGCGCGGGTTTGCGACCAGATCCAGCGAAGCCTGGCTGATATTGGGGATCAATTGCTTGAGGCGCATGACCACATAGCTGCTGTCATCCTTGCCCGCAAAAAAGACGTGGAAATTGGCCTTGCGATTGACCACCGAAATCGGATGATCGGTCAGTTTGGCCAGACGCGCCGTGTAGGATTCGACCTGCGCGGCATCCAGTTCGCGCGCCTCGGGCGCAACGGACGGGGCAAATTCGGTCTGCACGCGCACCGGGCCGGTCCAGCGGCTGAGCTGCCCGTCCGTTGTGTGCGAAGACGCAGTCACTGCGTGTTCGGGATATTCGCTGTAGAATGCGATGGCCTCGAAATTGCGCGCCAGATCGTCGGCGTCATAGGGGGTATCGGGGCCACCACCGTCTATGCGCAACAGGCCACGGGTTAACAGGTCTCGTTCGACCCGCTGATAGAACCGGGCCAAATCCTGGCTGGCCGCAGACGGCGGCACATAGGCGTTGGGTGCGGGTGCGGGCGCGGCTGGGCGCGGTTGCGGGACAACCGAAGACGTCAGAGTTTCATCGCAGTTAGCCAAAGCCAACAGTGCGACAAAACCCAACAGGTGCTTCAGATATCCCGATACCTTCACGCGCAGCCCGCCGTCAGCCCGGAACTGCCGTTCCGGCATTGTCGCCGATACCGTCCCGGCGCGCCTTAGCCGAGGCCAGCGTGTCACGCAGTTCTGCTTCCATCTTCTGCAATTCCTGCTCGGCGGCGGCACGTTTGGCTTTGCCTTCGTCCGCGATGGCAAGACTTTCGTTGATAGTGCCGATCAGGTCGGCGTTGGCTTGTTTGACCGCTTCGATATCGAATACACCGCGCTCCATTTCCTCCCGGATCATCTTGTTGGACTCACGCAGATTGGCCGCGTTCGAGGTCAGCAACTCATTGGTCAGATCATTGGCGTCGCGCACGGCAGCTGCGGCCTCGGCGCTGCGCTGGATGGTGACGGCCTGCGCCAGTTGGGTTTCCCACAGCGGCACGGTGTTCACCAGCGTCGAGTTGATCTTGGTCACCAGAAACTTGTCGTTTTCCTGCACCAGACGGATCGAAGGCAGCGACTGCATTGTCACCTGCCGCGTCAGCTTCAGATCATGCACACGGCGTTCCAGATCATCGCGCGCGGCGCGCACATCGCGCAGTTCCTGCGCTTTCATCACCTGCTGGTCCTCGGGTGCGGCCTGGACTTCGGCCTCTTTTTCGGGGATGTCGTGGCTGTCCAGCTCGGTCAGTTTTTCCTCACCCGCCGCGATATAGAGCGCCAGCTCGTCGTAGAAACCAAGCGTCTTTTCATACAGCAGGTCGAGCGACTTGATATCTTTCAGCAGCGTGTGCTCATGGCCCAGCAAGTCGTCGGTGATGCGGTCGATCTGGCCCTGAACGTCTTCGTACTGCGCGGTGAACTTGGCAAAGGGCGCGGCGCGGCCCAGCAGTTTTTCCCACCAGCTGCGTTCGCGGCGTACATCCAGTTCGCTGACGGAAAAGCCGCGGATCGTGGTCACGATATTGCGCAGGCTGTCTCCGGCGGGACCCACATCCTTGTTGCGGACATCCGCCAGCATGGCCTGGCTGATCTCTTGCAGTTCAGCCTGGGCAGAAGATCCGAAAGAGACGATCGAGTTGGTGTTTTCCATGTCGATCTCATCCATCCGCTTGCGGATCTCGGCGCTGACGGGTTCGTCTGCTTCCTCAAGCGAGATGACCTCGGCGGTGGGGTCGGGTAGGGCAACGGCCGTGACCTCCTGCACCAGCGTTTCAGCTTCCACCGCCTTGTTCTTGATCGCATCAGACATGGGGTAATCCTTTCTCAAATAACTGTCCGGTCAGTCCAACCGGACGCCTTCGCGTTGCAGGCGTTCGCGCAACACGTCAATTTCAACCGTCAGATCGCTGCGGTCATCCAAAAGCATCTTGCGGGTACGGGCCGCGAAATTCTGTTCCAGATCGTCCAGCAAGGCGGTGTAATCGGCCAGCGCCTGCGCATCGCGGGTGCGGGCAAAGACATCGGCAAACTTCACCGTCGCATCGCGCGCGCCCTGCAGGTAGACGGTCAGGTATTTGCGGGCACCGGCCAGATCGCGCGGGTCTTCCTCGACCGTGCGGAACAGATCGCGGGCGGTGTCCTGAAAGCGTTCGACGCGCGCCTCGACCCGACGGTCCCCGGCACGCTTGATGGCGTCGGTCATCTCGGACAGATGGGTTTCGGCATCCTCGACCACCCGGGCCACCCGGTCTTGCTGAAAGGTGTCGATTCCTTCCATGCCTTTGTCCTTCATCGGGTCCAGCCCGAAGGACACGGAATGCAGCAGCGTGGCCACCGTACCAAACAGGATCGGAGCCAGCAGGCCCGCCTGCGCGGCGGCCTCGGCGTCCAGATACTCGGATCGATACGCGGCCAGCGCGGCACCCAGCCCGGTCAATACGCTTGCGAAAATCTTGCGGGGAAAAGCAGGACGGCGCGCAGAGCGGCGCGCGTTATAGGCGGCTTCGGCGCGCAAACCCTCGCGCAGCAGAAAGGCGGCACCGGTTAGCAGGCCCGCTGCGATCAGCCCGATCGTCATCCCGATTGCGCCGTCGTTCAGAGACAGAAAAACCAGCGGAATGGCGGGCAGAAACAGGATATTCACCCGCGCGCCTGCCGGTTCGACCCGCGCGCCGTGGAATTGCCCGCGTGGCTGTTGGTCGTCGTCAGACCCACCGCCTTGTGGGCTGAACTTCCCGCCATATCGCTTTGACATGCGCTACAAGCCCCCCAGCACGCCGGTACAGACACCGAACAACAGCACCAGAAGGGCTGCGTAGGCCAGTTTTTGCACTCCGGTCCCTGACATGGCTCCCCCCAATGGCTCTCCTTTCGGAAAATTTAGGCGATACGAGGGCTTGGCGCTAGGGGGAAGGTTGCCAAACCCACGTCACTTGCGAGTTTTCTTGCCGATGGACGCCCGTTTTCTTTGCGGTCGCGCGGGGCGTTTCGGCTGGGCTTCCGGTTCTGCGTCCAGCCCCAGCTGATCGCGCATCACGCGGCGACGGATTTCCTCGACCTCGCCGGGCTTGAGGCTGCCCAGTTGAAACGGGCCGTAGGATACACGCAACAGACGGTTCACTGCAAAACCGATGTCCTCAATCGCGCGCCGAATCTCGCGGTTCTTGCCTTCGCGCAGGCCGATGGTCAGCCAGGCGTTCGCACCCTGCTGGCGATCCAGCGAAACATCCATCGGCAGAAAACGCTCGCCTTCGATCACCAACCCCTTGCGTAGCGGTGCAAAATCTTCGTCCTTGGGGCGGCCGTTCACACGCACACGGTATTTGCGTAGCCATCCTGTAGAAGGTAATTCCAGCTTGCGCTTGATGCCGCCATCATTGGTCAGCAACAGCAACCCTTCCGAGTTAAGGTCCAGCCGCCCCACGCTCATGACGCGGGGCATGTCCTCGGGCAGGTTGTCGAAAATGGTGGCGCGGCCTTTTTCGTCGCGGGTCGTTGTCACCAAACCCGATGGCTTGTGGTACAACCACAGGCGCGAGGGTTCCGGCTCGGACACTGGTTTGCCGTCCACGGTGATCCTGTCTTTGTCGGTGACGTTCAGGGCAGGGCTGTCAATGGTCTTGCCGTTCACGGTCACGCGGCCTGCTTCGATCATGCGTTCGGCTTCACGGCGCGAGGCGACACCCGCGCGGGCAAGCACTTTGGCGATCCGGTCGCCGGGAGGAGGGGTTTTGGTCATCCGCAGGCCATAGCGCATCCCGCCCGCTTGCGAAAGACAGGTTTCTGATGCAGTCAGGGGCATGGAGTTCAGATCGCATATGGACAAGGCGCTGGTCGAGGCGCGCGCTGCGGCGGATCGCGGAGAGGTTCCGGTGGGCGCCGTCATCGCCGCGCCGGATGGTCGCGTTGTGGCCTCAGCCGGAAACCGGACGCGAGAGTTGAACGATCCCACCGCTCATGCCGAGATTCTGGCCCTGCGCGCCGCCTGCGCCGAGGCCGGGTCCGAACGGCTGCCGGACCATGACCTCTATGTCACACTGGAACCCTGCGCGATGTGTGCGGCGGCACTGGCCGCGGCACGCATCCGGCGCATTTACTATGGCGCCGCCGATCCGAAATCCGGCGGAGTGGCCCATGGTGCGCGGGTGTTTACACACAAACAGGCGCACCATGTCCCTGAGATATACGACGGCATCGCAGGGCAGGAGGCCGCCGATCTGCTGAAGGAATTCTTCGCCGCGCGTCGCGATCCTAGAGAGTGATGGGTTTCATCAGTTCGGGTTCGATGACGTCGACCCCCGGCAACCCGTCGATCAGCGCTTGAGCGGATTGTTCCAGAATCGGGAAAGTCTTGTAGTGGCAGGGGATAACGGTCTTAAAATTGAAATACCGATTGGCCGCATAAGCCGTTGCTTTCATATCCATCGTGAAATGGCCGCCCGCTGACAGGATGCCGATATCGGGTTTGTAGTAATCCCCCATCCAATCCATATCGGCCATGATATCCGTATCGCCAGAGACGTAGAGTGTATGTCCCTCGGACGCGATCATGAAGCCAACCTCGCTGCCGCCGGTGCGCAGGCCCTCTGGCGTTGAAAATGTCGAACTGTGCGAAGCGGGCACCATCGTCACCTTGACGCCGCTCAGGTTCACCGTGCCGCCCTTATTGAACCCAATGGTTTCCAGCTCCTCGGCCTCACTCCAATAACCCATCAAGTCGAACTGGCCGACCACGGGCACCTTGAGGTGTTTGGCCAGTGATACCACGTCAGCAACGTGATCGAAATGCGTGTGCGTCAGAAGAATATGCGTTGCGCCGTCCAATGCGGCGTCGTGATGTTCTTCGGATAGCACCGGGTTGCCGGTCAGCCACGGGTCAATCAGCAGAACCTGCCCTTCGGTTTCGATACGGAAACTGCCGTGACCCAGCCAAATGATGTTCATGAAAACGCCCTCCCAAAACAAGCTCTTGGCGCCAACGTAGCATCGGTTATGTAAAAGTTCATGGACTGGTTGCAGGAAATTGACGGATATTGCGAGCGCCTGTCGCCCGCCTATTGGGCTGAGCCGATCAACGCCGTGACAAATGCGGCATTCCTGATCGCGGCTTTTGTCATGTGGCAGCGTGTGCGCGGGCAGGGGATGCCTTTGGCGACGGTATTGGTGATCATCCTGGCGGGGATCGGAGTGGGCAGTTTCATGTTCCACACCCACGCAAAGGTCTGGGCCGCGATGGCTGATGTCGCGCCAATCCTGCTGTACATTCTGGTCTATATTTACGCCATTAACCGGGATGTCTGGCAAATGCGGCCGACCTATGCCCTGATCGTTACCGTCCTGTTCGTGCCCTATGCCGTAGCCACGATCCCCTTGTTCCAGTTCATTCCGGGGCTGGGCGGATCGTCCGCTTATGCGCCGGTGCCCCTGTTGATTCTGATCTACGCATTTCTGCTGCGCAACCGCGTCCCCGACACGGCGCGTGGTCTTGCAATCGGTGCGGTGATCCTGATCGCCTCGATCACCTTTCGTGCTCTGGACGAACCCCTATGCGCGCAACTTCCGCTGGGTACGCATTTCATGTGGCACATCCTGAATGCCACCATGCTGGGTTGGATGATCGAGGTTTATCGCAGGCACATGGCCCGTGCGCCTCAGTCTTGAAACGCAGCAGCCAGATGTTCGGGCAGATCGAACTCGGACAGCACACGCGCCCGGCCCTCGGTCGACATCTTGCGGGCGGTCTTTTCGACGATCCTCTGGATTTTTTCGGCTGAGTGTTTCTCGGCGAATGGCGCAAAGTACCATTTGAGGAAGACGAAACAGATGACGTCTTCCAGTGCCTGAACATCGTCATCTCGTTTGATGCCCTGTTTGCGCAGCATGCGCCCGGCGGCTTCGATCTCATCGGCGCTGTAACCGGCCTGTTCCATCATCCCCATGACGACTTCGGCGTGATGCACGCCTTGCGCCTTACGCCAGGCCAGATATCCAGCCCGGCCTTCGGGGTATTCGCTGCGTGCCAACTTCCAGCGTTCAACGTGCTGACCCCGCGCAGCTATCTGCAATACATCCGAAGCATCTGGGAAAAGCCGGTCCAATTCGGCGCTCATGCGCTGGCCGTAAAGCAACTCGACCGGTTGGTCGTCTTCAAGGTTGGGGTCTTGGGTATTGGCCGCATCAATTGCGTCCAGAACTGCTTGTTTGCGCGCGCTCATCTTCCGCTCCGTTGGCTTGCCGAACCTGCTTTCTGGCCCGGCGGATCACTTTGATCACCCTAGCGATTGGACGCAATAAGCGCAGTAGTCAATTGCAGTTTTCCGGGCCGGACGTCGAATGCCCGACCCGGGACGAGGGGGTATGTCATTTACCCAGCTTGGTCTGATCCTGCGTGACGGGCTGCGAGACAGTCTCGGGGAAAGTCAGGTCGCGCGTCAGGGTGTTCATGGTGGGGCCAAAGGCCTGCGCCTGGGCAACAAGAACAGTGGTGGACAATACTAATGCAGTCATGAACGTTTTCATTGTCTTTCTCCGTTTTAGGCTGTGCCGTACCTCATGAAATGAACCGTTCAGTACACATTTTCAATGCCAAAAATGAACTAAACGGTTTACTTTTGCGCATAGGGGATATGCAAAATTGAATGGCAGCTGCGGCGATCTGTACGAACCAGGCCATAACCTCCCTTCCATGCCCTTGCGACCTGAGCATCGGACAGGTAAATGCCCCTTAACGCATATGAGGTTTTCCGATGTCGATTGACCAAAGCACCGCCGCCAAGGTGGCCAAACTGGCCCGGATCAAGGTCGAGGATGACGCGCTGCCCGCGCTGGCGTCCGAGTTCAACACCATCCTCGGCTTCATCGAACAGCTGAACGAAGTGGACGTCGAAGGTGTCGAGCCGATGGTCTCGGTCGAGCCGATGCGACTGAAGCGTCGTGAGGACGTGGTCACCGACGGCAACCAACAGGACAAGGTTCTGGCCAACGCCCCCGATGCGCGCGAAGGGTTCTTCGCTGTTCCCAAAGTTGTGGAGTAAGACATGAGCGATCTGAACAAATTGGGCCTGGCCGAGGCCCGCGACGCGCTGCGCAAGGGTGACGTGACCTCGGTCGAATTGACCGAATCTTGCCTCAAGGCCATTGATGACGCCGACGCACTGAACGCTTTTGTCCACAAGACTCCCGAGATCGCGCTGGAGCGGGCCAAGGCCGCGGATGAGCGGATCAAGGGCGGTGACGCACCTTCGATGTGTGGTCTGCCGATTGGCATCAAGGACCTGTTCTGCACCAAGGGTGTGCCGTCGCAAGCGGCCTCAAAGATTCTGGAAGGCTTCAAACCGGAATACGAATCCACCGTGTCGCAGCAGCTGGCCGACGCTGGGGCCGTGATGCTGGGCAAGCTGAACATGGACGAATTCGCCATGGGCTCGTCCAATGAAACCTCTGTTTATGGCAATGCGGTCAGCCCATGGCGTCGTGGCAATGACGATGCACAGCTGACACCGGGCGGCTCGTCCGGCGGGTCGGCCTCGGCTGTGGCCGCCGACCTGTGCCTGGCCGCAACCGGCACTGATACCGGCGGCTCGATTCGTCAGCCTGCAGCCTTCACCGGCATCACCGGCATCAAGCCGACCTATGGTCGTTGCTCGCGTTGGGGCATCGTGGCATTTGCGTCCTCGCTGGATCAGGCCGGACCGATGACCAAGAATGTGCGCGACGCGGCGATCATGCTGGAAACGATGTGCGGTCACGACCCCAAGGACTCGACCAGCGCTGAACTGGCCGTGCCGAACTTCGAGGCAATGCTGACTGGCGACATCAAGGGCAAGAAGATCGGTATCCCGAAAGAATACCGTATGGATGGTATGCCCGCCGAGATCGAAAAGCTCTGGGCTGACGGTGCCGAGATGCTGAAGGCTGCGGGTGCCGAGATCGTCGATATTTCGCTGCCGCACACCAAATACGCGCTGCCCGCGTATTACGTGATTGCCCCGGCCGAAGCGTCCTCGAACCTCGCGCGCTATGACGGTGTCCGCTATGGCCGCCGCGCGCAGCTGGCGCAGGGCGACGGCATCACCGAGATGTACGAGAAAACCCGCGCCGAGGGCTTCGGCCACGAGGTGCAGCGGCGCGTCATGATCGGAACCTATGTGCTGTCCGCAGGTTTCTACGATGCCTATTACAACCGCGCGCGTCGTGTCCGTACCCTGATCAAGAAAGACTTTGAGGACGCTTTCGCCGCAGGTGTGGACGCGATCCTGACCCCGGCCACCCCGTCGGCCTCGTTCGGGTTGGGTGAAATGACCGAGGCTGATCCAGTTCAGATGTACCTCAACGACGTCTTCACCGTGACGGTGAATCTGGCCGGTTTGCCGGGTGTCTCCGTGCCTGCCGGATTGGACAAGCAAGGTCTGCCGCTCGGTCTGCAGCTGATCGGGCGCCCGTGGGAAGAGGGCGATCTGCTGAACACGGCCTACGCGCTGGAGACCGCGGCCGGGTTTGTGGCCAAGCCGAGCAAATGGTGGTAATCCTCGGGTCAGGCAAGACAACACAATACGGAGCAGCTGTATGCGCTTTACGCTTCTGATTCCCGCAATCGGATTGGTGGCCGCCTGTGATACGGTGGCCCCCGTGGGTGGCACGGATTTCAACACGCCCGCCTATCAGGCGCAGCGTGAGGCGCAGTTGGCGGGGCAGGGATACACCGGAAACCCCCTGCTTGGTCCAGTTGAAGTGTCCGAGCAGCAGCTTGGCGCGCCCGGGGATGGTGCTCCGTTGCCAGCCGGCGAGAACGCTGACCTTGCCTCGGCAGCGGCAGCAGCTTTGGCCAGCACGTCAGGGCAAAGCACCTACGAACCCTCACCCGTTGAGGACCCCATCAACAACACCATTTCGGACGAACAGGATTTCGAGGCGGTCTCAGGCCGTCGCAGCATCGAAACCGACGCGGCGTTGATCGAACAGAACCGCCAGACCTATGAGGTTGTTGCGCCGACCGCCGTTCCGGCGCGGGGTTCTGATGGTCAGCCTAACATCGTGCAATACGCGCTGAACACGTCGAATCCGGTCGGAACGCAACTCTATAGCCGTGCCGGGTTCAACCTGCAGGCCAAGGCGCAGCGCAATTGTGCGCGCTTCCCGTCAGCTGACCAGGCCCAGATCGAGTTCCTTGCAAATGGCGGCCCGCAGCGTGACCGCAAAGGCCTCGACCCGGATGGTGACGGCTACGCTTGCGGCTGGGACCCCAGCCCGTTCCGCAGTGCCGTCAACAACTAAGTCGCTGACGCCGATCTGGCACCCGTCCCCTAATTTCGGTGAGCGCAGGGATGGGCTTACGCCAACCATGATCGTGCTTCACTACACTGCAATGGACCGCGCCAGTGCTGCACTGAAGCGGTTGTGCGATCCTGCTTATGAAGTCTCGGCACATTATCTGATCGGCTCTGATGGCACGCTCTGGCAGATGGTCCACGAAGATCACCGTGCCTGGCACGCAGGCGCTGGCGAATGGAACGGCCAAAGTGACATCAACTCCCGCTCGATCGGTATTGAACTGGACAACGCCGGGGCGCATCCGTTTTCTGAGCCTCAGTTGGCAGCGCTTGAAACCCTGTTGCACCAGATCCAGAAGCGGTGGTCGATCAGCCCGGATCACGTGATTGGCCATTCCGACATGGCTCCGGGTCGAAAATGCGACCCTGGCCCCCGATTCCCATGGCAACGACTGGAGCGGCTGAACCTCGCAGGCCGCCGCGGAGAAGGTAAGGGGCCGCAAAACCCAACGATCCAATCGTTCCGGGCCTCGGCCCGCGCCGCAGGGTATTCCTCTGAGGTCGACGATGACACACTGCTGGCTGCGGTACGGCTCAGGTATCGTCCCTGGGCCACCGGCGGCCTTCACCCTGCCGATTTCGCGCCACTCGTTACGTAAGTCGTGATCCGCTCTTCATCTAGCCTCATGTTGGCCTAACCTCTTGACGTCACCCAGACCAAAGCATACCCACCGCACTGCGCGGAGGGCCGGATGGCCGCTGGGGCCTTGGCCCGAGAGGAAAGTCCGGACTCCACAAGACAACGGTGCCGGGTAACGCCCGGGCGGGGCAACCCGACGGAAAGCGCCACAGAAAACAGACCGCCGCACCTTTGCAGAGGTTCGCCTCCGGCAAAGCGCGGTAAGGGTGAAACGGTGGGGTAAGAGCCCACCGCGCCGCTGGCAACAGCGGCGGCACGGCAAGCCCCACCGGGAGCAATGCCAAATAGGGTCCCCGCGCGGGCCGGTCGGCGTCCGCCGATACCGCCGCTAAGCGCGTCTTGGCCGAGAGGGACCGGGTTGGCAGCTTGAGCCGCGCAGCAATGCACGGCCTAGAGGAATGGTCATCGAAGGGGGCAACCCCGGAACAAGATCCGGCTTACAGGCCCTCCGCGCGTCTTTCTGATCACTTGCCCGGTGGCGCATAGGCGCCGGTCAGTTTTGCGGCTTTCTTGGTAACGGCAACAAAGTCCTTCGCCTTCCAGGCGCGCACCGTTTGGACTTTCGACACCGCGCCTGATGCGGCAACGGCCATTCCAACAGCCACAGCATCCGTGCCGTCCGGGGCTTCGCTGATGACCACTACGTCATTTTCACCCGTCGTCATATAGAACCCCAAAAGCTTGCCGCCGACCTTTTTCAGCAAAGCCCTGACAGGGGCCGTACGGTCCACAGGCTTTTTCAGCATCCCCTTGACTCCATCCTGCGAATAGGACGCGTATGTAATGAAAATTGGCATGTCTACCTCCTGTAAAAAGTTGATTCAGGACCTTTAATCAGGCTGGTCCTACAGCCCTCTTGCGAGTGTCAGCCTGACGCGGCCTGTTAGCTCCGCGATCAGTCAAGCGTCCACGACGTTAAATGCGGCTCCGGTACCACGAATACGCCATGCTGCCCCGGGAGATTGGGGGCAGGCTGATTGCGCTGCCCGCCCGTTTCCACGCGATGGCCTTTGGGCCTGTTCGGCAGGAGAAAAGATGTCCGGCGGGGTACCACGGAAGCGAAAACCTGGACCGGGCACGCCCTGTATGTTCTTCCCGGTGCCATTTCCGGCCCATCGGGGCAAACGAAGACATGCCGCGTCGCCATCTCGTCGGTGTCTCCACCTGTCATGCCCCCCAAGTGATCATAAAAACTCTGCTGGCAGAGCGTCTCGCCTGGACGTGGCGCCTCGGGGTGCGAGCCTGTTATCGGCTTCTTTTCTGGGGTTTAATCGCGCGACCATATCACAGAACCGTGAGCCAACCAAACCGGGGCAAGCCTCGAGTGCATGATTTGTGCGCTTTACGGGTGGAATCCGGTTGACTCAGCCGCGCGACCGGGTAAAAGCGCACGCTCATAGGAATTCAACCGAAAGGCCCCTGCCTTTTCGGACGCAGGAGATAACCATGGCGAAGCCGACGACAATCAAGATCCGTCTGAACTCGACCGCGGGCACGGGCCACTTCTACGTGACCAAGAAAAACGCACGCACCATGACCGAGAAAATGACCGTTCGTAAATACGATCCGGTCGCTCGGAAACATGTCGAGTACAAGGAAGGCAAGATTAAGTAATCTGCCGTCCAGCTTGGACAGTTTCAAAGGGTTCTGCCTTGGCGGGACCCTTTTTCTTTGCTCGTCATTTCGGGGACGGTTCTTCATGACGTCTAACGCCGTTGCAACGAAGCATCAGCGGGCAGGGCAATCGGGTCCTCGGTGGGTTGCTTTTTGCAGGGGCTTACCCCTACGCTTCAACAAACCGTTCCAAAATGTTGGCCGTCATGAAAAAAATCTTGTTATCCACAATGACCGTTCTGGCCCTTGCGGCCTGCGAGGACCCGTACAACCGCGAAGGCGTCGGGTTCACGGGGATCGATGGTGAACCCCGCTCCATTTCGGATGTGCCGGGTGCGGCAGCCTTCCTGCCACCTGCCACGAACGTACCGGCTGAACTGGCCGTGCTGCCTGTAGTTCCCGTGGTGACCGACCAGACCGATGCCGAGAAAGTTGCCCGTGTCGCAATCGACAACGGCGGACGCAGCGACACCGACGCGGTGGTTCTGACCGGGTCTGACACCAACCTGTTCCTGAGCACGGTCAATGTGAACGGTACTTTGTTCGGCGTCCTGCGCACAGCGAACAACAGCACCCGCGTAGACAACAAGGTCGGCGCAACGTTTGGCCGTGATGCCGAGCAGTTTACCGGCTGCCTGCCGGCGGGTGACGTATACCGCAAAGGATCTTCCGAGCGCAGTTCGGGTTTTGCAGTGGCACTGAACTGCAGCTAAGCGACTGACAAATGTTGGATTAAGGTCCCGTCGTTTGGACGGGGCCTTTTTTGTGCATGCGCTGGGCCTACAGACCTCGGCGCGTTTTGACCCGACGGGTGTTCGGCAAAAAGAAAGGGGCGGGCCGTTGCGGGCCCGCCCCATTTGATTCTGAAGTAGTAGCCAGTTTTATTCTTGCTGCCCCATGAACATCAGCAGGAACTGGAACATGTTCAGGAACGAGATGTACAGGCTCAGCGCGCCGTCAATCGCCGCTTTGTTCAGCCATTCCTGATCACCATGAGTTGCGTGCGCAATGTAGGTGTTCTTGATGTCTTGGGTGTAGAATGCGGTCAGACCAGCAAAGATCAATACACCAATGGCCGAGATTGCGAACATCATCGCAGGTGATTGCAGGAAGATGTTGATGACCATCGCCACCAGCAGGCCGATCACGCCCATCATCAGGAACGTACCCATGCCGCTCAGGTTGCGCTTGGTGGTGTAGCCAAAAAGGCTAAGACCGGCAAAGGCAATCGAGGTCACTATGAACGTCTGTGCGATCGAATAGGGCGTATAGATCATGAAGACCGAGCTCATCGAAATGCCCATTACAGCAGCGAAGACGAAGAAGCCCAGTTGTACAGCCGCAGCCGATCCACGCCGCATCAGCGCACCCCAACCAAAGATCAGGAAGGCCAGCGGTGAGAAGATCACAACCCATTTCAGCGGCGACATGAACAATGCGCCACCCAAGCTGGTCAGGTAGCGATCAGCGCCGATTTGGGCCACTGCGTTGGTCGGGTCAGAGGTCACGGCAAGACCGGCAATCGCCCATGCGGCGAGCGCCGTGATCAGCATGCCCACGGACATCGTGCCGTAGACTTTATTCATATGGGCGCGCAGGCCCTCGTCAATCTGGGCAGCGCGCGTACCGGCAGCCGTCCGGATCGTGTCAAATTGTGCCATTAAAGGGTCTCCCTTCACATAATTCTTTTCGCGGTCCGAAACCCGGACCCCGTTCCCAGCAAATATCGGCAACTGCGGGCCGTGTTTCAAGAGTTTAGCGTCGGAATCCGGGTAAAACACGCAACAAAATGGCGACCTGCGGCTGCGGGTCGCCATTCAGTAGGAAAACATGAGTGTCAGAGTCATTTTTGCCAGAATTCCGGTGCATCCCAGAAGGGGCGAGCAGCTTCGGAATCGGCCTGTTCGCGGGTGATTCCGATATCTTCCAGCGCTCTGGCATCCAATCTGGCAAGCGTGCAACGCTGGCGACGTAGCGAGAACGCATCCAACAACATGGTCAGGCCAAAACGACGACGCGGCGGGCAAGGTCTGTGGATCGCAATTTGGGTCATAATATTTGTCCTTTCATTGATCCTTGATGAGTTTCCGATCTCTCATCAAGTTCCTTGATTTATATGGCGCGTTATGACACATTTTGAAAATGAATATTTATGAAGTGATACATAAGGATTCGTGAAGATGCGAAATCTGGACATTACAACATTGCGCTCGTTCGTGGCGGTGGCGGATCAGGGCGGTGTGACGCGCGCTGCAGGTTTCCTGCACCTGACGCAATCCGCTGTTTCGATGCAGTTGAAGCGGCTTGAGGAACTGTTGGGGCTTGAACTACTGGACCGCAGCGGCCGAACCATCGCGCTGACCGCGTCAGGTGAGCAGCTGCTGGCCTATGCCCGCCGCATGATCGCGTTGAATGATGAGGTGATCTCGAAACTCACTGATCAGGCGTTTGAGGGTGAGGTGGTTCTGGGCGTGCCGCATGACATCGTTTACCCGGCGATTCCTCGGGTATTGCAGCGATTCAACGCGGATTTCCCGCGGGTGCGGGTGCAGTTGGTGTCTTCGTACTCAATGCAACTGAAGGATATGCTCAAGCGCGGCGAGTGCGACTTGATTCTGACGACCGAAGCAAACAGGGGGGATGCCGCTGAAACCGTCGCGGAATTGCCGCTGCGCTGGATTGGTGCGCCCGGCGGGTCGGCCTGGCGTAAACGGCCGATCCCCATTGCTGTGGGGCGTCGCTGCATGTTCCGGCCGCAGATGATCGCGGCACTGGATGAGGCCGGCCTTCCGTGGGAGCTTTCGGTGGAAACTGAAAACGACCGCACCATCGAGGCCACCGTGTCTGCCGACCTGGCGATTCACGCTATGCTGGACGGAACCGAAGCCGCGCATCTGGTGCAGATCGATGACGGCGGCGTGCTGCCCACCCTGCCTGCGCATATGATCAACCTGTACGGAGGAGAGCCCGGACGTGGCCCTGTGGTCGAAGCGTTGGCCGACCTCGTCCGGCAGAATTTCCGTATGCTCGGCAGTAGTCCTCTGAAGGCGGTTGTCGGCTAGGGCGCAATCACAACCTTGCCGGTTGCCGTGCGGTCGCGCAGCAGTTTAAGGCCTTTTTCGGCGTCCGACAGGGGCAGCACGTGGCTGATATGCGGCGTGATTTTCCCCTCGGCGTGCCAGCGGAACAGCGTTTCAAAGCTGTGCTGCACGATCTGAGGCCGGAAGGTCAGGTATCCACCGATATAGAAGCCAATCACCGTCAGGTTTTTAACCAGTAGGTGGTTGGCGGGAATCTGCGGAACCTCTCCGCCCGCAAAGCCTATCGGCAGCAGGCGGCCTTCGGGGTTGGTGGCGCGGAAGGCGGCTTTGAACATATCCCCACCTATGGCGTCATACACAACGTCCGCGCCGCCTAGTTCCTTGACCCGTGTGCGCAAATCTTCGGACGCATCAATCAGGTGATCTGCGCCAGCTGCCTGCGCCACGGCGAGCTTGTCCGCACCGCGGGCCTGAGCGATCACGGTTGCACCCATCAGCTTGCCGATCTCGACCGCCGTCAGGCCGACACCACCTGCCGCACCCGTGACCAGCAGGGTCTCGCCGGGTTGCAGGTGAGCGCGGTGGTCCAGCGCTATGTGGCTGGTGCCATAGGCAATCTGGATGGCCGCAGCGTCTTCGAAGCTCATCGAATCGGGCAGGGGAATCGCACGCTCGGCGTCGAACACACCGAATTCCGCCAGACCGCCCTGACCGGAATAGACAGCGATCCGGTCACCCGGTTTCAAGTGCGATACGCCGGGGCCGGTTGTATCGACCACGCCAGCGATTTCCATTCCCTGCGTAAACGGGGCGGTGGGTGTATCCTGATATGTACCTTTCTGCATCAGCAGATCGGCAAAGTTCAGTCCGCAGGCTTTGATTGCCACACGCACTTGGCCTTCCAGTGGCTGAGGAATGCCAATATCACAAAGCTGTGCGACTGCACCTTGGGAAGGAATTCTGTAGGCCAGCATGATTGCCTCCTGTGGTTTGGCGCATAGGTCCGTGCCGCTCGGGGATTGTCAATCTCTTACCCGGCAAGCCCCGCAAGAGGGTGTGGCGGCCATGTCAGGCTTCCCCAATGGCAAGAACGTGTGCCGGACAGATTTGGCACAACCCTAAATCTCTGTTAGTCGAAACAGATTCAACCTTCTTGAAAAAATGCCGAAAAAGCGCAATATTGTCTGGGGTGCTGATTTGGGGGCATGTTCCTGATTAGGGAGTGGTTAAGGGCGGCTCGCTATTTTTGCGGTAGTAAAGGCATGTCGCGCACCCGAATTGGTTGTGTGTGTATTAGAGGAGTTTACCAATGACCCATCACGTCGATGTCCATGTGGGCAAGCGCGTAAGGCATCGCCGCTGGCTGATTGGCATGACCCAGCAGCAGTTGGCGCAGCAAGTTGGTATTAAGTTTCAACAGATTCAGAAATATGAGACGGGTGCCAACCGTGTCAGCGCATCCCGTCTGTGGGACATTGCCGAGGCATTGGAAGTTCCTGTCAGCTTTTTCTTTGAAGGTCTTGAAGAGGCTGAAAAAGAAGCATCCGGCAAGAAATCGGTTCCGGCCGATCTGATGGGGGACAAGGAAGCTCTGGATTTGGTGCGTTCCTACTATGCAATCCCTGAAAACCAACGCCGCCGCCTGTTCGAACTTGCCAGAGTGCTGAGCGACGTCGCCTGAGCAAACGGGGTTGACTCTGGTACGCGCGGGCCGCACGGGTAGCGCATGCAAGAGACGACATTAAGCGATCTGGATGTTGCCAAAGAAATGGCCGACGCTGCGCGTGAGGCCATTCTTCCGTTTTTCAGGCAATCCAACCTTGAGACCGACAACAAACTGGCCGAGGGTTTTGATCCTGTAACGGTTGCAGACCGGAACGCCGAACAGGCCATGCGCACGGTTCTGGCCAAACACCGACCCAATGATGGTATCTTTGGGGAAGAGTTCGGCCAGGTTCCGGGCAGCAGTGGACGGACATGGGTGCTGGATCCAATTGATGGCACCCGCGGTTTCATCAGCGGCACGCCTACCTGGGGCGTATTGATTGCGCTGAGCACACCGGACGGCCCGATCATGGGCGTCATCGACCAGCCCTATGTCGGAGAACGTTTCGTAGGGGCTGCCGATATCGCGCAGGTGACCGGCCCAACCGGCACGGCACAGCTGAAAACGCGTCCGACGTCCAGTCTGGATCAGGCAATCCTGTTCACCACGTTTCCCGAGGTTGGCACCCCCGAGGACCGCGCCGGGTTCGAGGCTGTGGCGCAACACGTGCGCCTGACGCGCTTTGGCATGGATTGCTATGCCTATGCCCTGCTGGCAGCGGGGCAGGTCGATCTGGTGATAGAGGCGGGGTTGAACGCCTATGATATCCAGGCGCCGATTGCAGTGATCGAAGCCGCAGGTGGAGTTGTCACCGACTGGCAAGGCGGTCCGGCGCATGAAGGCGGGCGCGTGCTGGCGGCAGCGAATGCCGTGTTGCACGCGGCTGCGTTGGAGGTTTTGCGCAAGCACTGAAAGTTATTGCCGGGTCTGAACCAGCCGGGTAAGGTTTGTCGGGCTGGTTCTTGTGCCCGTTTTCCGCCAGCCAATGCTCTTCTTGCACGAAACGGGTGTATCGCAAGGAGGGTGGAATGACCGAAATCCTGATCAAAAATGCAGACACCATTCTGACGATGGACGATTTGCGCCGTGAGCTTTCTGGCGCGGATATCCTGATCCGTGGCGGACAGATCGAACAGATCGGCTACGGCCTGCAGACCACCGGCGACGTTCACGATGCGACCGGGTGCGTCCTGACGCCGGGCTTGGTGAACGCCCATCATCACCTATATCAGACCCTGACGCGCGCGGTGCCCGGCGGGCAGGATGCGCTTTTGTTTGGCTGGCTGAAAACGCTCTATCCCATCTGGTCCCGCTTTGGGCCGGAGGAGATGTACGTCTCGGCCCAGATCGGCCTGGCCGAACTGGCCCTATCAGGATGCACGCTCAGTTCTGACCACCTGTATCTGTATCCGAACGGCGCGCGGCTGGACGACACGATTGCCGCCGCCGCCGAGATTGGCCTGCGCTTTCATCCCACACGCGGTGCCATGAGCATTGGCGAAAGCGATGGCGGCTTGCCGCCGGACTCGTTGGTCGAAAGTGAGGCCGCGATTCTCGACGACATGATCCGAGTTGTAGATGCGTTCCACGACCCTTCCGAGGGCGCGATGTGCCGGGTAGGGCTGGCACCGTGCTCCCCGTTCTCGGTCAGTCGTGACCTGATGCGTGATACGGCGATTCTGGCGCGCGAAAAGGGGGTGATGCTGCACACCCATCTGGCGGAAAACGACGAAGACATTGCCTACTCGCAGGCGCAGTTCGGCTGTCGCCCGGGGCAGTATGCCGAGGATCTGGGCTGGGCCGGTGCGGATGTCTGGCACGCCCATTGCGTTAAGTTGGACGGGACCGAGATTGACCTGTTCGCCAGAACCCGAACCGGCGTTGCCCATTGCCCTTGTTCCAATTGTCGGCTGGGATCAGGTATCGCACCAGTCCGTGCCATGCGCGACCGCGGTGTTCCGGTCGGTCTTGGCGTGGATGGGTCGGCCAGCAACGACATAGGCAACCTGATCCTCGAGGCGCGACAGGCCATGTTACTGCAACGGGTCGCGAACGGCGCGGATGCGATGTCGTCCCGCGAAGCGCTGGAGATTGCGACACGCGGGGGCGCCGACGTTCTGAACCGCCCCGATTGCGGGCGGCTGGAACCCGGCAAACGCGCGGACATTGCAGTCTGGGACACGCGCGGCATCGAAAGCGCAGGCAGTTGGGACGCCGCGGCTCTGTTGCTGGCGGGTCCTGCAAAAGTAAAGCACCTGTTCGTAGAAGGACGTCAGATTGTGCGTGATTGTCATATCACGACGATAGACCTGCCAAGAGTCATGGAACGTCAAAACCATCTTGCAAAGGCCTTGCAACAGTAAGTTGGCATTCATTGGTTTTACCATGCTCGGTACTGTCGCAGTTCGGGTGTAACAGCGGGCAGAGGCCTCGCGAGGTGAGATCGTTGGGGCGACGGGTTTTGAGAAACCCGCACATTTGTGGTTTCTTCCCGCCATTTTAAAAGGAGTGGGTAGATGAGTTTTCGAGTAATTTCTGTTGGCGCTGCCGTTCTGACCGTTCTGAATTCAGCAATAGCTTGGGCGGACCCGAAACCGCAGGGCGCGAAACCTGCTGATCCAAACACGGTTGCCCAGCTTTACGCGGGAAAAACTCAAATTTGGAAAGAATGCGAGGGTGGCATGTACTTTGGCTCAGGCTGGAAAGCGAGTGCTTGGTGCTAAAAGCACAGTGACAACGTAGCCCTTGGTATAAGGAAAGTTGATCGTAAGGCGCGCGTTTGCCGTGAATTGGTCTGGTACTGGCCAAAGGGTGATTCCACGGGGTCTAAACCGGATAACCTCGAATGCATCGAGCACGTTGTTGCCCCGGATGGCGCAATTTGGCCCAGTTGGCCGGATGAAAACGAGTGGTGGTCTATGACCAATGACAGCAGCCTCGTGAAAGGAGACAAATTCAAAGTCCAAGATAAGGAAGAATAAGAAGAAACTGGGTCTGCAGGGCTAACCCGTCTGGCTGGACAATTTAACCGTCCGGGCAGTGTTCGCAAACTGCCTGCACGATCAAGCCGAGTATTCAGTGGAGCCTTAATCCAAGAATGTGCACCGAATTGGGAGAGGTCATTCTTTACTGAGCGACGGGCTCGCCACCAATCCAAACGGCCGAGATCGCTCGGTCATCGCCCATCATGATGGTGGGGAAGATGGCCTCCCACAGATCGTCGGCGCTGGCCTCGCGCTGGGCGATGGCGGGGGTCGAGGCGAGGTCGAGGACGATCAGATCAGCCTCCATCCCCGGTGCGACATTGCCGACGCAATCGTCCATCCGCAATGCGCGCGCCGACCCGACGGTTCCCAGCCACAACAACTGCGCGGCGTGCAAAGGTGCGCCCCGTAGCTGTCCGATCTCGTAGGCCGCAGCCATCGTACGCAGCATTGAAAAACTCGAACCGCCACCAGTATCCGTGGCCAGTCCGATCCGGTGGCCATCGCGCATCAGTCCCGTCATGTCGAACAGGCCCGAGCCGATGAAGGTGTTCGAAGTCGGGCAATGGACCAGCGCCGCATCAACCTCGCGCAACCGGTCGCGTTCGCGCGATTCAAGATGGATGACGTGGCCATACACGCCATGCCCACTCAGCAGGCCGAACTTCTCATATGTATCCAGATAGTCCCGTGCCTCGGGGAACAGTTCGCGGACCCAGGCGATCTCGTCGATCTGCTCGCTCAGATGGGTTTGCATAAGGCAATGCGGGTGCTCGGCCCAGAGCGCGCCCATCGCCTCAAGCTGTTCCGGTGTGGAGGTGGGTGAAAAGCGCGGAGTGATGGCGTAAGACAACCGGTCGACCCCGTGCCATTTCCTAAGCAGCGCTTCGGACTGGTCATAAGCTGTCTGCGCCGTGTCCCGCAGCCCCTCGGGCGCATTGCGGTCCATGCAGGTTTTACCTGCGACCACACGCTGATTGCGCTGCTGCGCAGCGGTAAAGAAGGCATCAACGCTTTCGGGGTGTATGGTGCAAAAGCTGCACATTGTCGTAGTGCCATGCGCCGCCGTCAGGTCCAGATACCGGTGGGCGATCTCGGACGCATAGGCGGGGTCGCCGAACTTCATCTCTTCGGGGAAGGTATAGGTGTTCAGCCAGTCGATCAGGCGCTTGCCCCAGCTGGCGATCATGGCGGTCTGCGGATAGTGCGCATGGGCGTCTACAAATCCCGCCATGATAACGTGCTGGCCGTAGTCGGTTACCTTGGCGTCCGGATGGGCTGTGCGCAGGCCGTCGGCATCCGCCACGGCCGAAATGCGGCCGTCTTCGACCAGAACTGCTTCGCTGATTTTGACGGCTTCGGTCGGCTCATCTTCGAACGGCGAGCCGGTGAAACTCAGAACACGTCCTTTCAGCAGCGTTTTTTGCGCCATTTTCGTTCATCTCCGCCTGTATGGGACTGCGAAACAGCATAGGCGTGCGAAACTTGTCGGTAAATCGCCGTATTGTCATTGTTTTCCGGTAGCAGCTTCTTCTAATTAGGGGCCAATGACCGAAGAAACGGGGGCAGACATGACGACAGGCTTTGATGAACCCGTAACCGACGCGACCAGCGAAGAGGACGTCTATGCACTGGATCGCAAGACCGTAGCGGCCATTCTGTATGCAGTCGATGTAGACGACCGCGATAAACTGATCGAGTTGATGGAGCCGCTGCACCCGGCCGACATCGCCGACCTTCTGGAGCAGATCAACCCCTATGACCGCGCGCGTCTGATCCGTCTGTATGACAAGGAGTTCGACGGCGATATCCTCTCGGAACTCGATGAGGCGGTGCGCGAAGAGATTATCGGCATCTTGAAGCCCGACGTTCTGGCCGACGCCGTGCGCGACATGGAAAGCGACGACGTTGTCGATCTGCTGGAAGACCTCGAAGAGCCGCAGCAGGAGGCCATCCTTGACGCGCTGGAGGATTCCGAACGGGTCGCGGCTGAACAGGCGCTGTCCTATCCCGAGAACTCGGCCGGTCGTCTCATGCAGCGTGAGGTCGTCATGGCGCCCGAGCATTGGGCGGTGGGGCAGGCCATCGACTTCATGCGCGCCAATGATGATCTACCGGAACAATTCTATCACGTCGTTCTGGTCGATCCGCGGTTGAAGCCCGTGGCACAGGTCACGCTGGGCAAATTGATGGCCACCCGGCGTGAAGTGCCGCTGCATGACATTGCCGAAGAGGAATTCCACTCCATCCCCGTCGATCAGGACGAAGAGGATGTGGCCTATGCTTTTAACCAGTATCACCTGATCTCGGCCCCTGTGGTGGATGCAGACGGGCGGCTGGTCGGTGTGATCACCATCGATGATGCCATGGTGGTTCTGGATGAAGAGCATGAAGAGGATATCCTGCGTCTTGCGGGTGTAAGCGACGAAAGCTCGATTTCGGACAGTGTAGCGGCAACCAGTCGGCGGCGTTTGCCGTGGCTGGCGGTGAACCTGTGTACTGCGATCTGTGCCTCGCTTGTGATTTCGCAATTTGAGGCAGCGATTGATCAGTTGGTGGCGCTGGCGATTCTGATGCCGATCGTGGCGTCGATGGGGGGTAATGCGGGAACACAGTCGTTGACGGTTGCAGTGCGGGCGCTGGCAACGCGTGACCTGACCAATGCAAACGTCATGCGCGTGATCCGGCGGGAGTTGCTGGTGGGAATGCTGAACGGGCTGTGTTTTGCCATCGTGCTGGGAACGGTGGGCATGATGTGGTTTGATTCTCCGATGCTAGGTGTCGTGATCGGGTCGGCCTTGGTCGTGAATATGGTCATCGCGGGCTTTGCGGGTACGGTAGTACCGGTGGTGCTGGACCGCATGGGTGTTGACCCCGCGCTGGCCTCGGGGACCTTCGTGACGACCACAACGGACGTCATGGGATTCTTCATCTTTCTTGGGCTTGCCAGCGTGGTGCTACTGTGACCGACCTGACTGAAATCAAAGCCGCCGCACGCAAGGCGGCTTTTGCGCGCCGTAAGGCTGCGTTTGAAACCCGTTTGCCCGGAGCTGCCGGGCGATTGTCCGAAGTGCTGGCCGGTCACCGGGGTGTGCCTCTGTCGGGCTATATGCCGATCCGCACCGAGATTGACCCGCTGGCTGCGATGGCCGAGGCCTCGGCCTATGGCCCGGTTGGCGTGCCGGTGATCCAGGCCGCCGGTCAGCCGCTGAAATTTTCCCGCTGGACACCAGAAGGCGCGCTGAAAGACGGCCCTTTCGGGGCCAAAGTGCCCGAGGTCGATGACTATTTCGAACCCGAGATTCTTGTCGTTCCGCTGGTTGCCTTCGATGCGCAGGGCGGGCGGTTGGGCTACGGCGGTGGGTTCTATGACCGCACGCTGGAAGGGTTGCGCGCCAAACGTCCAACCTTGGCCATCGGCTTCGCCTTTGACGCGCAAGAGGCCGAAGGGTTGCCTCTGGAGCCCACCGATCAGCCGCTGGATATGGTCATCACCGAAAGCCGGGTACTGACGTTTTCAGCCTGATCGCTTCAGGTCGGGCTGTTTTCGCGAAAGAACTCCCAGGCATCGACTTCGCGCCCGTCCGGTAGAATGCAGACGCCCGATTGCCCGTTGTCACCGTCCCTGATTTGGTATTTTGCACCGCTTTCCACGCAGAACGTCGCTGCGGGGTTTGCTAGTTGAGTGGAGGAATCTATCGCCGGGGCCTCATCGCAAGCCGCCAATGCGGTCAGGCCAAGGGCAGCCAGAAGGATACGTGTCATCAGGAATCTCCCGTTTCAAGCGCATTGTCGGATTATGCAGGCAGCTTAACCACTTGTGCTTGAGCATTACCACACTTAGGACAGGATGAATGAGGATACTTTTTCTGGGTGACGTCATGGGCCGCGCGGGACGCACGGCCATTCAGCAACATCTGCCGCGTTTGCGCGACGAATGGCGGCTGGATTTCGTTGTTGTCAACGGCGAGAACGCCTCGAACGGGATGGGCCTGACCGGGGATCACGCCAAACTACTGCTGGACGCGGGTGCGGATTGCCTGACACTGGGGGACCATGCGTTCGACCAGAAGGACATGTTGCAGTTCATCGAGAAAGAGCCACGCATCGTACGCCCGGTCAATTTTGCCAAGGGCGCGCCGGGACGGGGGCATCGCCTGTATACCGCACCGGGCGGGCGCAAGGTTCTGGTGGTGCAGGTGCTGGGGCAGGTTTTCATGAAACGGCCCTTTGATGATCCGTTCTCGGCCGTTGAACCAATCCTGAAGTCGCACCCCCGCGGCGGGCAGGCGCAGGCAATCATCGTGGATATGCATTGCGAGGCGACGTCTGAGAAGATGGCGATGGGCCACTATTGCGACAAACGCGCCAGCCTTGTGGTGGGAACGCATACCCATGTGCCGACCGCAGATGCTCAGGTCTTGCCAGGTGGCACTGCCTACCTGACAGATGCGGGGATGTGCGGGGACTATGACTCGGTGATTGGGATGGACAAGGTCGAACCGATGCGCCGTTTCATCACCGGGATGCCCAAGGCGCGGTTCACCCCGGCCAACGGCGAGGCAACGCTTAGCGGCGTGTTCGTCGAGACCGATGACCGCGACGGGCAGGCAAAATCTGTGCAGATGGTGCGCGTTGGCGGGCGACTGCAGCAGACCGGGCCGCAGTAAGGCTTGCTCTGCCGCGCGCAATGCGGGAAACTGCCCGACGGGCGCGCAAGCCAAGCCAAGGTTCGGACACAAAACCCAGAATGCAATTCCTTCAACTGACAGAAACGGGCAGCGCAATCGTGGCGCTGATGGTCGTTGCGGGCATGTTCGTCATGTTCCTGCGCGAGGTTTACCCGACCGAGGTTGTCGCCATCGGTGGCGTTTCCATCATGCTGGTGACGGGCATTTTGCCGTATCAAAGTGCGCTTGCCGTGCTGTCCAACCCAGCGCCCTGGACCATTGCGGCGATGTTCATCATCATGGGTGCCATGGTGCGGACCGGGGCGCTGGATGCGTTTACCTCGACCGCGCAAAGGCAGGCGCAGGTGAATCCGCGATTTGCAATCGGTCTGCTGATGGCGTTCGTCGTGCTGGCCTCGGCGGTTGTGTCGAATACGCCGGTTGTGGTGGTGATGATCCCGGTCTTTGTGCAGATCGCGCGCACGTTGAACGTTCCGGCCTCGAAACTGCTGATCCCGCTGAGTTACGCGGCGATTCTGGGCGGTACGCTGACCCTGATCGGGACCTCGACCAACCTGCTGGTGGATGGTGTGGCCCGGGCGCAGGGGATGAAAGCGTTCTCGATCCTTGAGGTCACGCCGCTGGGCATCGCGCTGGTGATCTACGGCATGGTATATCTGCGTTTCATCGCGCCGCGCTTGTTGCCGGACCGCGACAGCATGGCCTCGCTGCTGTCCGACCGATCCAAGATGAAGTTTTTCACCGAGGCGGTCATTCCCCCCGAAAGCAACCTGATCGGGCGCGAGGTGACAGGGGTCCAGTTGTTCAAACGCCCCGGCGTGCGCCTGATCGACGTGATTCGGGGCGACGAGTCACTGCGACGCAACCTGAAAGGGGTTGAGCTGAAGCTCGGTGACCGCGTGGTTTTGCGTACCGAAATGACCGAACTTCTGAGCCTGCAAAGCAACAAGGAACTCAAGCGCGTCGATCAGGTTTCAGCGGTTGAGACCAAGACGGTTGAAGTGCTGATCACGCCGGGCTGCCGCATGGTGGGTCGGACGCTTGGCGCGCTGCGTCTGCGTCGCCGGTATGGTGTCTATGTGCTGGCGGTGCATCGGCGGAACCAGAATATCGGGCGTCAACTGGATGATCTGGTCGTTCGTGTTGGTGATACGCTGCTGCTGGAAGGGTCTCCGGCAGATATCCAAAAGCTGGCGTCTGACATGGATATGGTTGACGTCACCCAGCCCTCGGCCCGTGCGTTCCGGCGCAGTCATGCGCCGGTTGCCATTGGCGCGCTGGTGGGGATCGTCGTGCTGGCCGCGTTGGGTGTGGCACCGATCCTGCTGCTGTCGGTTCTGGCCGTGGCCGTGGTGCTGCTGACCCGCTGCATCGACGCGGATGAGGCGTTTTCCTTTGTCGAAGGTCGCTTGTTGGCGCTGATCTTTTCGATGTTGGCCATCGGCGCGGCGCTGGACAAATCCGGAGCTGTTTCGCTTATTGTCGAGGCGATTGCTCCGGGCCTGAGCGCGCTGCCGCCCTTCCTGATCATCTGGGCCGTCTACCTGCTGACTTCGGTGCTGACCGAACTGGTATCGAACAATGCGGTGGCCGTGGTGGTGACGCCGATTGCAATCGGTCTGGCGCAGGCAGTCGGGATTGACCCGCGCCCGCTGGTGGTGGCGGTGATGGTGGCCGCCTCGGCCTCGTTCGCGACGCCGATCGGGTATCAGACCAACATGATGGTTTACGGGCCCGGCGGCTACAGGTTTACCGATTTCCTCAAAGTGGGTGTTCCGTTGAACCTGACGGTCGGTTTGCTGGCGTCCTTGCTGATCCCATTTATCTGGCCCCTTTAAGGTCGGCGCGGAACCGCTGGTTTTTAGGCGCTTACCTTGTAATCTCTGATCCCACCCCAATGTTTCTCTTCAAAGCACTTGAAGAGAAAGGACAGGATCATGCCTTTTCCAAAGATAGGCCAGGCCATTGTGGCCAGTGCGGTTGTATTGGGGTTGCTGGGCGGTCACAGCTCGGCCCAAACCACAAACGAGCCGGTGAGTCTTGAGAATACCAAATGGTCCGCCATCGGGTTGAACGGTGGCGTTCTGGGTATGGAAAAACGCCCCGAGATCGCGTTTGAGTCCGACGGAGCTTTTGGTGGCAGCGGAGGCTGCAACCGCTTTAAAGGGCAGGTCGAGATGTCGGGTGAAAAGATCAACTTTCCGGACAATATCGCGGCAACCCTGATGGCCTGCCCGCCCGAAATGGAACAGGTCGAGCGACAGTTTTTGGACGCGCTGCAGAGTGTTGTGACCTATGCTGTTGCAGGGGACAGCTTGGTCATGTTGGACAGCGCGGGTGAGCCGGTGCTGAAATTCGTGCGTATGCCATAAGGTCGGGCGGTCAGGCCACGGCCCGCGACCGCCCCGCATTGCGACCCGAGAAGATACAGCCGCCCAGGAACGAGCCTTCCAGCGCGTTGTAACCGTGATAACCGCCGCCGCCGAACCCGGCGACCTCTCCGGCGGCGAACAGGCCGGGGACGACCTGACCATCCGCACCGATCATCTGGCTGTCGAGATTGGTTTGCAGCCCGCCCAGCGTTTTGCGTGTCAGCACGTGCAGCTTCACCGCGATCAGCGGGCCGTTGGCCGGATCAAGGAATTTGTGCGGCTTGGCGGTGCGGATCAGCTTATCTCCCCGATAGTTGCGCGCGGCCAGAATGGCCGCCATCTGCGCGTCCTTGGTAAAGGGGTTGTCAACCTGACTATCCCGCGCTTCGATCTGGGCGCGCAGGTGAGATTCGTCGATCAGACCGCCGCCCAACTGGTTCATGCCACTGACCAGCTCGGTCAGGGTATTGGCGACGATGAAATCCTCACCGTGTTCCTTGAAGGCCTCAACCGGTGCGGTGGCTTTTGAACCCGTCAGGACGCGCTGGAACAGCACCTCGCGCCAGCCGCCATCGGTCATGTCGGGGTTCTGTTCCGAGCCGGACAGGGCGAATTCCTTCTTAATTACCTTCTGGGTCAGTACGAACCAGCTGTATTCATGACCGGTTCTCAGGATTTCGCGCAGCGTGCCCAGCGTGTCGAATCCCGGCATACAGGGCGGTTTCAGCCGATTGCCCCGCGCGTCGAACCACATCGAGCTGGGGCCGGGCAGAATGCGGATGCCATGCGAGGGCCAGATCGGGTTCCAGTTCCGCACACCTTCGGTGTAGTGCCACATCCGGTCGCCGTTGATCACGTAGCCACCAGCCTTTTCGCTGATGCCGATCATGCGACCGTCGACATGGAAGGGTACACCCGCCACCATATCCTCGGGCGGCTCGCCCAGCCGGTCGCGGGGCCAGTTCTTGCGCACCATCTCGAAATTGCCACCGATACCGCCCGAGGTGACGATGACCGAGGGCGCATAGACCTCGAACTCACCCACCTCATCGCGGTTGGTTTTTGCTCCGTGAGCGGCTGTATCATCGGCCAGAACCTCGCCCGACACACCCTTGGCGCCACCGTTCTGCATGATGATATGACTGACTTGGTGGCGGAACTTCAGTTCAATCAGCCCTGCGCGGACATGGTCCTGCACACGGCGGATGAAGTGTTTCAGAACGCCCGGCCCGGTGCCCCATGTGATGTGAAACCGCGGGACCGAGTTGCCGTGACCATCCGCATAAGATCCTCCGCGCTCGGCCCAGCCGACGATGGGGAACCAGCGCAGGCCCATCTCATGCAGCCAGGGGCGCATTTCTCCGGCGGCGAATTCCACATAGGCCTCGGCCCATTTGCGTGGCCAGGCGTCTTCGGCGCGGTCGAACTGGGCGCTGCCCATCCAGTCGCGTAAGGCCAGATCGTGGCTGTCTTTGATCCCCATCCGCCGCTGTTCCGGAGTGTCGACCATGAACAGCCCGCCAAGGCTCCAGAACGCCTGTCCGCCCAGAAAATGCTCGGGCTCCTGATCCAGCACGATCACCTTCTTGCCGCGATCCCCCAGTTCAGCCGCAGCGGCCAACCCAGCCAGCCCGGCGCCCACAACGATGGCATCAGCAGTATTGTTGGTCATGTCTTGTCCTTTCAGCGGCTGCGAAGCCAGGCGATATACGGCAGGGCCACGACGTACATCATGATACCGTAGACGGCCGAGGGCAGGGCCAGCGGACTGAACCCACTGTCGGTTCCCGTGATCAGCGCCGCCAGAGTGATCCCCAGTGTTGAGTTCTGGATGCCGGTTTCGATTGAGACCGTCTTACTTTCACTCCACGACAGTTTCGCGGCACGCGCCAGCCCCAACCCGATCGCAAGCAGAGCGATGTTCAAAGTGACCAGCCCAGCACCCATGATCCCAAGATTGTCGATGAACAACTGCCAGTTCCCGGCCAGCGCCGCGAGGACAATCAGGACAAACAGAACAGTCGCAGCTTTGGACAGCGGTGCGTCGATCCTTGCTGCGAAGGCGGGCGCGAAATGGCGAATACCGACGCCGATGGCCACGGGCAGTGTGGTGATCAGGAACATGGCGACCGCCAGACCGGTGATCGAGACCTCGGGCGCGTCTTCCCCCATGAAGTGAGTGATCGACCAAGCGGCCAAGACAGGTACGGTCATCATCGACAGCAGGCTGATCACGGCGGTCAGGCTGACCGACAGCGCAACATCCCCCTTGGCCAATTTAGTCAGGATATTGCTGGTCACACCGCCGGGGCAAAAGCTGAGCAGCATGAAGCCCACGGCAATCTCGGGCGGCAGGGCAAACAGCTTGACGGTGATGAACGCCGCAATCGGCAGCAACACCACCTGACTCAGCGCGCCGATGGCGAAAGGGTAACCCCGAGTCAGGACTCGGCGAAAATCGGCAATATGCAGCCCGATACCCAGAGACAGCATGATAATGGCCAGCGACAGCGGCAGGCCGACATTGATTAGCAGATCCAAGAACAACTCCTCCCAAAGCCGTTCCGGGCAGCCTATGCGAGGGACGAAGTTTCAGGCAACCGCGCCGTTGGGTCACGCATAGCGCTGGGCAAAACGGCGCAGGATTTCGCCGGGCTGGGTAACGTCGGCCGCGTGGCAGATATCGATCAGGCGCTGTGCGTCGTCGGGCGGGAAATAGCCGTGGTGCTTGTAGATGTTGATGCGTTCTTCGAAATCCTGCGCGTTGGCCTCGGGGTGGAACTGCGTGGCATAGACGTTCTGGCCCCAGCGGATCATCTGAAACGGGCAAGGGTCCGAGGTCACAAGGTGAACGCACCCGGCGGGCAGGGTCTGCACGGCCTCTTTGTGGCCAACAAAAGCGTCGAATGTCTGGTCCAGCCCAGCGGTCAACGGGTCGCGCGCGCCGTCCTCGGTCAGTTGGCAGGTCGAGGGGCCGACGGGTTCTCCGTACTGGTCCTTGCTGACGTCTCCGTCAAGATGTGCTGCCAGAATGCCCAGACCGTAACAACAGCCCATAAACGGGTGATCCTTCGCGGTGATCTGCGGCATCAGACCCATGATGGCGGCTTCGATGCGGGCATCCATCGGGGACTTTCTAGCCGGATCGTCACTGACGCAACCGGGGCCGCCACCGACGATAACTCCGGCATATGCGGTGACGTCTAGCCCTGCGGGCAGGTCCTCGCAATCCAGACGGATGCGGTGGGTCTGGTCCGGCAACAAGCCGGTTTTGTCCAGGATCGAGGCGTATTCGGCGTCCGACGCCTCGGTCTCAGGGCGCAGTTGCAGGATCAGAAATCGTTTCATGCAGTGCCTTTACCCGTCAAAGCGGCCAAAAGACAAGAATGGCAGGAATGGAAACTGCAACGACGAGGATTTCCAGCGGCAGCCCCATGCGCCAATAGTCGCCAAAACGATAACCGCCGGGCCCCAGAACAAGGGTATTGTTCTTGTGCCCGATGGGCGTGAGGAACGCAGCCGAGGCCGCAACGGCGACCGTCATCAGGAACGGGTCGGGTGAGACCTCAAGTGTGCGTGCCATCTGAATACCGACCGGGGCGGCGACGATGGCGGTGGCGGTGTTGTTCAGCACATCCGACAGGGTCATGGTGACAATCATCAGCACCGTCAGAATGGCCCAGGCGGGCAGGCCGTCGGTCAGTTGCACCAGCGCATTGGCGATCAGTTCGGTACCGCCCGAGGTCTCTAACGCGCTGCCCAATGGGATCATTGATCCCAGAAGCACAACGACCGGCCATTCGATATGGTTATAGAGATCGGCGATTGGCATGATCTTGGTCAGGACATAGGCTACCACGACGAGCCCCAAAGCAATCGGCAGGTAGATCAGCCCGACGCTGGCAGCCAGGACAGCGGCGGCGAATAGACCGATGGCCAGCCACGCCTTGTCGTTGGCGGTGACGTTGAGCCCGCGCTCGGCCAGCGGCAGGCAGCCCAGCCACTCGGTCACGTCGGCGCTGCGGTCGCGCGGGCAGAGAAGAAGAAGGATATCACCGGCCTCAACCTCGGTCTTGCGGACCTGTTCGGTGATGCGACGGCCTTGGCGTGAGATGCCCATCAGCACAGTGCTTTGACGCCATGCCAGGCCCAGTCCCTGCGCGGTGCGTCCAGTGATACGGGCGCTTTCGGGGGCGACGATCTCAATCACCTCCAGCCCATCCCCCTCGGCGGTCAGCAATTCCTGACGGCGCGTGTCCGAAAAGTCGAGGTTCAGCGCGGCGCGGAATTCATCCAGCGCCTCGGGCCGAGCTTCCAAAACCAGCGCGTCGCCCTGTTTCAGCGTCGCATGGGCGGATCGGCCATAACGCCGCTTGCCATCGCGGATCAGGCCGATGATGGCGACGTCGGATTTTTCGGCGGCCTCATAAAGCTCGCTGACCCGCTTGCCGATATGGGCCGACTCCGGCGGGATGGTCAGTTCGGCAATATACTCGGCCAGCGCCTCCGAAGTCTCCTTCTGCGGCCCTCGGTTCGGGATCAGCCGCCACCCGATCAGCGACACAAAGGCCAGCCCGGCTATTGCCGCTATTCCACCGACAGGGGCGAAGTCGAACATTTTGAACGGCTCGCCCAGTGTTTCCTGCCGGATTGAGGCGATAATGATGTTCGGAGGCGTACCGATCAACGTCGCCATGCCGCCCAGAATGGTAGCAAAGCTCAGCGGCATCAGGGTCAGGCCCACCGACCGTCCAGCCTTACGCGCGGTCTGGATATCCACCGGCATCAGCAGGGCCAGTGCGGCCACATTGTTCATGAAGGCCGACAAGACGGCGCCTATCCCACCCATCAGCGCGATATGCGCACCGAGGCCCCGCGAGGCATCGACCAGTGTGCGGGTGATCAGGAACACTGCGCCGGAACGAACCAACCCGGCCGAGACCACAAGTACCAAGGCTACGATTATGGTCGCTGGATGGCCAAACCCGGCAAAGGCATTGTCGACGGGTACAACACCAAGCACGACACCAATCAACAGCGCGGAAAAGGCTACGAGATCATAACGGAAGCGCCCCCAAAGAAGCATTCCAAATACAGTTGCGAAAAGGGCAAAAAGAATAATCTGGTCTGTCGTCATGCCGTCACCATACCCACAAGGCGGTCTTGAACAAGCCGCTCTCTTGATCCCATGCCCTGCAAACGTCTATATGAGCGCCGAATACGCAATCACTATCACGAGGACGCAACATGGCAGGCCATTCCAAATGGGCCAATATCCAGCACCGCAAGGGGCGTCAGGACGCCGCGCGGTCCAAGCTGTTTTCCAAACTGTCGAAAGAGATCACAGTCGCTGCCAAGATGGGCGACCCCGATCCAGACAAGAACCCGCGCCTGCGTCTGGCCGTTAAGGAAGCCAAGTCGAACTCGGTCCCCAAGGACGTGATCGACCGCGCGATCAAAAAATCGGTTGCAGGCGAAGGTGACGAATACGAAGAAATTCGGTACGAGGGCTATGGCCCCAATGGCGTCGCTGTCATCGTCGAGACGATGACCGACAACCGCAACCGAACTGCCTCGACCGTGCGTTCGACCTTTTCCAAGAACGGCGGCAACCTGGGTGAGACCGGCTCAGTCGGGTTCATGTTCGAACGCAAGGGTGAGGTGGTTTACCCTGCATCAGTGGGTGATGCCGACACCGTGTTCGAAGCTGCCATCGAGGCGGGTGCCGAAGACGTCGAAAGCTCGGAGGAAGGTCACATCATCTGGTGCGCCGATACCGACCTGAATGACGTTTCGAACGCGTTGGAAGCCGCGCTGGGCGAGACCGAGTCGACCAAGTTGGTTTGGAAACCTACCACCACGACCGAGTTGGGTCTGGACGACATGCAAAAGCTGATGAAGCTGGTCGATGCGTTGGAAGACGACGATGACGTGCAGCGCGTTACGACCAACTTCGAAGCCACGGACGAGGTCATGGCGCAACTCTGACCTGCGCCAGATAGCATTCTTGGAAAATCCGGCCGTTGGCCGGGTTTTTCTTTTGTAGCTCATGTGGTTCTTGGCCGGTGGCTTGTATCCCTATAGGCTTGCAGCCAGGCAGTTCTCTTCGCAGCGTAGATGACCCAAGTGAGCGCATGACGGACACCGCACCCAAACGAAACATTCCGGTTCTGGCCGGGCAAAGCATCCTGTCTCAGGTCGCTTGGACACTTGGCAGTCCCTCGGTGGTTCTGCCGTTTCTGGCCGTGTCGCTGGAACTGCCAATGTTCATTGCCGGGGCGCTGGTGTCGGTCCGAATGGTCGGCAGCATGATCTCGGATGTGTTTCTGGCGCAGCCGATTGCAGCCCGGCAAAAGAAGAAACGCGGGATTGCCCTGACCGAAATTGCCATCGGTGCCTGCCTTGTCATGGCGGTGCTGGTCGCGTCGACCGGGGTGGTTCCAGCCATCGGAATGGCCTTCGTCGCGGCGTTTTTTTTGATTGGTCTGATCGAAGAGATTCAGTCGTTGATGTATACCGACCTGCTCGGCGACCACGTACATTCCAAGTCGCGGATGGTCTTGCACTACCTGCAGCTTGGTTTTGGCGGATTGGGGGCCATCGGATTGGTGTTGCTGGTGCATGAGATCACCAAGGAAAACCCGCCCTTTTCACGCCACTCTGCGGTAATTGCCGTCTCGGTCACGTTCTTCGTTCTGTCGGGCCTGTGCATTCTGGCCATGTCCGAGATAGGCAAGGACACACCGATTAACGCCGACGCGCCGCCAGTGCGGAAACGGAAATTCTCTGAGAACTTCACCGATATTAGGGCTATGTTCGATCAGGCTTGGTTCCGCCACTACATGGTCATGCGCATACCTTTGGTGGTGGTGTCCCTGTCGGTGCCGTTCTTCGCCCTGATCGCGGCCGAGGCGCATCACGCGTCAGCCAAAGGTTTGACGGCCATGATCATCTCATCCGCGTCGGGGTATCTGGTCTCGGCCCCTTTGTGGCAGTTGGTGAACATGAAGTCGCACCGGGCTGTGATGGTGGTGGGCAACCTGATGGTGGCCGTTACCGGGGGCGCATTGTTGGCGGTGCATTTTCTGGGGGTCGATCATGCGGTGCATCTTCATGCGGTGGCGTTGTTCATCGTGACGGTGGCTGTGACAGGCGTCAGCGGGGCCAGAAAGCTGTATTTTTTGGATGTGGCCCCCAAGGATCAGCGCGTCAAAGGGGCCGCTGCGATCAAAAGCATCTGTCGGATCACGGCGGTCATCCTGTCGGCCGCATTGGCCGCCGTCGCTCATATGCACGAAGTTGCCTGGGCGGTTTTCTTCATTGTTCTCGTCAGCTTGTTTGCCGCTATTACCTGTTACCGGGTGGTTTTACCCAACGTGAAAGAGTCTGAGCCGGCCTGACACGCCCAATCAGGGCTGAGTGGGCAGGAGTGCCTGCGTCGCAACCCGTCTGACTGCATCACTCAGCGGAGCCAACGCAGCGGAAAGAATGCGGCCCACTTGCCATGTCAGAGGCACGTCAAGGGGCGCATCAGGCAACAATGGAACCAATCGCCCGTCATCCAAGGCTTGCTGCGCCAGTCCGATCGGGTTCATGCCCCAACCCATCCCGGCCATCGCTGCGCCCACGAAGCCCTGCGGTGAGGGTAGGAAATGCGAGGGCGGTTTAATGTCTTGGCCGGTCTGTTCGGTGATCCATGATTTCTGCAGGCTGTCCTTGCGATTGAAGGTCAGGCAAGGTGCCCGGGCCAGCGTGCGCGCGTTCACCCCATCGGCGAACCACTTGCGCATGTAGCCAGGGCTCGCGGTTGCAATGTAACGCAGCGCCCCCAAATCAGAGGTGTCGCAGCCTGCAACCATTTGACTGCCCACCGTGATGGCGGCACTGACCTCTCCGCGCCGCAGCCATTCCGCGGAATGGTCCTGATCGTCGACCACCAGATCGAACAGTAATCCATCAACCTGCGCCATTGCATCGATGAACCATGTCGCCAATACGTCAGCGGGTACGGCCACGCGTACACGTGCCGGACCAGTCGCCTGATCCAAGGTCAGTTCCCGGGCCAGTTTTGCCTCAAGAAGACCGATATCGTCGGCATGTTGGGCGATACGCAACCCCGCCGGAGTGCCAGTGCAAGGCGTGCCGCGATGGATCAGGGCGGCACCCACGCGATCCTCCAACGCCTTGATCCGTTGTGAAATGGCCGAGGGCGTCACGGCCAGCTCGGCAGCGGCGGCTTCAAAGCTGCCATGGCGCAGGATGGAAGACAGCGCCGACAGGTGATTGGGATCAAGCAACATTAGTCAAGCTTAACTGAGATCAACATCTTTAATTTGATAGAGGGCAGCAATACCCGTAGTCAATGCCTCGGAACCACAGGAGGTCACATGTCTACATCCCTGATCGCAGGCTTTGCTTTGGGCTTCAGCCTTATTCTCGCCATCGGTGCGCAGAACGCCTTTGTGCTGCGTCAGGGGCTGCGGCGCGAGCACGTGCTGCCCCTGTGCCTGACCTGTGCGGTGTCGGACGCCCTCCTGATCGCAGCAGGTGTCGCGGGGTTCGGCGCGCTGACGGCGGCAGCGCCCTGGTTCGAAACGGTGATGCGGTACGGTGGGGCGATCTTTTTGACCTGGTACGGTCTGCGCAGCCTGCAATCAGCCTGGCGTGGGGGCGCGGTGATGGACGTGGCCGAGGGACAGCGCGCCAGCCTGAAGTCGGTGCTGCTGACGGTTCTGGCATTCACCTGGCTGAACCCGCATGTCTATCTGGATACGGTTGTTCTGATTGGGTCGATCTCGGCCCAGTATGACGACCGGATGGCTTTTGCGTTGGGCGCGATGTCGTCCAGCTTCGTATTCTTCTTTTCGCTCGGCTACGGCGCTGGCATCCTGTCCCCGGTCTTTGCCAGGCCGCGCGCCTGGCAGGTTCTGGACGTGGTGATCGGCGTTGTCATGCTGGGGATTGCTCTCAAACTCGTTGCTATGTGATGGGTTGCCCCGGTCGGGGTTTCGGTGTTCAACCGTTAACATGACAACTCATGCACCCGCATATCGCCCCCTGGTGGGCATGTTCTGGATGTTTGCTGCCGGGGTGTCCTTTGTTGTCATGACCGCGCTGGTCAAGTCGCTGGGTTCGAAGATGGACCCGATTCAGGCGGCGTTTCTTCGATTCGTTTTTGGCCTGATCTTTCTGCTGCCAGCCCTGAAGCTTGTTCTGACAACACATCTGACACGCCAACACTTGACCCTGTTCGGTGTGCGCGGGATCGTGCATGCTGTGGCTGTGATGCTGTGGTTTTTCTCGATGACGCAAATCCCCTTGGCCGAGGTCACGGCGATGAACTACATGACCCCCGTCTATGTGACATTGGGCGCGGCGTTATTTTTGGGAGAGAAACTGGCCTTTCGCCGGATAGCGGCGATCTGTTTTGCAGTTGTTGGCGTCCTCATCATTCTGCGTCCCGGATTCCGCGAAGTTTCCGCAGGCCAACTGACCATGCTGGGTACGTCTCTGGCACTCGGCGGTTCTTACCTGATTGCAAAGGCGCTTGTACGTGATCTTCCGCCTTCAGTTGTTGTCGCACATATGTCGATCTGGGTGACGATTGCCCTGATCCCGTTTGCGGTGGCCGTCTGGACACCGCCCAGCCTGCGCGATCTGGGCGTGCTGTTTCTGGTCGCCAGCTTTGCCACGGCAGGCCACTATTTCATGACAATTGCGCTGAAAGCGGCACCCGTGGCGGTTACGCAGCCGGTAACCTTCCTGCAACTGATCTGGGCCACGCTGTTGGGTGCGCTTGTCTTTCATGAAAGCATCGACATCTGGGTTGTCGCGGGCGGCTCACTGATCCTGACCGCCGTCAGCTTCATCGCCTGGCGCGAGACGGTTTTGAACCGCAGTAACCTGACCACCCCCAGTATTGCGCCCAAGCTGTAGCGACATTCAGCGCGTCAAAATGGTTATTAATTGACGAGTCAATAAAAACCCCGTAGCGTTTTCTCCACTTAACGTTGGGAGAGGACAGCTATGCCGAAACTCGGAATGGAGCCAATCCGTCGCGACGCGATCGTTCGCGCGACAATTGCCGAGCTTGGGTCGAAGAAGTCCCTTGACGTGACCGTCAGCCAGATCGCCAAACGGGCAGGGATGTCCAGCGCCCTGGCGCATCACTATTTTGGCGGCAAGGATCAGATTTTTCTGGCCGCAATGCGACGCATCCTGTCTGATTTTGGCGCCGAGTCTCGCGGCGAGCTGAAAAAAGCCGCGCCGAAGGAACGGGCGCAGGCCATCATCCGCGCTTCCTTTGCGCCATCCTGCTTTACGCCTGATGTTATCGCCGCGTGGATGACGTTTTACGTTCTGGCTCAGACAAACGACGACGCCCTGCGTCTATGGCAGATTTATCAGTCGCGTATCCGATCCAATCTAATTCACGCCCTACGCCCATTGATGAAAGACCCGATCGAAGCGGCTGAGAATATGATCGCTCTGATCGACGGGCTGTATATTCGCGCCGCGCTTAGCGCCCCCGAAGATCCCCAACTGGCCGTGAAACACGCGATGCGTGTTCTCAACACTCTGCTCGAGGCTGAAAAATGACAAAACCTAACATTCTGATCCTCATGGTGGATCAGCTCAACGGAACCCTCTTTCCCGACGGTCCCGCGGACTGGCTGCATGCTCCGAACCTGAAGAAACTGGCCGAGAGATCGACACGGTTTGCCAACACCTACACGGCCTCGCCGTTATGTGCGCCGGGGCGGGCCAGCTTCATGTCCGGCCAGTTGCCGTCACGCACCGGCGTTTATGACAACGCCGCTGAGTTCAACAGCGACATCCCCACCTATGCGCACCACCTGCGCCGCGCGGGCTATTACACCTGCCTGTCGGGCAAGATGCATTTCGTCGGCCCTGATCAGCTACACGGCTTCGAAGACCGCCTGACCACCGACATCTACCCCGCCGATTTCGGCTGGACACCGGACTATCGCAAGCCGGGTGAGCGCATCGACTGGTGGTACCACAATATGGGCTCGGTGACTGGTGCGGGTGTGGCCGAAATCTCGAACCAGATGGAGTACGACGACGAGGTTGCCTATAACGCCAAGGCCAAGCTCTATGATCTGGCGCGAGGCAATGATGACCGCCCGTGGTGTGTGACCGTCAGCTTTACCCATCCGCACGACCCCTACGTGGCACGCCGGAAATACTGGGACCTGTATGAGGATTGCGAACACCTGCTGCCCGAGGTTTCGGACCTTGGCTATGACAACCAGGACCCGCATTCCAAGCGTATCTTCGATGCCAACGACTGGCGCAGCTTTGATATCACCGAGGAAGATATCCGCAAATCCCGCCGTGCGTATTTCGCGAACATCTCGTATCTGGACGACAAGATCGGCGAGATTCTCGAGGTGTTGGAAACCACGCGGCAAGAAGCGATCATCCTCTTCGTTTCGGATCACGGCGATATGCTGGGCGAACGCGGCCTGTGGTTCAAGATGACCTTCTTCGAGGGCTCGTCGCGCGTGCCGCTGATGATCTCGGCACCGGGTATGCCTGCGGGGCGCATCGACACGCCGGTTTCGACGATCGACGTGACACCTACTTTGGGCGCGCTGGCAGGCGTGGACATGGCCGAGATTGCGCCGTGGACTGATGGTGAAGACCTCGTGCCTTTGGCGCAAGGTGGTGAGCGAAACGCGCCGGTAGCGATGGAATACGCAGCCGAGGCATCCTACGCCCCGCTGGTCTCGTTGCGCTATGACAAGTGGAAGTACAACCGTTGTGCGCTGGATCCCGATCAGTTGTTTGATCTTGAGGTCGACCCGCAAGAACGGGTGAACCTCGCCGAAGATCCCGCCCATGCCGGAACCTTGGAATCGCTGCGTGCGAAATCCGAGGCCCGCTGGGATCTGGATCAGTTCGACGCCGAAATACGCGCCAGCCAGGCTCGTCGCTGGGTCGTGTACGAAGCGCTGCGGCAGGGTGGTTACTATCCGTGGGACTACCAGCCGCTGCAGAAAGCGTCCGAACGCTACATGCGCAATCATATGGATCTGAACACCGTCGAGGAAAGCCAGCGCTTCCCGCGCGGCGAATAACCTCTTCGTTATTGAGAAACACTCCTGCCGAACAGTTCCAAACGTGGTTCGGCGGGCTATGGAGACCTGAATATGGAAGCAGATTTCGTCATCGTTGGCGCAGGGTCCGCAGGCTGCGCGATGGCTTACCGCCTGAGCGAGGCCGGGGCCTCGGTTCTGGTGATCGAACATGGCGGCACCGACGCCGGGCCGTTCATCCAGATGCCCGCTGCGCTGAGCTATCCGATGAACATGGCGCGGTATGACTGGGGCTATGAGTCCGAGCCCGAGCCGCATCTGAACAACCGCCGTCTGGCCTGCCCACGCGGCAAGGTGATCGGTGGGTCGTCCTCGATCAACGGTATGGTCTATGTGCGCGGCCACGCGCGCGACTTTGATACCTGGTCTGAAATGGGCGCGGATGGCTGGTCTTACGCGGATGTGCTTCCGTACTACAAGCGCATGGAGACCTGGCATGATGGCGGCCATGGCGGAGACCCCGAATGGCGCGGTAAAGACGGCCCGCTGCACGTATCGCGCGGCCCGCGTGAGAACCCTCTGTTTAAGGCGTTTGTCGATGCTGGCCAGCAGGCGGGGTATGAGGTCACAGGCGACTATAACGGTGAAAAGCAAGAAGGCTTTGGCCCGATGGAGCAGACCGTCTGGAAAGGGCGGCGCTGGTCGGCGGCAAATGCCTATCTAAAGCCCGCCCTCAAGCGTGACAATTGCGAAGTGGTGCGCGGCTTGGCGTCTCGGGTCGTGATAGAGGGTGGCCGTGCGACAGGCGTTGAGTTGATCCGTGGCGGCAAAAAGGAAGTCATCCGTGCCCGGCGCGAGGTGGTTTTGGCTGCGTCCTCGATCAACTCACCCAAGTTGCTTATGTTGTCGGGGATCGGTCCGGCTTCTCATCTGGTCGAGCGCGGAATCGACGTTGTGGCCGACCGTCCGGGTGTGGGCGCAAACCTGCAGGACCATCTGGAGCTTTACATCCAGCAGGCCTCGCTACAGCCGATCACGCTGTACAAGCACTGGAACTTGGTCAGCAAGGGCCTGATCGGGGCGCAGTGGCTGTTCACCAAGACCGGTCTTGGTGCGTCGAACCAGTTCGAAAGCGCAGCCTTCATCCGTTCGAACCCGGGTGTCGAGTATCCGGACATCCAGTATCACTTCCTGCCCATCGCTGTGCGTTACGACGGCCAGGCCGCGGCGGAAGGGCACGGGTTCCAGGCGCATGTTGGGCCGATGCGCTCGCCGTCACGCGGGGCTGTCACGCTGCGTTCGGACAAGCCAGAGGACGCACCGGTGATCCGGTTCAACTACATGAGCCACGAGCAAGATTGGGAAGATTTCCGTAAGTGTATCCGTCTGACCCGCGAGATTTTCGGGCAGGATGCGTTCAAACCCTATGCTGGAAAGGAAATCCAACCGGGAGCGGACGTGCAGAGCGATGAAGAGCTGAACGGGTTCATCGCCGAACATGCCGAAAGCGCCTATCACCCCTGCGGCACCTGCCGTATGGGGCGGGCCGATGACAAGAACGCAGTTGTTGATCCAGAGGGTCGTGTGATTGGAGTAGACGGGCTGCGGGTCGCCGATAGCTCGATCTTTCCGCAGATCACCAACGGCAATCTCAACGCGCCATCGATCATGGTGGGCGAGAAGATGTCGGATCACCTGCTGGGTAAAGAAGCCTTGCCAAGGGCCAATGACCGCCCGTGGATTCACCCGGCGTGGGCGACTGCGCAGCGGTGATTTGATCCGCGTCAAAGCGGGGGGTGGGAAACATGTCTAGACCTGAATCGCAACGACATAGTTTAGGAGCGAACAGGAATGTCCCACACCCCGCATGAACTGGCCGAAGAGTTTCCGGAAAAAGTCGAACTGATGAGCCAGCTCAAGCAATCGGATGCGCATTTCGCCCGGCTGGCGGATGAGTATCACGAGGTAAACCGCGTCGTGCACCGCGCGGAAACCAACATTGAACCGATGGAAGATCTGGCCGAAGGCGAGCTGCGCAAGAAGCGTGCCGCGCTGAAAGATGAGATCTGGTCGATCCTGTCTAAGGTCTAAAACATAAGCGCGGGGGCTATGCCCCCGTCGCGGTGGACCGCATATTCCCCGAGGCATTTTCCGGCCGGATGAAGATCAGGTGACTTCATAGGGCAGGGTGCCGCGAGTATGGGCGTCAATTGACAGGCGGCGTTCCAGAGGCGGGACCGAGCGTTGGTGGCAGTTTTGCCGCTCGCAGATGCGGCAGGAAATGCCGATGGGTTCGTAGGCGCTTGCGTTGTTAATGTCGAGGTTGTCGGCGTAGACCAGCGCTTCGGCGTGGCGGATCTCGCACCCTAGGGCGATGGCATAGCGGCGCACGGGCGCGCCGAAGGAGCCGCCCGATTTCGACACATCCCTTGCCAATGAGATATAGCGGACACCATCCGGTGTTTCCGCCAGTTGCCGCAGGAAATGGCCGGGTGTTTCAAAGGCACGGTGGACGTTCCACAGGGGGCAGGCGCCGCCGAACCGGGCGAATTGCAGGCGCGTGGCCGAGTGGCGCTTGGTGATGGTTCCGGCCTGATCGACGCGCACAAAGAAGAACGGGATACCCTTGGCTCCGGGGCGCTGGAGTGTCGAGAGCCTGTGCGCCACTTGCTCGATTGACGAACCGAACCGGTTGCTGAGCAATTCCAGATCATGGCGGTATTCCTGTGCGGCGGCCAGAAATGCGTCATAGGGCATCAGTGAAGCCCCGGCGAAATAGTTGGCCAGACCAATCTTGGCGATGGCGCGGGCCTCGTCGCTTTGGAACTTGGCGAAGTCCAGCGTCGCGTCGAGCAGCTTGTCCTGGCTGATCAGCGCCACCTGCAGCAGCAGTTGAAACACCTGTGTTTGCGGTGCAGTTCGGGATGAGAGCTGCAGCGTTTTGCTGTCGGCATCGTATTTCCGGGTCTCGGGAATATGCACGAACTGCACCCGAATGCCGCGCTCGCCAAGGCTGTTGATGGCTGCGGCGCGGATGCCGCCTGCCTCTTCGGCACGGGTTGAAAACCGCTCGGCGGCGCGGTCGACTGCGTCGATGTAGTTGTCGCAATAGTGGAAGAAATCGCGCACTTCTTCCCACGGGCTGGCCTGAATTTGCGCGTCTTCACGGCCCAAAGCCTCGTCCAGAGAGGCCAGCCGTTCGTGGGTTTGGCGATAGGTTCTGTGCAGAGCGATGAATGCACGGGCCAGAGCGGGGGCGTTTGAGGCAGTGAGGCGTAGATCGGCCAGCGGTGGCATGTCGTCGAACACCGGATCAGCCAGCGCCTCTCGCATGTCCGAGACCAGACGCTCGCTGTCTCCGGTGCTCAGTTCGGTCACGTCCATGCCGAATTCCTGCGCCAGCGCCAGAACAACCGTAGTCGAGATCGGACGGTTGTTGTTCTCCATCTGGTTCAGATAGGGCAGAGAAACGCCAAGTTTTGTGGCAAACTCTTTTTGCGTCAGGGTAAGGCGCGTGCGCATTTCGCGCAGTTTCGCACCGGCATAAAGCTTTTGGGTGGCCATGGCGTGCCTTTGCAACTTTTCTGTTGTCGCAAGCTAACTTTGCAAACCAGTCGGCGCAAGCGGTGTTACAGGCCCAACTGCCTTTCGCGGTGAATGACCGAAACGATGGCGCAGATCGCCAGCGCGGATGTTGCCAGCATCAGCCAAAGCAGTGGCATCGCACCGGTTTCGTGGGTCAGAAGGGCTCCTGCCAGGGCGCTTAGGCCAGCGCCGCCGCCCAGCATGATCGCGCCACTCAGTCCCGAAGCGGTTGCGGCAAGATGGGGGCGTACGGACAGGGCGCCCGAAGTGGCATTGGGGATTGTCATGCCGTTTCCGATCCCCACAAAGGTCATGAAGCCGAAGAAGCTGAGCGCTGTTCCAAAGCCAGCCAGAAACAGGATGGCTGACAGGGCGACGCCGATTGCGTTCAGCCAGCATCCCCAGAGCACCATCCGGTTGACGCCAAAACGGATCGAATAGCGCCCGCTGAAGAAATTGCCGAAGAAATACCCAATCGCCGGCGCGCCGAAATAGATTCCGACCTGCGCGGCGCTGAGGCCAAAGAGTTCAGTGCCGATAAAGGGGGCTCCGCCCAGATAGGCAAAGAATGCGCCAGAGGAGAGGGCGGACGACAGCGAATAGCCCCAGAACCGGGGTGAGCGCAGCAATTCCGGATATTCGCGGAACTGCTGTATCAGCGTTTTGCCGCTTTTGGCCGAGGTTTCGCCAAAGTCGACATAGGTCAGCGCCAGTGTCATTACACCCAATGCAAAGGGCAGCCAGAAATTGGCCTTCCAACCAAAGCTCTCTTCCAGCAGACCGCCAATCGCCGGACCAATCATGGGCACAACTGCCATGCCCATTGTGACATAGCCTATCATTGAGGCTGCTTGATCCTGATCATACAGATCGCGCACCGCCGCCCGGCTGAGCACCATGCCGACGACCACGATGGCCTGGCACATCCGGAAGGCCAGAAAAACTTCGATACTCGGGGCGAAGATGCAGCCCAGAGTTGCGATCAAGAACAACGCCAGCCCCCACAGCATGACGGGCCGACGCCCGGCCTTATCCGCGATGGGGCCGATCAGGATTTGCAGTATCGCATTGACCAGAAGGTACAGCGCAATTGACAACTGCATCACCTTGTAGTCGGCCTGAAAATGTATCGCCATGTTCGGCAGGCTGGGCAGGAACAGGTTCAGGCTGAGCGCGGACAGCCCAGAAAGCAAAACCAACGTCGATATCGTAGGGGGCGAGCGGTGCGCCCGAGATGAACTGAACTGCATGGTTCACATGTATAGTGACCGTTTCAGGGAATGCTATCCAAGACTGCGTCTCACTGTAAAACTTAGCAAATTTACAGTTTTCCATAAGTTTGTTGCGGTAACTTTGCAAATTTGCCGAAAGATGCTTTGGGCCTGAAGCGTATGCGTATAGTGTCGCGCGAAATCTCACAGGGAATGAGCGCCATGAAAGATATCCTTACCGAGCTTGAAGACCGCCGCAACGATGCCCGGCTGGGTGGTGGGCAAAAGCGTATCGACGCGCAACATGGGCGTGGCAAGCTGACCGCGCGCGAGCGAATCGAACTGCTGCTGGATGAAGGCAGCTTTGAAGAGTTCGACATGTTCGTCAGCCACCGCTGTACAGATTTCGGGATGGAAAAACAAAAGACTGCGGGCGATGGCGTGGTTACTGGCTGGGGTACAATCAATGGCCGCATGGTCTATGTGTTCAGTCAGGATTTCACCGTGTTCGGCGGCTCGCTGTCAGAAACTCATGCGCAGAAGATCTGTAAGATCATGGATATGGCGATCCAGAATGGTGCGCCGGTGATCGGAATCAACGACTCGGGCGGCGCGCGAATCCAAGAAGGCGTGGCTTCGCTGGCGGGATATGCCGAGGTGTTTCAGCGCAACATCATGGCTTCGGGCGTGGTGCCACAGATCAGCGTGATTATGGGGCCATGTGCGGGTGGCGCGGTGTATAGCCCGGCGATGACCGACTTTATTTTCATGGTCAAAGACACCTCCTACATGTTCGTGACCGGCCCTGATGTCGTGAAGACCGTCACCAACGAGGTCGTTACGGCCGAGGAACTGGGTGGTGCTTCGACCCATACCAGGAAGTCCTCGGTCGCGGATGGCGCGTTTGAAAACGATGTCGAGGCGATGGCCGAAGTGCGCCGCCTGGTCGACTTCCTGCCGCTCAACAACCGCGAGAAACCTCCGGTGCGTCCGTTCTTTGACAGCCCGGAGCGGATCGAGACCTCGTTGGACACGCTGATCCCCGACAACCCGAACACGCCCTACGATATGAAAGAACTCATCACCAAAGTTGCGGATGAGGGCGATTTTTACGAGATTCAGGAAGACTACGCCAAAAACATCATCACCGGTTTCATCCGGCTTGAAGGGCAGACCGTCGGTGTCGTGGCTAACCAGCCTATGGTTCTGGCCGGGTGTCTGGATATTGACAGCTCGCGCAAGGCGGCACGGTTTGTGCGCTTCTGCGACTGTTTCGAGATTCCAATCCTGACGCTGGTGGACGTGCCGGGCTTCCTGCCGGGCACCTCGCAGGAATATGGTGGTGTGATCAAACACGGTGCCAAGCTGCTGTTCGCCTATGGTGAAGCGACCGTCCCGAAAGTCACCGTGATCACCCGCAAGGCTTATGGTGGTGCCTATGATGTTATGGCCTCTAAGCACCTGCGTGGCGATTTCAACTATGCGTGGCCCACCGCCGAGATTGCGGTGATGGGCGCCAAGGGCGCTACCGAGATCATTCACCGCGCCGACCTGGGAGATGCGGAAAAGATCGCGCAGCACACGCAGGATTACGAGAACCGGTTCGCCAACCCCTTTGTCGCCGCCGAACGTGGCTTCATCGACGAGGTGATCATGCCGCAATCCACCCGCCGCCGTGTGTCCCGTGCGTTTGCCAGCCTGCGCAACAAGCAGCTGAAGAACCCGTGGAAAAAACACGACAATATCCCCTTGTAAGGGGGTGTCCAAAGGAACCGCCTGCCGGGGGCCACTCCGTCGGCGGATCATGACGTAACTGTCGAGCGGAAGTTTGACTTTGAGACTAAAGCTGATAGATGACTGACCCCATCAGACATAGAACAGCGCGGGCCACAAGCCATGCGCGCGCGACCCCGGAGAGAGGAGCCCGCGTCAACCGGGGCTGGGGTCGCGCCTTTATTCTGATGCTTCTGGGGTGGTCATCTTCCGCTGTCGCGCAGTCCGAAAACCCGTTGCCGGTTCCGTCGGGACAGCCCGTGCATCTGAGCGATGTGCTGCTGGACAACACCCCGGGCGAGCTATGGGTCAGGTTCCGTTTTGTGGCGCCCAAGATCGGTTACACCGCTGGACGAATCGGCTATGACGTGGCCTCGAATGACATGGAACACCTGTGCCAGACCCTAGCGGTTGCCTATGTGGCGCACCATGAGCTTGATCCGGCGCGTGTCGTGATCTCGTTGTCTGACCGGCCTGTCGAATTCGGCCGATCCACGCCTGACGCCACGCAGTTTTTTGAAGCCTATCGGTTGGAGCAATCCCAATGTATCTGGGAGGGGCTCTGACCATGAAACCCCGTATTCACCACCTCAGAGCGTTTCTGAAAACCAATGCGGCTTTGGAGGTGCGCGATATGATCCCGTCTGCTTTTGGGGGCGATTCTGTTTCCCTAATCTCAGTGAACAGTGAGGTGCCAGAATGCTGAAGCACCGCGGTTTTCCCGGGCGTCTTCCGGGGACGGATTTTCAGTTCACCATTCGCCGCGCGAACCCCAAAGGGGTCACGCCGATAACACGGCGCGAGCGGTTCCGTGATCGCAAACCGGCCGACCGTCGTGCGGATGCCGCATTCATGGAAGCGCTGTGGCAGACCTTCGGGGATCAGCCATTCGAGCGTGGCAATCTGGACGCCGGCCGCCTGAGTTGGCTGTTCGAGCGCGAAGTGATCCCGGCCGAAGACCCGTTTGATCCGGCCAGCTATGACGCTTTACTGGTCATTGATGTGGACGCAGCGCGGATGTCGTTCCCCGATATCTTCGACGGGGTGCGCTGAACCGTGCAGGCCGCTGTCGCACATATCCATCCGGGGGCCCCTTCGGAGAAAACCCTGCCCGGTTGCGGGCAGGGCGGTTCTGTGCGTTCAGAAATTCAGCTGCGCGGCGACCTGAACACGATTGCCGTCAAACGTCCGGCCCGTGGGTTCGTCGTTCCGCTCGCCATAGATGTACTCGGCGCTCAGCGTCAGGTTCTCGGTGGCCTGATAGAAGGCGTTGACGTGGATCGTCTCCAACTCGGTAAAAGACAATGTGCCGGTCGAGGTCGGCAAGTCATAGTCTTCCTTGCCGTAAGCGATGCCGACATTCCACTTTTCTCCCAGGTCCTGACGGAACTCGATGGTGTAACCGTCCACGTCGTTGGCCTGACCACCAACAACAGCATCACCAAGGCCGATCAGATAGGGGCCAAGGGCCTCTCCGTTGACATAGTTGACCTGAAACAGCCCGCCTTGCCACGGACGCACCGATCCGGACAGGGTAAAGCCGGTTTGGTCCACCTCGACACCACCGCCTTCGGCTTTGCCATAGAGGGCTGCCGCGCGGGCGATATAGGTGCCGTCGTTATACTCCGCCGCGGCGGTCAGCACCGGATCATCCGAGTTCGACCCGCTGACGTTTTCTTCGACCGAAACGGCGAAGGACGTGTTGGTCCCGAAACTGTTGGTGTAGCGGACCTGCGGAACACGGGCGAAGGCGATTCCAACGGGGCCGTTGAATTCGACCGAGGTCGGATAGGTGTCCAGCGGCTGGAAGTTGGTCCAGTACTGGCCGATCAGCCAATTGTCTCCGACTCGGATATTGGCATGGCGCAATCGAAATTCCGCGGTGCCGTTCGACGCAAAAAGGTCAACCTCCAGTTGACCGCCTATGTCACCAATGGCGCTGGGTGTGGTCGTAAGCAAACCGATCCGCGATTGGCGTACGGTGGCGCCAAAGGTGCCGTCAGTGGCTGCCGAGGGCTCACCGATGACGTTCACGAAGGCGGTGTCGCCCTGGTCGAACTCGAAGTCATAGAAGAAGTCGGCTTTGACATAGCCGTAGACGTCCAGAGTGGTGTTGCCGATCCTGAATTCTCCGGGGGTGGTGCCCGGTCCTGTGGATTCCAGCGCTTCGATCCGGGCGCGCAACGCATCCAGTTCAGCCTGGGTTTCGGCATCTTGGGCAAAGGCCAGCGTGCCGGTCACGCTAAGAGCAGAGGCAGCAAGCAGGAATGCCTTTTTTCTCTTTATAATCATTTGGGTGTTCCCTTGTGTGCAGAAGTGCACGGCCAGAGTTCCACTCAAATGTCAGTGTGGGAAATCACGAGAATGGGACGGGATCGGCGCGATTTCTCAAGCAAAATTGTGGGAAGGTTCGCGAGTTTTCACGGCTGGGTGAACAGATCAGTTAACCTTGTGACTGTGAACGGGGATTTGCAGCGATGGACGGCGCCAGGCCGTGATGATGCACGTGCAGAAACATGTGTCGATGGTGAGCTTTGTAACACCAATGTGACTGTGCGGGCGGCCGGTTTCGCGCACCTGATCGTGCAGCGTTTCGGCGCAAATTTGCGCGGGAATTCGCCGTATGGGCGAATTCCAGCCGGAATCTCTCTTGGAAACAATACATTGTTTGCGGCCTTAATTGTGCCGTGCAATGTGAATGGGCCGTGCGGCTCTACTTTGCCTGCGCCGCACAAGCACCTACTATTCCGTACCCCTTCCTTCCGCGGGCAGGTTTGTGAAGCTCACAATACCTTGCCCGCGTTTTTCTTTATGCGCGCATTGCGTTTAAAGCGGCATAAATCTGCGCAAAACGCAGATTTGCGGGGGTTGTTATTGAATATCAGCCCGCTCTTAAGCCATCAGCGCCGCGACGCATCAAGAAACCAAAAGGGGCAGAGCGTATGCGAATCTCAAAAATCATCCTTGCCGTGGCGACCTGCGCGGGGCTTGCGGCCTGTGGCGACTCGTTCGGCGAGCAGGCCTTGCTTGGCGGCGGCGCAGGGGCGCTGGGTTCCGCGGTCCTGGGCGCCGATCCTTTCGTTGGCGCTGCGGTCGGTGCCGCGGGCAACGTGCTTTACTGCAAGACGCAAAAGAACTGCTACTAATTTAAACTACGGGGCGCCCGTCGCCCCGACCGTCATCGCGCAACACGCCGTCGTGGGGTTCAAGCCCCGTGGCGGCGTTTTGCGTTTCCAGAACACCAAGACAAAGGACGTTCCATGTTCAACAAGATCCTGATCGCCAACAGGGGCGAGATCGCTTGCCGGGTCATCAAGACCGCTCGTAAAATGGGCATTGGCACCGTTGCCATTTTCTCGGACGCGGACAAAAACGCGTTGCACGTGTCGATGGCGGATGAGGCTGTTCACATCGGTCCGCCGCCCGCGAACCAGTCCTATATTGTGATCGACAAGGTGATGGACGCCATCCGCCAAAGCGGCGCGCAGGCGGTTCATCCCGGCTATGGCTTCCTGTCCGAAAACTCGAAATTCGCCGAGGCGCTGGAAGCCGAAGGTGTGGCCTTTGTCGGTCCTCCGGTCGGTGCGATTGAAAGCATGGGTGACAAGATCACCTCGAAGAAAATCGCGCAGGATGCGGGCGTTTCGACCGTTCCCGGTTACATGGGCCTGATCGAAGACGCCGATGAAGCGGTCAAGATCAGTCAGGAAGTCGGCTATCCCGTCATGATCAAGGCCAGCGCAGGTGGCGGTGGTAAAGGTATGCGGATCGCGTGGAACGATGAGGAAGCGCGTGAAGGCTTCCAGTCGTCCAAGAACGAGGCCGCGAACTCCTTCGGTGATGACCGCATTTTTATCGAGAAATTCGTGACGCAACCGCGACACATCGAAATTCAGGTCCTTTGCGACAGCCACGGCAACGGGATTTACCTGGGTGAACGCGAATGCTCGATCCAGCGCCGCAACCAGAAAGTGGTGGAAGAGGCCCCGTCGCCTTTCCTTGATCCCGAAACCCGCAAGGCGATGGGTGAACAGGCCGTGGCCCTGGCCAAGGCTGTGAACTATGCCAGCGCCGGTACGGTGGAGTTCATCGTCGATGGCGAAAAGAACTTCTACTTCCTCGAAATGAACACCCGCTTGCAGGTGGAGCATCCGGTGACCGAGCTGATCACTGGCGTCGATCTGGTCGAACAGATGATCCGCGTGGCTGCCGGTGAGAAGCTGTCGATCACGCAAGACAACGTGACCCTGACCGGCTGGGCCATTGAAAACCGTCTGTATGCCGAAGACCCGTATCGCGGCTTCTTGCCGTCGATTGGCCGACTTACCCGATATCGCCCGCCACAGGAAACCGCCGCCGGCCCGTTGTTGGTTAACGGCAAGTGGCAGGGTGACGCTCCCGAGGGCGAAACCGCCGTGCGCAATGATACCGGCGTCTATGAAGGCGGCGAGATCAGCATGTATTATGACCCGATGATCGCCAAACTCTGCACATGGGCGCCCACCCGTGAACAGGCAATTGAAGCGATGCGCGTAGCGCTGGACAGTTTCGAGGTCGAAGGCATCGGCCACAACCTGCCGTTCCTGTCCGCCGTGATGGACCATCCGAAATTCGTCAGCGGTGACATGACCACGGCGTTCATTGCCGAGGAATACCCGGACGGATTCGAAGGCGTTCAACTGTCTGCAGTTGATCTGCGTAGGATCGCGGCGTCCTGCGCGGCGATGTATCGTGTGGCCGAGATCCGCCGCACGCGTGTTTCGGGTCGAATGGACAACCACGAACGTAAGGTCGGCAAACGCTGGAACGTGGCGTTGCAAGGGCAGGAGTTCGACGTCAAGGTCAAGGCCGACAAGGAAGGCGCGACCGTCAAGTTCGCCGACGGTGAAAGCTTGCGCGTCGTGTCGGATTGGACACCGGGCGATCAGCTTGCTGTCGTGGACGTTGATGGCAGCCCTCTGGTCATGAAGGTTGGAAAAATCTCGGGCGGGTTCCGTATTCGCAACCGGGGCGCGGATCTGAAGGTGCATGTGCGCCGTCCACATCAGGCCGCGCTGGCCAAGCTGATGCCCGAAAAACTGCCGCCCGATACCTCGAAAATGCTGCTCTGCCCGATGCCCGGCCTGATCGTGAAGATTAACGTCGAAGTGGGGCAGGAGGTGCAGGAAGGTCAGGCACTTTGCACCGTCGAGGCGATGAAGATGGAGAACATCCTGCGCGCCGAGAAAAAGGGCACCGTCGCCAAGATCAATGCTGGCCCCGGCGACAGCCTCGCCGTGGATGATGTGATCATCGAGTTCGAATGATCATGACTGCGCTTTTGCTATATCGCACTCGGTCACCGGCGCTTCGCGTCGGTGGCTTGGCGCGTGGCGAAGGCGCTCAGCCGCCCTCGCGCCGTTCGCGGATCTCGCGTTGGCGCAGGGGGGTCTTGTCGATGGACCGGCCGATTTCGCGCACGCTCCATGGGGACGGTTTGCGCAGTTTGACGACGCCATCCTTGTCGACAAATACCATCTGGAATCCCCGTGGCCGCAATTGTGATCGGATCGGTGATCGCGCTGAAGGGTCGGTGTCGGTCAGTACAACCACGTCGCGGTCTCGCATGGCTGCTTCGCCCTCGACCAGCATGTCGATCTGTTGCTGGAACCGCGGGTCGGCGGGCGTGTCGGCGAATACGACGATGGGCCGACTAACCCAGAGAAACTCACTGAGTTCGCTATCACCTGTGGGGCGGACGAATTCGTCCTCTACCGGTGCAGACCCGTCGGCGGCCATCGCGGCCAACGGGAATAGTGCCGAGAAAACAAGGGCAAGCGTTCGTGTCATGGGGCCTCCTGTTGAATTGAATATAGCCTCTGCGCCGACGAATGCGACCGGCGAATTGCACCAAACGTTCAAAATCTTGCGTTTGATCGCGGCTGGGTTGGCCGCCCCGAAGATCACATCGCGTGGGGCCTGCCCTGCCGCGACCCGAATTGAGAAAAGGATATCGCTATGACCGATACGAAAGACTGGCAGGCGCTGGCCGAAAAAGAGCTGCGCGGTCGTCCACTGGAAGACCTGACCAGGGACACGCTGGAAGGCATCGACGTCAAACCGCTTTATACGCAGGACGATACCGCCGACCTGCCACATATGGGGTCGCTGCCCGGCTTCGGGCCGTTCACGCGCGGGGTGAAGGCGACGATGTATGCAGGGCGTCCCTGGACGATCCGTCAGTATGCGGGGTTTTCAACTGCTGAGGAATCGAACGCCTTCTACCGCCGGAACCTCGCAGCTGGTCAGCAGGGCGTTTCGGTCGCCTTCGATCTGGCGACGCACCGTGGGTACGACAGTGACCACCCGCGCGTTGTCGGCGATGTCGGTAAGGCCGGTGTGGCCATCGACAGTGTCGAAGATATGAAGATCCTGTTCGACGGCATCCCGCTGGACAAGGTCTCGGTCTCGATGACGATGAATGGCGCGGTGATTCCGATCCTGGCGAATTTCATCGTGGCGGGCGAAGAACAGGGGCATGACAAGTCGGTTCTGTCCGGCACCATTCAGAATGACATTCTGAAAGAGTTCATGGTCCGTAACACCTATATCTACCCGCCTGAGCCGTCGATGAAGATCATCTCGGACATTATCGAGTTTACCTCGAACGAAATGCCGAAGTTCAATTCGATCTCGATCTCGGGCTATCACATGCAAGAGGCCGGGGCGAACCTGGTGCAGGAGCTGGCCTATACGCTGGCTGATGGCCGGGAATATGTACGCGCCGCGACCGAGGCCGGAATGGACGTGGACAAGTTCGCAGGTCGTTTGTCCTTCTTCTTTGCCATCGGCATGAACTTTTTCATGGAGATCGCCAAGCTGCGTGCGGCCCGTACCTTGTGGCACCGGGTGATGACCGACTTTGGCGCAAAATCTGAACGGTCCAAGATGCTGCGGACCCACTGCCAGACTTCGGGCGTGTCGCTGCAGGAACAGGACCCCTATAACAATGTCATCCGCACCGCCTATGAGGCGATGAGCGCGGTTTTGGGAGGCACCCAGTCTTTGCACACCAACGCGCTGGACGAGGCGATTGCCCTGCCCACCGATTTCTCGGCCCGCATTGCGCGCAACACGCAGTTGGTGCTGCAGGAAGAGACCGGCGTGACCGATGTGGTCGATCCGCTGGCGGGGTCTTACTACATCGAAAGCCTGACCAACGAGCTGATCGAAAAAGCCTGGGACCTGATGCAAGAAGTAGAAGAGATGGGCGGCATGACCAAGGCTGTCGCCTCGGGTATGCCCAAGCTGCGGATCGAGGAAAGCGCAGCCCGTCGTCAGGCGATGATCGACAGGGGCGACGAGGTGATCGTTGGCGTCAACAAGTACCGCAAGGAACAGGAAGACCCGATCGACATCTTGGACGTCGACAACGTCGCCGTGCGAGAAGCGCAGGTCGCGCGACTGGAACGCATACGCGCGACCCGCGATGAGGCCGCGTGCCAACAGGCGTTGGGCGCCTTGACCGAGGCCGCCCAACAGGGCGGAAACCTGCTGGCTGCCGCGGTCGAGGCCGCCCGTGCCCGCGCATCCGTAGGAGAGATCAGCATGGCAATGGAAAAAGAGTTCGGTCGTCACCGCGCCGAGGTGAAGACATTGGCCGGTGTCTACGGCGCCGCCTACGAGGGCGACGAAGGCTTTGCCGCGATCCAGAAATCCATCGAAAATTTTGCCGAGGTGGAAGGTCGTCGCCCCCGCCTCTTGGTGGTCAAGATGGGGCAGGACGGGCACGATCGGGGCGCCAAAGTGATCGCCACCGCCTTTGCGGATATTGGCTTTGACGTGGACGTTGGACCTCTGTTCCAGACGCCAGCCGAAGCCGCACAGGACGCCGTGGACAATGACGTGCACGTGGTCGGGATCTCTTCGCAGGCAGCGGGGCACAAGACGCTTGCGCCACAGCTGGTCGAGGAACTCAAGAAGGCCGGGGCCGATGATATCATCGTCATTTGCGGCGGTGTGATTCCGCAGCAGGACTATCAGTTCCTCTATGACCACGGGGTCAAGGCGATCTTTGGGCCGGGTACCAATATCCCCGAGGCCGCGCAGGACATTCTGCGTCTGATTGCCGAAGCCAAAGGTTGAGCCCAACGAGATTTTTTGACGAAAAATCTTGTGATCCCGCGCCTTTGACGGAAACATGCGACCAGACCCCTCGCGGGTCTGGTCGCAATGCTTTAGGAGGCTGCACGTGTTACTAGATCATCTGGCCGTGGCGGGTGAGACGCTGGAAGCTGCATCTGCGCACATCGAAGATGCTTTGGGTGTGTCGCTGCAAGACGGTGGCAAGCACGACGTCTTTGGGACTCACAACCGTCTGTTAGGGCTGCGGGATGGGCTGTACCTGGAGGCCATCGCAATAGATCCGCAGGCGCCCAAGGTGGAACGCACACGGTGGTTCGACCTTGACCGGTTTACAGGCTCGCCGCGCCTGAGCAACTGGATTTGCCGGGTTTCGAATATTGAAGCTTCCGTGTCCATATTCCCTGATGGCGTGGGGCAGCCGATTGATTTGGCCCGTGGCGCGTTGAGGTGGCAAATGGCGGTGCCTCCCAACGGAAGGCTGCCATTCGACAACCTGTTTCCCGCCCTGATTCAATGGCACGGCGATCTGCATCCGGCGCAGATGCTGCAGGACAGCGGGTGCCGCCTTCGGCGCCTTGTGGTTTTCCACCCCGATGCGCTGGATCTGGCCCGGTTGCTGGGTGATTTGGAAACTGTGGTGTTTGACACCGGCCCCGCAGCATTGCGGGCCGAGTTCGAAACACCGCATGGCCCGCGCGTGTTGGAATGATCATTAGACCGGCGCAGATTTCGGACGCCCCCTCAATCGTTGCAATCACCAATGCGATCATTCGCGATACGCTGGTGACATTCACCACCGACGAGCGCAGCGTGGATACCATTGCCACGGACATTGCAACCCGCGGTCCTGCCTATCTGGTGGTCGAAACGGATGGACAGGTTCTGGGCTTTGCCACTTACAGTTTGTTTCGTAACGGCCCGGGCTATGCGCATTGCCGCGAGCATACAATCCAGTTGGCCCCAGAGGCGCGCGGGCAGGGCGCCGGGCGGGCCTTGATGTCCGCGCTTGAGGACGTGGCGCAGGCAGAGGGCGTGCATGTGCTGGTTGCCGGGATTTCCTCAACCAACCCGGGGGCAGTCGCGTTTCACGCTGCGCTTGGGTACACGCAGGTGGGTCTCATGCCCGAGGTCGGGTACAAATGGGGCAAATGGTTGGACCTTGTGCTGATGCAGAAAATTCTTGCGACTGACGAATAGGTTGCACCTGACAGTTGCGATTTGGGGCGCTAGGGTGCGCTCATGTCGATCTGGACTCGTATATCCGACGCGCTGAGCGCGCTTGCCCAAGGCGAAAGCCTGACGGCTGTTTTTGAGAAACTGCGCACTCCGCCCGAACGCTCGGTCGCATTTGCGATTGCCGTGATTGCGCTGGGTGCCAAGATGGCAAAGGCCGATGGTCAGGTGACACGCGACGAGGTGACAGCCTTTCGCGACGTCTTCCAGATCGCGCGTGAAGACGAGGCCGGCGCGGCACGCGTGTTCGACATGGCCCGAAGGGATGTTGCCGGCTATCAGGACTATGCCCGCAAGATTGCCCGCATGTTCGCCGATGACAGCACCACCCTCTGTGATCTGATGGAGGGGCTGTTTCACATCGCCATGGCCGACGGGTTCTATCATCCCAACGAAAACGAGTTCCTGGAAGAGGTCAGCCGCATTTTTGGCCAGTCCGAGGCGCAGTTCCTCGCCCTGCGCGCGCGATTTGTGCCTGACGCGCCCAAGGATCCTTACACGGTTCTTGGTGTGCCCCGAGACATGCCGCTGCCTGATATCCGCAAGATCTGGCGGCAATTGGTACGCGAGACGCATCCCGATGCGATGATGGCTCGCGGTGTGCCCGAGGAAGCCGTCCGTCTGGCCGAAAAGAAGATGATTGACATCAACCGCGCCTGGGACGAGATCAACGGCGCGCGGGCTTAACCGCGATGCGTCTGGCGACCTACAATATCGAATGGTTCGCCAACCTGTTCGATCGCAACGACAATCTGGTCGTCGATGACAGCTGGTCCGGCCGCCACAACGTCACCAAAGCGCAGCAGGTCGAGGCCATCGCCAAGGTTCTGACGGCGGTCGACGCAGACGCGATCCTGATCGTCGAGGCACCGAACTCTGGCAAGACGCAGGACACGATCCGCGCGTTGCAGAGCTTTGCTGAGGCATTCGATCTGCGCACCTCGCACGCGATTATGGGATTTGCAAACGACACCCATCAGGAAATTGCCCTGCTGTACGACCCCAATGCGCTGACCGCGCGGCACGATCCGGTCGCGGGCGACAGGGCGCCACGTTTTGACGGGGTGTTTCAAATCGACCTCGATATCGACGCCACCGAAGACCATGTGCATTTTTCCAAACCACCAATGGAGTTGGCGGTGCAGACCCGGGCTGGGGCGCAGGTTCGGCTGATCGGAGCGCATCTGAAATCCAAGGCACCGCACGGCGCCGGATCGCGGGACGAGGCGATCCGAATCTCGATTGCGAACCGCCGAAAGCAGCTGGCGCAGGCCGTTTGGCTGTCCCGTCGGGTAGGGGCGCATATCGCGGACGGAGAGCAGGTCATTCTGTTGGGGGATTTGAACGACGGGCCGGGGCTGGATGAGTTTGAGCATCTGTTCGGGCGGTCTTCAGTCGAGATTTTGCTGCAGGCCGGATTGTTCGATCCACACGCGAAAGGCGCGGATCCGGCCCCGTCTACAGCCCGGTTTGCCCGGGAGGGCGGCCAATTTCTCGAGGCGCTGTTGGATTACATCATGGTCAGTGAAAACCTCCGCGCCCGGCGTCCTGCCTGGCGGATATGGCACCCGCTGAAGGACGCCAGCCTCCGGGCCCTGCCGGACCTGCGACAGGCACTGCTGACGGCATCTGACCATTTCCCAGTTACGTTGGATATCGACCTCTGACCTTTCATCATGGGGCGTCACGGCCTATATTTCTGGTCATGAAACATTTTTTTCCGATCTGTGCGATAACAGCGGCTCTGGCATTGCCCGCCCATGCCGAGGAAGAAACCGGCAAATCCCTGATGGAGCAAGGCGCCGAGCTGTTTTTTGAGGGCCTGCGACAGGAAATGGAGCCGGCGCTGGATGACCTGCAAGGTTTGGTCACTCAGTTCGGTCCCTCGATGCAATCGTTCTTTGAGCAGATGGGGCCTGCTTTGACAGAGCTGGCGGGCGAGATCGAGGATTGGAGCGCCTATGAAGCGCCCGAAATCTTGCCGAACGGAGATATCATCATCCGCAAGAAACCCGAGCAAGATCAACCCGCCCCCCCTGAAAACACCGAAGAGGAAACGGACGAGGGAACGGAAATCTGATCCTTAATCCCGGATGACTACGCGGGTGTTCGACCTCAGCGCGTTTGCCAGCGACGTCAGTCGCGCCTCTGCCACTTCGTTGAACAATGGGCCTGCTGACTTCGGCAACAGCAGGTCCAACTGGTGCTTTTTGGGGTAGAGGCGCAGGGTACCCATCGGGGCATCATTCTGCATCAAGAGCATGGCACCAAAACGCATGGCCTTGCCCAGAATTTCCGCCTGTCGCTGATCCTTCTCGTCCAACAGCTCGTAAAGCGGTTCGAACCTGTTGCCCTCACGTTTGTTGCGATATCGGTGCTGCAAAGCGAGGCCGATGAAAACTCGTTCGGAGTGCTTCAACCCGCCCAGATTAGCTCGGGTGACATAGTCAAAGCAGACCTCGGCCCGATAATCGGGATGGGCGCGCCAACTGACGTCATGCAGCAAACAGGCCGCTTTGATCAGGCGCACGCGCGCCTCTGGGGCCGACTTGAACAGCGGCATGACGAAATCGAACAGGTGCCTGCCGAAGCCCGGCAGGCGGGCGTCCTTGGCCTCGGAAAACCGGCTGGCCTCGATCAGCGGGTCGCAGTCGCGTAGGGATTGCGGCATCTGTTCGTACAACAACCCTTCGCGGATGCCATAGCTTGAGATCGCAATGTCTTTCGGTTTGAACGTCCGGATCAGTCGGGCCAGCACATCCATAGCATAAGGGATCAGGGCCATGCGGGAACTGGAAACGCCAGCCAGGCTGCGCATTTCGTTCGGGTCACCTTTTTCGATGAACTTGATGGTCTGGTGAACCTGCTTGGTGGTCATGCGGTATTCGTGCAGCACGTTCAGCGGATAACCCCGGCGCAGCATGTCCAACCGGGCGAAGGCGCGCCAACTGCCGCCGACAAGGAATAAACGGTCACGTTGCTTGCCCATCTGGTCGCGCAACTCTTCCATAGTGCCTTTGATGTGGGCTTTGCGCGCTCGCCGTCCGCCCTTGATGTCACGCAGTTTCAGCGGACCCAAGGCAGAGGTTACACGGCGGCCCACGTTGCCGTCACCGATCTCGGCCAGTTCCATGGACGAACCACCGATATCGCAGATCAACCCATAGGCACCGGGCCAGCCCAGCAGCACGCCCTGCGCTGACAGCCGTGCCTCTTCCCCGCCATCAATGACCGAGACGGTCAGGCCGGTTTCTGACTTGACCTCATCGCAGAAGTCCGGCCCGTCTTTGGCCTCACGCACGGCGGCGGTGGCGACGACATGCAGCCCCGGCAAACCCAGATCGTCGGCCAGACGCCGGAACCGGCGCAGCGCGGCCAGCGCGCGTACCCGTCCGCGCGGGTTCAGACGTCCGGTCTCGGACAGCCCCGCCCCCAGCTCACACATCACCTTTTCGTTGTAGAAATAGGCCGGAGACCGCGCGGCCCCATCAAATATCACCATCCGGACAGAGTTCGATCCGACATCGACAACGCCAACACGCGACAGGGCGCGGGCTTCGGGGTTGTCAAACAGTGGCTTGCCGGAAAGCCCCCAGTCCGGAATGTCGGTATCGACGGTCTGATCCATGTCTTTTCCAGATGTTCCAATGGCAGTTTGCGAAATCACCGGGTGTGGGTCAATTGTCAGGTTCGACATCGTTTCCGTCCGAATTCAATACTCTGACTGCCAGCGTGCGCGTTATTTCGCGCTTTTCCGAGAGGGCAATTTGATCCAGTCGCGCCACGACCTCGGCGGCGGTTTCAAAGCGACGGTCCATGTGCTTGACCAGATAGGCAATGACCTCGGGGCCCGGGTTAAGCTGTCGGTCGATGAACAGCTTGGCCAGAACAGCCCCCAACAGCGCGTCGTCGGGCGGGTCAAGCGCGACATGATGCGCGCCTTCGATGCGGCTTTGCAGGTCGGGCAGCGGCAGTTGCCACAGCTTTGGGGTCAGTCGCCCGGTCATCAGCAGGGCGTGCCCCTCGGCCAGAGCCAGGTTGTGCAGGTGGAACAGCGTCTTTTGTTGGTCGGGATCGTCAGCGATCATCGGGACGTCTTCGACCGCAACCGGGGTTTGGGCCAAGGCAGGCACGTCGTCATAGCGCAGGTCGCGGGCCTGAATGATGTGCCCTCCGGTCTCGGCTGCCCAGACATGGGCCAGATGCGTCTTGCCAGCCCCGGCCGGGCCGCTGAGCACCAGTTTGTTGCCGGGCCACGAGGTTGCTGAAATCATCGCGACAGCGAGCGCATTGGCGGGTGAGACAAAGAAATCCTCGCGGCCCAGAGCGGTTTTGGCCGGCAGATCAAAGCTCAGTTGTCGGGGCATTTATTCGTCTTCCTGATTCAGCCCTTCAAGGCCGGTGTACAAACGGCTTTCCAGATAGAGAGAGGTCAGGAACCGGGCCACCACACCCAGGGCCGCAGCAACAGGCACCGCGACCAGCATACCCACAAAGCCGAACAATGCGCCGAATACCGACAAGGCCAACAACAGCCACACAGGGTGCAGGCCCACCGAGCTGCCGACCAGTTTGGGGGTCAGAAAATTGCCCTCGGTCACCTGACCCAAAGCAAAAACACCGGCGACCAGCCCGATATGAACCCAGTCCCCCCAGAACTGGAACAGCGCGAGGCCAATCGCCAGCGTGCCGCCGATCAGGGCGCCCAGGTAAGGGATGAAGGTGACCAGCCCGGCAATGAACCCGACGATCAGGCCAAATTGCAGACCAACGATCATCAGCGCCACTGCGTAGTAAGTCCCAAGAATCAGACAAACTGTCCCCATGCCGCGCACAAATGAGGCCAGAACGTCATCAATCTCACCGGCCAGACGTTTGATCGTGGGGGCGTGGTCGCGGGGCAGCAGCTCTCCGATGCGTGCGATCATGCGGTCCCAGTCCATCAACAGGTAAACCGCCACAACGGGCGCGATCACCAGCAGAACGGCAACGTTGATGGCAGAGCCCAGCGACGCAACAACCGATTGCAGCAAGTCACCGGTTTTCGATTGCAGGGTTTCGCCGATTGAGACCAGCGCCTGATGAGAGCTGGAATTGCTGTCCAGCAGAGAGGGGAATCGTTTCTCTACAAAGCCGCGCAGTTCTTTGAACAGGCTGGGGAGGACCTCGACCAGATCGATCAACTGGGTGATCAATGCAGGTACCACCATCAGGATCATCAGTACAAAGCCCAAAACGCCGACAATGGTGATGATCCCGGTTGCCGCCACGCGCGACAGGCCAAGGTTTTCCAGCCGGTCTGCGATTGGATCAAGGAAATAGGCAATTGCTCCACCGATGACGAAGGGTAGCAAAACGTCGCCAAGTGCCCACATCAGCAGCACAAATACCGCAGCGGCAACCCCCCAGTACCTGAGCTGATCCTTCACCGGCAAAGCCATGGCTGTCCCCTTGTTGTCGGCACTTGCTGGTGTTCTTCGCTTATGCAGCGTCTTGATGCAAGCGCTTCATGGCCCGAAGAATCCGGCGTTTCAGTCGTTGAGCGTGCCCAGCTCGGGGGTCGCGTCGTCTGCCGCTTCGTCGGACCAGTTGGTGCGCCAGATTTCCGCCGACCAGTGACCGCAATGCACCGAGGGACGGTCGAAGCCGGGCCGGGAGGGCAGCAATGGCGCGACCACGACATCATGACGGGGTACGGCGAAATATGGAAACGAGTAGCGTTCTTGGCCCGAGCGATTGACGACGCGGTGCGGCGTGGATTTCAGACGGCCGCCCGACCACAGCTCCAACATGTCGCCAATGTTGACGACGAAGCCGCCCGGCGGGCAGTTGGGGGTGATCCAGCCGCCGTTGCGGGTCTGAACCTCAAGCCCGCCCACAGGATCGGGGGCGATAATGGTCAGGGCGTCTGTGTCCTTGTGCGGATGGATGCCATAGCCGCCCTCATCCGGTGCTTGAGGAGGGTAGTGCAGCAGCGTCATGTTTGTCATCGGTTCGTGGAATGCGTCGCGCAGGTGACGGTCGGTCAAACCCAGCCCCATCTCAAGTGCGCCCAGCAGCATGTCCGCCACGCGATCCAGTTGCGTCCAATAGCCAAGGATGACCGGGCCTGCCTCGGGCACTTCGGGCGGCCAGATATTCGGGCCGTAGAGCGTGCAGTCCTTGCGAATAGGCGAGTCCGCGGCGGTCTCGTAATGCAGCTTGTAGCCTTCGTATTTGTCGGCCTTGCCGGACCCGTCATTGGGTGTGAAGAACCCCATCGGAATAAACCCGCGATAGTTCTCGCGGGTGATCGCCTGATCCCATTTGGCGCTTTCGTCGATGGCAAAGATGGCCTGAACGCAGCGGCGTACCTCGGTGACCGTATCCTGAGGAATGCCGGTCCCGGTTATCGACAGAAATCCGATCTCGGTGCAGGCGTCCATTACCTGTCGAACGGTCCGATCATAGTCGGTATGGGCGGGATCGCGCAGTGGGGCGATGTCGATCGTGGGTACGTGATCCATCAATGAACCCTCACACCCTGACGGTCCAACTCGGCATGCACCGGGGCGAGGTTCAGCTCGTGTACGTCCTGATTGCTTTTCAGCGACAGAGCCGCCGCAATCCCGGCGCCCTGTCCCATAACGGCGCAGCACGCCATGTTACGGGTGGCGGCATGGGCCACCTTATCTGCTCCGTGCGACCGGCCCGCGACCAGTAGGCCCTTTATCCCCTTGGGAAGCATCGAGCGATAGGGGACCTGCATATATCGCCCGGTGGTCGGCAGGATCAGGATGCCATAGCCATCGATGAATTCGGGGTAGATGCCGATCGTGTCCTCGAACCGGCCCTGATGGCGGGCGTCGTTCTCGGTCATGTTGTAAACGGCGTCGATCTTGCGGGTGTCGCGGATGCCGATGGTCATCCCGAAGTTCCGTAATCGCGCATTTTCGCAGCCGGGCATGTATCGACGCAGTGCTTCGATGGCCAGCATTGACTGACGGCGGCCTTCGATCTCACCACGGGTCAGGCTGTCGGGGTCGGTGCCGTCAATCTCGGCCAGATGGATGAGGTTCATATAGGTCAGCTCACCCGTGTCATGCATCGCCCCCCATGTGCCCGCTATGGTGTTCAGGTTCGGCGGGATCAGACCCTCTTCGATGGCCAGCTGGAAAGGCTTCTTGACGAAGGGCGAGAACATGTCGTCCTCCTTGCCGCTGGTCTCGATGTTCCATTCGCCACCCCCGCCCCAGTCTTTGTAGGTCTGTGGATCGGCCTTGACGCCCTCCATGAAGGCGCGCTTGTCGACTCCGGCCAGGTGGAACATGACCGAGGCGGCCATCATCTCTTCACGCGCGGTCTTGTGGGTGGGTGCGCCCGCGCGGTGCGCTACGTCGGCGTCGCCGGTGGCGTCGATCACGACCTTGGCCAGAATTGCCTCACGCCCGGCTTTGGATTCGGTGATGATGCCAGTGATCCGGTCGGCCTCCATGATCGGAGCGACGAACTGACGGTGCAGCATGGGATGCACACCGGCCTCATCTACCAACTTGTCGGCCACCAACTTGAACCCTTCGCTGTCCAACTCATAGCTGAGCGATTGGCTTTCCGGCACCGCCGCGCCCATGTCCTTGGCGCGAGTTTCGAACTCCATGCCGATCCCACCGGCCTCAACTGTCTGTTCGTGGCGATACCAAGCGAAGCCCTCGACGCCCACGGCGGTGATGTTACCGCCCATGCAGCCGAAGCGGTCGACCAGAGACACCTCGGCCCCGGCACGCGCTGCGGCCAATGCGGCGGCCAGACCGGCAGGGCCGGAGCCAACGACCAGAACATCGGTTTGGTGGACTACAGGGATTTGACGGGCGGGTTCCTGAATGGTCTGCATCGGCGCCTCATGGATTTTACATTCCTGTCACAATTGAAAACCCCAACTGGCGGGTCAATCAGAAAACCGACTTACCTCAGGTCGCAAAATCGCCAATGGCCGATTGCCCCCGGCGGGGCTTTGGAATAAGGACCTTTGAAGTCGAATTCACACCTTTAAAGGTTCATCAATGCGCCTCAGCCGTTACTTTCTGCCCGTTCTCAAGGAAAACCCCTCCGAGGCCCAGATCGTCAGCCACCGGCTGATGCTGCGCGCGGGGATGATCAAACAAGCATCCGCTGGAATTTATTCTTGGCTGCCGCTGGGCTTCAAAGTGTTGCGCAAGCTGGAAAACATCATCCACGAAGAACAGGCGCGCGCGGGCCACATCGCGATCCAGATGCCCATTATCCAATCGGCGGACCTGTGGCGCGAGTCCGGTCGTTACGACGATTACGGTCAGGAAATGCTGCGTATGAAGGATCGCCACGATCGTGACATGCTGTTTACGCCGACTGCCGAAGAACTGGTGACCGATATCTTCCGCGGCCACGTCAACAGCTACAAAGATCTGCCGCTGACGCTCTATCAGATTCAGTGGAAGTTCCGTGACGAGATCCGCCCACGTTTCGGCGTGATGCGGGGCCGCGAGTTCTATATGAAAGACGGCTACAATTTCGACCTGACCAAAGAGGATGCGTTGCACGCCTATAACCGCCATCTGGTCAGCTACCTGCGCACTTATGAGCGGATGGGCTTGCAGGCCATCCCGATGCGTGCTGACTCCGGTCCTATCGGTGGCGACAACACGCATGAATTCCTCGTGCTGGCCGATACCGGCGAATCCGAGGTGTTTTATGACAGCGCGGTCACCGACCTGACATTCGGTGATCGTCAGATCGACTACGACAGCCGCGATCAGTGTCAGGCGATCCTCGAAGAGTTCACCTCGAAATACGCGCGTACGGATGAAACCCATGACGAGGCGCTGTTCAATCAAGTGCCCGAGGAGCGTCGCCGCGTGGCCCGCGGGATCGAGGTCGGCCAGATCTTTTATTTCGGCACCAAGTATTCCGAGGCGATGGGCGCGACTGTGCAAGGCCCCGATGGCAAACCGACGCCGGTCCACATGGGAAGCCACGGCATCGGCGTCAGCCGCCTGATCGGTGCCATCATCGAGGCCAGCCATGACGAAAAGGGTATCATCTGGCCCGAAGGGGTGACTCCGTTCCATTGCGGTATCGTCAATCTCAAACAAGGCGACGAAGAAGCGGATGCCGCGTGCGAGAAACTCTACGGCGCGCTGACCGCGCTGGGGCTGGAGCCGCTGTATGACGATCGTAACGAGCGGGCAGGGGGCAAGTTCGCCACCATGGACCTGATCGGCCTGCCGTGGCGCATCACCGTCGGCCCGCGTGGTCTGAAGAATGGTGTGGTCGAGCTGACCAGTCGCCGCACTGGCGAAAGCGAAGAGCTGAGCCCCGAGGCTGCGGTGACCAAGATCGCTGAAATTTACCAACTCGCAAACAGCGCCTGATATGACTGGATCGGACATAGCTCTGCCTACAGTTTCGGTCGTTACCGTAACGCGCAACCTCATTGATGAGGGACGTGTCGAGGCGATACGGGCGGCACTGGAGGCCGCCCAAGAGCAAGGCGACGCGATTGTTGAGCATGTCATTTGGGATGGTGCGTCAACCGACGGAACAGTTGCGCTGTTGAAAGAGTTGATCGCCGAATTCGAGGCGCGCCCAAGCTATGTTCCTGTCCGCTTTCAAAGCTTGCCGGACAAAAGCCTGTATGACGCCATGAACCGCGCGGTCGAAATTTCCCAGGGCGAGTACGTGGTTTTCCTTAATTCAGATGATCTGCTGACGTCGCCGGATTGTCTGCAAAAAGCGCGTGAAGAAATTGGTGCGGGGCGTCCCGATTTTTGCTTTGGACGAACCGTCTTCGTTGAAAAGGATGGAAGCAGGCGTCTTTCGCGAGAGCGCAAGGTCCATTCGATTTTGCAACGGATTCCGTTTTGCCACAACTCCATGCTGATCCGGCGCGACGTGTTCGAACGTTTCGGAGGTCACGATCTGGATCTTCGAATAGTGGCTGACTATGACCTCGTGCTCCGCATGCTGTTTGCAGGATGCGAATACCAGATGCTGTCAGTTCCAATCGCGGTTTTCCACCCTGGCGGCGTTTCTGCGGACCAGAGAAAAACTGCGCTCGAAATGACGAAGAGCTGGCGCAAGAACTACGCTCCGTTCTTTGGTGGGCGGACGTATTCCGAGGACGAAATGCTGAATTGGTTCCGGACCGGTCAGTTGCCACTGGGGTTTTGCGTGAATCTGTTGCGCCAGTCCCGGAACCGGCCGCAATTGCGTAAAGCCGCCCTGCATAGTTTAAAAGTGACCTTGAGGCGCAAACTTCAACCGTGGCGAACCTGGGACTACTTCGCGGACTGACGACCAGAGGCGTCCGTAGAATTTCGCGCCAATGATTGCGCAATAGGCATCAACCTCAATACCGCCGGGCACCCGGGGGTGCAAAAACCCTTGTACCGCTTACCCAAGGTCTGGCCGGGCTTCTAGGTTCGTTTAGGTTCAGGCCGTTCCGCCAGAACGTCGCCATCCGCGCTGTTGCCGCGTGGCACAACGATCGGACGGCCCAGGCGTCTTACCAGTTCCTTGAAATCAAAACCCAGAAAGTGCAATCCGCAGACCCTTGCGTCAGTCGCGCGATCCGTGATGCACAACCGCCCCTGACGGAACGCCATGCGATAACCTTTGTCTTTCAGGATATCGGTCAAACTTGCCCAACTTGCCGCTGTGTCGAAAAGTGGGCGCATCGTGGCACGCAACAGCGCCGCGGTTTCACAATCTAGTTCTGATGATGCATTTCGGACCAAAATAGGGTCCAACAATTCCGTATTACTCTTTACAAACATGAGCGACCCCCGCTCTTTAAAATGGTATCCCCCGTAATCCTAGGGTGACAAAGTTTCACAAAATAAGCAAAGGACGAAAGAATATTGCTTAACGAATGTTGCATTTTGAGTTCAGTATCTCACGCAACAGCTGTATTGAATTCATAACTGAAACAATCAGGGCTTGTCTGTGAACGGTGTCACAACCAAAGGTGTAGCCTTCGGTTTCGCCATCTCCTTTTGCCAGTGCGGGAGCTTCCGATTCGGAGGTGATTCGCTCCATCCCGCACCCCAAACTGGTCGCAAGGTTGCTCATCCCAGGGCAGGGCGCGCATAACCAGCTTGACCATCCGGTGAAATGCCGAAAGGGTCGCGCCGAACAAAAAAGTCCGGAGCAGACATGGCCAAGACGCCCCCGCCCTTTGCCCCATTCGAATGGAAAATCGCCTGGCGATACCTGCGCGCACGCAAGGCCGAAGGCGGCGTCAGCGTGATGACGTGGATTTCGCTGATCGGGATCACACTGGCCGTGTTCGCTCTGATTGCCACGCTGGCCGTGCGGTCGGGGTTCCGGTCGGAGTTCGTGGGCACCATTCTGGGGGCCAATGCGCATGTCACGGTCTACTCGGCAGGGAGCATGGATGCGCAGGGGCGTCTGGACCGCACCATCGAGGATTTCGACGGTGTGGCCGAACGGGTCGCGCAGGTGCCGGGTGTGGTGCGCGCGGCACCTTTGGTCAAGGGTCAGGTGTTGATCACCAATCGCGAGCGCAGCAACGGGGTCGAGGTGTTCGGCATCCAGCCTGACGATCTGCTGGACCTGCCGGGCATTGCCGAAAGTGAACAGGCGGCGGGTGATCTGTCCGAATTCCGCAATGACGAGTTCGTTGTCGCCATCGGCTCAGGCGTGGCGCGAAGCATTGGGGCCACGGTAGGTGATACGGTCAAGCTGACCTCGCCCAATGGGGTGAAGACAGCCTTTGGCACTTCACCGCGCGTCAACGCCTATCGGGTGGTCTATGTGTTCTCGGCCGGGCGCTACGACATCGACCGCACGCGTGTCTACATGCCATTCGAGCAGGCGCAGAGCTTTTTCAACCGCGAGGGTGTGGCAGACGAGATCGAAGTGATGGTTGAGCGCCCCGAAGAGCTGACGCCAATCCTGATCCCGATCCTTGAGGCTGCTGGCGAGCGCAGCCAGATCTGGACATGGCAGGACGCTTCGGGCGGGTTCCTGCGTGCGCTGGAAGTCGAAGACAACGTGATGTTCATCATCCTGTCGATCCTCGTTCTGATCGCAGCTATGAACATCGTCTCGGGTCTGATCATGCTGGTCAAAAACAAAGGCCGGGATATTGGCATCCTGCGTACCATCGGCCTGAGCGAAGGGTCGGTCCTGCGGGTGTTTTTCATCTGCGGTGCGTTCACGGGCATCCTCGGCACGGTGATGGGCGTCGTTCTGGGCTGCTTGTTTGCGATCTATATCGATCCGATCTTTTCGTTCGTGAACTTCGTCATGGGTGGCGGCGTCTGGGACCCGTCCATTCGCGGCATCTATGCTCTGCCAGCGGAACTGCACCTGTCAGATGTGCTCAAGGCGATTGGGCTGTCGCTGGGCCTGTCATTCTTTGTCACCTATTTTCCCGCCCGCCGCGCGGCGCGGCTGAACCCGGTCGAGGCGCTGCGCTATGAATGATGTGATGATGCGGTTGAATGGCCTGACCAAGACGTACTTGAAGGGTACGCCGGGAGAGGTTCAGGTACTACGCGGCGCCGACCTGGAACTGCGCGCAGGCGAGGCCGTGGCTCTGGTTGCGCCTTCTGGTGCGGGTAAATCGACCCTATTGCACATCGCGGGTCTGTTAGACACGCCGGATGAGGGTTCGGTCGAGGTCGCAGGCCAAAGTGTGACGGGAAAAGGCGACCGGACGCGCACTGCTCTGAGGAGACGGGATGTGGGCTTTGTCTATCAGTTCCACCACCTGTTGCCCGAATTCACCGCGTTGGAAAATATCACCCTGCCGCAACTGGCGAACGGGGTGTCCGAAAAGGCGGCACAAGTACGGGCAATGACCCTATTGGACCGCGTCGGCGTAGCACCGCGCGCTGATCACCGCCCAGCGGCGTTGTCAGGGGGTGAACAACAACGCGTGGCATTTTGCCGTGCACTGGCCAATAAGCCTCGGGTTTTGTTGGCGGATGAACCGACGGGAAACTTGGACCCAGAGACCTCGGATCAGGTTTTCGATGCTATGATGGCTCTGGTTCGGGACGAGGGGCTGTCGGCACTGATCGCAACACACAACATGGAGCTTGCAGCGCGGATGGATCGCAAGATGCGGCTGGACGGGGGCATGCTTAAGCCAGTTGAGTGATGGCGACCCCTGCAGCCATAACGGCGATCCCGCCCGCGCGCACCCACGTGAGCGGAGTGATCTGTGCCCCAAACAGACCAAAGTGGTCGATGGCCGCTGTGCTGATCAGTTGTCCCAGGAGAACGAAAAACACTGCGTTGCCGACGCCGAAATGCGGAGCGACGTGTGTGATCGACAGCACATAGAAGGCGATCAGGACACCCGCCAGAAGCAGATGTTTCGGAGCTTGCGCGACTTTGGACAGCGCACCCAAACCTGGAAACAGCACCATCACCAGCGCGGAGGCGCCAAAGGCGATGGCGAACAAAACAACGGCAGCGGTGGCCGGAGAGCCAATCAACCGGCCAAGAGCTGCGTTCAGCGCTGCAAGGATTGGCACGCCAACCCCGGCGGCCAACATGATGGCTGCGTATTGTGTCATCGCCCGTTCTCTCCCGCTACGTTGATCTGGATCATTGCGGCAAGCTGGCCCTCGGGCAAGCCTGTAAATGTCAATCGGGGCAGGAGGATGCGATGATCGGGCCGATACGGAATGCAGTTTCAATAGGCTTGCTGGCACTGGCATCACAAGCTGTCGCTCAGGACGTTGAGAAGGGCGCCGAGTTGTATCAGCACTACTGCGCGACGTGTCATGGGATCGATGCAACCGGGCATGGCCCGATGGCCGGAGTACTTGTCATTCAACCGGTCGACCTGACAAAATTGACCGGAGAAGATGGCGTGTTTCCAACCGCTCGCGTCGTGGCGCGGATTGACGGGCGCGAACCGCTGGTCAGCCATGGTAGTCCGATGCCGGTCTATGGGCCTTATTTCGATGGTCAGGATACGTCGATGAAAACGCCCGAGGGTCAACCGATCCTGACCAGCCAGCCGATTGTGGATCTGGTCGCATATCTGCAGACATTGCAGGGGCAGTAGGCCTTAGCGGCAGATACCCTCGATTTCAGCGCCGCTCCAGGGGATCACGATGTCGCGCTCGCGCGGCTGGCCCGGCAAAGGCGACAGATCGAAATGCGCACCCAGCATGTCATGCAGGCGCTGGGTGCGGGGGGCCTCTGGGTCCAGCGCCCGGCAGCAGACATATTCTTCGACAATCGCGCCCTGCTGTTCAAATCCGTAAGACAGAAAATCAGACGAGGTTTCGATATCGAATAGGTACGGGTCTTTATTGCCGCCATGTTCGGCCGCGGCCCGCAGCGGGTGATAGCCGGTGGTTTCCCGGTTCTGCCATTGCCAGACATGAGTCAGTTCATGCGCCAGCAGCATCGCCGCGATCAGATTCACCTGCTCGGGGAAGTCGGACATATAATCCTCGAGATACCAGTCGCGCGTGAAATAGACTTTGTTGAACAAGGCAACGGCGGCGGGTTTTGCGGTCACGACGCCCTCGACCGGTGGCGGAAGGATACGTTCACGGCAGGCGAGGCGAGGACGTTCCTTGCGGTAAAAGGTGATCGGCGCGACAGGGGCACCTTCGACCAGACGCACGCGGTCCAAATTCAAGGTCTCGCCCTGAACGGCACTGGCAAAGGCGCGCTCCTGATCCGTCAGCGGACGACCGCAGGAGGCGAGCAGGAATAGTAACGTCATCAAAATGCGCCAAGCCATGCTCAAAGCCTAATGTGAAGTGCCCTCGCTGCAACCGGTTTTCACAGGCTCATCGCTAATACGCGGCTTATTTCCGTCAGTGATCGCCGGGATTGGTCCATCCATGTGTTAAAGGCCTGTTGTACAGCCGCCATCGCCTTTTTCGAACTGGGGGCTTTGTCGACCACGCCCTCGGCAATCAACCGTGCGATGACATCGCGCGACAAGATGAAACTGTCCCGCCCGGCAAAGCGCATGGCGTATTGGGCCGAGGCCCCACCCAGGCGTGATCCGCGTTTGCTCAGCATCGCCAACAGGCCCACATAATCGGTTGAGGGCCAGCCGCCCAGAATCTGACCGACCCCGCCTTCCTGTCGCAGTTCCAGCAGAAACGCCGCATTGTCCCGGATGGTGGCAATCTTGGTGCCATTGCGCACAATGCGCGTGTCCTGCAACAGAGAGTCGAATTTCTCGTCATCCATAAAGGCGCAGCGGCCAATGTCGAATCCGTCAAAGGCGGTCTCGAACCCGTCCCACTTGTTTTCGATGACCTTCCAGTTGAACCCGGCCTGAAAGATGCACTTCGTGATGATCGACAACCAGCGATCGTCCGGCATTGCGGCCAATTCGGTCACGCTTTTGGGTTTGCTCAGCTTTGCCTCCAAAGCGTCGGGCCCGCCGTGCCGGTTGGCGGCCATGGTGTAGATGTCATCGAATTGGTTCATCGAGATCCTCCGACGGCAGGGTCGCGTGTTCGCCGCCGGGTTGCAAGTGCTGGTTCTGATCCAAATAGCCTTGTGCACCGGACTTGACTTCGGACAAAGACCGCTCCTCATTCGACGCCTAAACCGGGCCAACACTCACGGAGACTACCATGCTGGGCTGGAGCCTTTTTCTTGCAGCGTTGATTACATTCCTGCTGACCCACGCCATTCCGGCGCGGCCCGCGATGCGCGGGCGGTTGATCGAGGTAATGGGGCGCAGGGGCTATTTTGCCGCCTATTCTGTTTTATCCCTGCTTGTTCTCGGCTGGCTGATCGTTGCTGCCGCGCAGGCGCCTTACGTCGAGGTGATTCCGCCCTTTGTCGTTCTGCGCTGGGTGCCACTGCTGGTGATGCCGGTTGTGTGCTGGTTAGCTTTGGCGGGGATGTCGATTCAGAATCCGTTTTCGTTCGGCGGGCTGGGGCACCGCCGGTTCGATCCGGAAAATCCCGGCATCCTGCGCACAACGCGCCACCCTTTGCTGGCAGCGCTGATGCTGTGGGCGCTGGCGCATCTGCTGGCCAATGGCAGCCTGTCGCATGTCATCCTGTTTGGCCTGTTCGCGGGCTTTGCCGTGCTGGGCATGTCTCTGATCGACCGACGCAAGGCCCGTGAGATGGGGATCGAATGGACACGCCTGTCCCGCAATACCGCACGGTTTTCCTTGTGGGCTCCGCGCCCTTGGCCCGGCGTTTGGATTGGGTTGGTTTCACTTGCCGTATTTGCGGCACTGCTTCACCTGCACGCACCTGTGATCGGCCTGTCTCCGTTACCGTAACGCGAGGGAGTGGCCGGGCAGGGTCATGCGTGCTATCTGGAATGTCACACTTTTGGACTGAGAGGGTCTTTCAATGTATCTGGCCTATGTCACTACCACCGACCGCGGCGCGACCGACCGCCTGCTGAGCGCGGTTGCCGAGCACCTGCTGGCCACCGGCGCCCGTTTGTCCGGTGTGGTTCAAACCAACACCGAATGTGCCGACAGCAGCAAATGCGACATGGATGTGCGCGTCCTGCCGGATGGAGAGACCATCCGCATCTCGCAGTCTTTGGGTGAACACGCGCGGGGATGCCGTTTGGATCCGGCGGCGTTGGAGCAGGCGGTGGGGTATGTCACCAATTCGCTTGAGGACGCACCACAGCTGTTGATCATCAACAAGTTCGGCAAGCACGAATCCGACGGGCGCGGGTTCCGTCCCGTGATCGCCGAAGCGTTAGCTCAGGATATTCCGGTGCTGGTCGGAGTGAACGGCCTGAACAATGAAAAGTTTCAGGAATTCACCGAAGGCGCGGCGGAACAGATCACTCCAAGTCTCGAGGCCATTACCGAATGGTTCGACCGGGTCACGGCGCAGCGCGCGGCCGCGGCCTGACGTAAGTTTCGTTGGGTAACCCTCTGTATCCCTGACTTGTTTAGGCCTGCATGTGCTGCAATCCTCTGATCTCGGAGGAGGCAGCACATGTGGACAAACTGGGCAGCAAACCAGAGCGCTGAGACGACGATCACACGCCCCAACTCGATCGCCGAGATGCAGGAGGCCATAGCGGAAACGCTGAGCCTGCGCGTTGTGGGGGCCGGGCATTCGTTCACGCCCATCGTCGCGGGCGGAGACCGAATTCTGGATCTGTCCAATCTGGACATACCTACGCTTGGTGATCGGGAAGATGACCGGATTTGGGTCAACGCAAATGCGCGGCTGCGGGATCTGTCTCCGGCGCTGGCCGAGCAGGGGCTGGCCTTTCGCAATCTCGGCGATATCAACGCGCAATCGTTGGCCGGGGCGGCCTCGACCGCGACGCACGGGACTGGGCGCACGCTGCCATGTCTTGCCGCTGAAATCACCGCCGCGAAGCTGGTTACTGCAGGCGGAGAAATCCAGTCCACCGACGACATACCGCTTGAAATGGCGCAGGTGACACTGGGGATGCTCGGCGTTTTAACCGAAGCGCAAATCTCGGTTGTGCCAAAGTACAACCTGCGCCGCCGGGTACGATTGGTCGATCTGCAGGACAGCCTCGCCAACATGCACCAAAACTGGGCACAGAATCGCAATTTCGAGTTCTTCTACATTCCCTTCACCGGCAAGGCGGTCGAAATCCGCCACGACCTGACTGACGCGCCCGAGGGGGCGGCGCCGCGTGATCTGGACATGATCGCCGTCAAGGTGCTGAAGCTTGCGCGCAACGCAGGCCGGCTTAGTGGCGGGTTGCGCGGTATGCTGCTGAAGTTGCTGACCTTGGCCCAATCGAACGAAGACTATGTCGGTGAAAGCTGGCGAGTACTGTGCAGCGACCGGCATATTCGGTTCAACGAGATGGAGTACCACTTACCGCCCGACGTGGCCGGAGACGTGCTGAAAGAAGTCATCACTCGTCTGCATCGCGATCACAAGGACATCTATTTCCCGATTGAAGTGCGCCAGACTGCGGGCGACACGGCCTGCCTGTCTCCGTTCCAGGGCGGTCCGCGGATATCGATTGCCGTGCACACGGATGCGAATGAAGGTCATCGCCGGTACTTCGACGCGCTGGAGCCTTTGTTTGTCGAGGCAGGCGGACGTCCGCACTGGGGGAAGATGCACAGCCTGACCCACAAGGCGCTGTCGGGTATGTACCCGGATTTCGACCGCTTCTGCGCGTTGCGGGAACAATTAGATCCCGACGGCAAGTTCCTGACGCCCGCTTTGACCAAACTGTTTCGGCCATGACTGAGTATCTGAAGAATCTGTCCGACACGCTGCGTGCCTATGGTGTCGACAAGCCGGTCACGGTGATTGATCTGGATCGTCTGGAGACCAATTGTGCCCTTGCCGTCAGCGGCGCAGACGTCGGGCTAAACCGCCGTCTGGTCGCTAAGTCTCTGCCCTGTTTGCCACTTCTGGACCACATCCGCGGGCGGATATCAACCTCGGGCCTGATGACCTTTTCCGAGCCGATGCTACTGGCGCTGTTGCAGGCCGAGCCCAAGACGGATCATCTGATCGGCAAACCGCTTCCGGTCAGTTCTGCCGCACGGGTTCTGGCCGCGTACCCTGACGCTGCGGCGCGCGTTCAGTGGCTGATCGACACGCCGGAACGCTTGCAGGACTATCTGGCGCTTGCGGCGGATGTACAGTCAGCCCTCCGCTTGTCGCTGGAGGTGGATATAGGTCTGCATCGCGGAGGGTTTCGACCGGAGCACGTTGCCGGTATCGCACAAAAAATCGACACAAACCCCAACGCGCGCCTGTCGGGCATAATGGGGTATGAGGCGCATCTGGCTAAGCTGCCGAAGTTTCTGAGAAAACGCGCCACACAGATGAGCGCGGGTGCCTTCCAGCAGGCGGTTGCCAGCTTGCCCATGGGCGGGGAAGGGCTGTGTTTGAACACTGGCGGTAGCCTGACTTTTCAGTCCTACGCTGCAGGTAATGGCGCGACCGAAGTTGCCTTTGGATCAGTGTTGGCCAAGCCAAGCGATTTCGACCATGCCACAACGCAAGAGTTTCATCCCTCAGCATTTGTGGCCACTCCGGTTCTCAAATCAATGCCGGGAAACCCTGTGCCCGGGCTAGAGTTTTTGCCGCGAACCAAAACGGATGTCGCGGTGTTTGGCGGGCAAATTCTGGCGCAGCCCGTTTTCCCGAAAGGTTTTGGATATTCGTCGATCTTTGGCCGTTCCAGCAATCAAGAGATCTGGACCGGGCCGCGTTCGGCCTTGGTTGCACCCGGTGATATCGCGCTGTTGCGCCCGACACAAAGCGAAGCGGTGCTGAACCAGTTCGGAACCCTGCTGGCAATCCGGGGGAAGCAGGTGGTCGCAGAATGGGAATGCCTGCCGAATTAACGGCCCGTTGCACTTTGTCATAATCTAAGGAAGATGGTGGGCGACCCTGGAATCGAACCAGGCGTGCGTCTCCGCGAGGGAGTTACAGTCCCCTGCCACACCTTGCGGCCTGTCGCCCACTGTCAGGCGTTGCACCTGACGTGGAGGCGTGATTACTAGCGCTCTAAAGGAGCGTCAACAGGAAAATACTGCTTTGACGCAGGAAACCGAATTCCCGGCCCGGAGGCCCAAGAAATGAAGAAACCCAAGTGGGTCGTTGAAAAGGAACAGGCGCGCAAAGCGGCGGCTGCGGAAACCGTCTGGCTGTTTGGTCTGCACGCCGTTCGCGATGCGCTGATGAACCCCAAGCGGCAGAAATTGCGTCTGATCGTGACGCGAAATGCACGCGATAAACTGACCGAAGCGATTGAATTTGCTGGGATCGAAGCCGAAATGGTTGATCCGCGCAAGTTCTCGGCACCCATAGATCCAGGGTCTGTTCATCAGGGCGCCGCGCTTGAGGTAAAGCCGCTGGACTGGGGCAGTCTGGCCGAGAATTGCATCGGGCGCGAACACCCCCGCGTGATTCTGCTGGATCGGGTTACCGACCCGCACAATGTCGGGGCGATTCTGCGCTCGGCTGAGGTTCTGGGCGCCAGTGCGGTGATCGGCACGCGGCACCATTCAGCTCCGGAAACCGGTGCGCTGGCCAAAACGGCAAGCGGCGCGCTGGAACGGCAACCCTACCTGCGGGTCCGCAATCTGGCAGACGCGATCGTAGAGCTGCAGAACATGGGCTTTTTGGTGCTGGGCCTGGATGGTGAAGCTGACGACACTATCGAATCGGCTCTGGGCGGAAAGTCGGACCAGCCTGTCGCGTTGGTGCTGGGGGCCGAAGGGCCGGGATTGCGTCAGAAAACCAAGGAAACCGTGGACCGGCTGGTGAAAATCGACGCAGCCGGGGGATTTGGCTCGCTTAACGTCTCAAATGCTGCCGCAATCGCCTTATATGCCTCAAGGCACAGATAAACAGGAGAGACCCATTCCCAGCCCGTCAAAAATCGCCACCTGCTGCTATTGCGGAACCCGCGCTGCGTTGGTTCTGAAAGGAAAGCAACGTCAAGAGCTGAGTTGTTCAAGCTGCGGTGCGCCGTTGCATGACCTCAAGATGGTGCCAAAACGCAAATTGAACGAGAAAAAGGCAAGACGGGACGCCGTGAATGCAGCCGGCAACTTTAAGAAAAAGAAGCAGAAAAAGAAGAAAGGTGTCTTCTCACGTGTTCTGGATGAAGCATGGGACGTCATCGAAGATATTTTCGACTAAAATGACGTCCGGGCGACACAGTCGATCACAACCCCGTTAAATGGGGTTCCACTGCGCCGCAAAAATTGCATCTTGAGACCCTGATGTCTGAAATCCTAACACCGTTATGCTAACCCGACGTTTCCTTTTTGGCGCGATAGCCGCCGCTTTGATTGCTCCTGCCGCGACGGCGCAAGAGATGCCCGTATACTATGAGGCCGATGGCGCGGCCCTCGCAGGGTATGATCCGGTGTCTTATTTTGAAAGCGACGCACCGGTGCTGGGTCAGCCCCAATACGCAGTCATGTGGAAAGGGGTCGAATGGCACTTTGCCTCAGACGAAAACCGTGAGGCGTTCGAACGTGATCCGCGCGCCTTTGCGCCTCAGTTCGGGGGGTATTGCGCTTATGCCATGGCCAAGGGGATACTGGTCGGCACCGATCCGATGGCCTGGCAGGTGGTCGACGGTCGATTGTATCTGACCCACTCGCTTGAGATAGAGGAAATGTGGCGCGAAGCGACGGCCGAGTATATCCGCATGGCCGAGGCGCACTGGCCCGTTGTCCTTTACGAGCAATAGGCGACAGTTCGCTTTTTGTGATATGTCATCACAAAAATGCGCGCCCCCTCTTTTTTTCTCTCAACTTATGCCTAAATGTCACAGTGACCGCGGAACGGAACTGCCGCGGGTCATTTCACTGTCCCTCGTTCCAACAACTGGCGCTCAGGTTCGACCTGAGCGCTTTTTTCTTTTTGGCAGCCAGATTAGGGTGGCCGCATGAGCGAATATACCGACGCGTTTCTGAAAGACATCCTACAGCGCACCAGGGTGATCGCTGTGGTTGGCGTTTCAATGAATCCGGTCAGGCCGAGTTATTACGTGGCGAGGTATCTGTCGTTGAAGGGGTTTACGGTCATTCCAGTCAATCCGGGCCATGCCGGGGCCGAGTTGTTTGGTCAGATCGTCAGGGCCTCACTGACCGAGATTCCTGAGCCTGTGGACATGGTTGATATCTTCCGCAGGTCCGAGGCCGTACCGCCAATCGTCGATGTGGCGCTGGCCACTTTCCCGAACCTACGCACGGTCTGGATGCAAATCGGTGTCGAGAACGGGGATGCTGCCGCCAAAGCGCAGGCACGCGGCGTGGATGTGATCATGAATCGCTGCCCTAAGATTGAATACCAGCGCCTGTTCGGGGAGCTACGTATGGGCGGATTTGCCACTGGCGTGATCTCCTCCAAGATCTAGCCGCCGACATAGGGCAGTAATTCACCGTATTGTTCCACCCGGCGCTTATCCAAGACAACGTCGCGCGGCACCCATTCGTATTTCGTGTCTTCGATCAGTGGCGACCAGAACAGCACCCCGCCATAGCGCCATGGGTCCAACACCACGCCGTCAAACATCGTCTCACCCTTCCGGCTGATGATAGCGGTGCTGTGGTCGATTCTGAACGGGTTGTCGGCATTGGCAATGGCGCGGTGCAGCTCAAGCGTCTCGAAGTTCTCTTGCTTCAACCGGCGTTCGATATCTTCGGCCCAGTGCCAGCAGAGCCCGCGCGGGCGCAGGCCCTTGTTGACCTTGGCGTTATGGACCAGCGGAGGGTCGGTGATCTCGTACTCCTGCACCAGCTGCGCGGTATAGGAATAGGCGACACGGGCGGCGCGGTCGGCCTCTTCCGGGTCGATATCCGGGCCTAGGCTGCGGATTTCGTTCGCTAGCCGCTGAACCTCGTCCCCCGTGGATAGTGGAGGGGCGGAACATGCGCCCAGCGTCACAAGGGCCAGAACAACGGCCAAAGCTCTGATCATTATTTGCCCTTCGATCTGTGGACCGTAAGGCCCGATCATAATGGGTAGAGTGGAGAGACGAAAGCCTGCCGATTAACCCTTGGGGCGGGCGGCTTTTTCAGCGATGCCGCTGGTGCCCTGACGCCGCGCCAACTCGGCCAGGACGTCATCCAACGCCACGTCCCGCGCAGTCAGCATCACCAGCAGATGATAGAGCACATCCGCAGCCTCAGCCGTCAGCCCCGCTTTGTCGTTCTTGACGGCTTCGATGATGGCTTCAACGGCCTCTTCTCCGAATTTTTCGGCGCACTTCTCTGGTCCTTTGGCCAGCAGCTTGGCAGTCCAGCTGGAGTCGGGATCGGCGCCCTTGCGGGCCTCAATGGTGGCAGCCAGATCGTGCAGAATGCTCATGTCAGCCTCATGGGGATGCCTGCGGCGGCCATGTATTCCTTGGCCTCGCGGATAGTGTATTCGCCGAAATGGAAGATCGAGGCGGCAAGCACCGCGCTGGCCCCGCCCTCGGTCACGCCTTCGACAAGGTGATCGAGATTGCCGACGCCGCCTGAGGCGATCACCGGCACGTCCACCGCGTCTGAGATAGCGCGGGTCAGGGGCAGGTTGAACCCAGCCTTGGTGCCGTCGCGGTCCATCGAAGTCAGAAGAATCTCGCCCGCGCCTTTGGCGACGACGGTTTTGCCGAACTCCACCGCGTCAATGCCGGTGGATTTGCGTCCTCCGTGAGTGAAAATTTCCCACTTACCGGGGCTGACAGTCTTGGCGTCGATGGCACAGACAATGCATTGACTGCCGAACTGATCCGCTGCTTCCGCTATCACATTCGGGTTGGCCACGGCGGCTGAGTTGAAGCTGACCTTGTCGGCGCCCGCCAGCAGCAGGGCGCGCACGTCATCCTTGGTGCGCACACCGCCACCGACGGTCAAGGGGACAAAACACTGTTCAGCAGTGCGCTGAACCACTTCGAACATGGTGCCACGGTTTTCATGAGTGGCGTGAATGTCCAGAAAACAGATCTCATCCGCGCCAGCGGCGTCATAGGCCTTGGCCGATTCCACCGGGTCGCCTGCATCACGCAGGCCAACGAAATTCACGCCCTTGACCACGCGGCCATCGGCGACATCCAGACAGGGAATGATGCGGGTTTTCAGCATGTCGGCGTCCTTTGTTGCCGCACCTCTAGCGACAAAGCCCCGCCGATGCCAGACCTGAGAGATTTGAAAGCGCTACGCCACACGGTGTACGGCGCCGCGTTGCATCAATGCGCGGCCAGTATTCTTAGTGCCGACAGAAGGTTACCCTTGTTGTCTGTCCATGGAATCTGACCATCGGTGGTCAGCTTGGTCCACCTGCCGGTGTCGACAAACGTGGCGATGCGGTTTTCGTCACGGCTCAGGATAACGACATGCGTATCTGACGCGCCCTGACTTTTGGCCTGCTCGTCGGCGTTGTACTTCTGAAGCGCGGCATGCAGTTCAAGCGTTGCAGCAGAGCGCGCCAGTTGCGGTGCAAGATCATAGTACTGGTTCGAGATGTGAAAGACTAAAGTGCCGCCCGGATTCAACTGGCTTAGATAGGTTTCGATCGCTTCGCGTGTAATCAGGTGCAGTGGAATCGCATCCGAGCTGTAAGCATCGAGCACCATGATATCAAACGCGAACTTCTGATGCTCCAGCACGACTCGCGCATCACCCATTTGAGTTTTCGAATCCGGGGCGCATTCAGACATATACGTGAACAGGTTCGGATTGCGGGCAATGCGATCGACAGTTTCATCGATCTCGAAGAACTCCCACGTTTGGTGGGGTTGCCCGTAACAGGCCAGCGCACCAGTCCCGAGGCCGACAATGCCAATACTGTCGGTGCTTAAACCGTATTCGGATGTCAGGACTTCTGCCATCGGCCCGTTAGGGTGGTAGTACGAAGACGCAACTGGTCGCGTTCCGGGATCGGTTGGCGTTTGCCAGCCATGCATGGTGGTGCCGTTCTGGTAGACACGGAAACCGCCGCTATCAAAAACAGCATGGGTTCCGAAAAAGCTGCGATCGCGGTAGAGCATCTCGTATTTCGGGAGAACGGTCGGCACCAGGAACACCACTAGCACCGTTGCAATACGGGTCGGCGCGTTCCGGAAGGTCAGCAATACCATGGCTACCAATGCGGCAGTTACGATCGTAGTGATGGCGTTTGCATCCGCTGCGCGTCCTTCGTTCAATACGCTGATTGCGACTGAAATCGGGGCGGCAACGGCAACCCCGATCAGGGCATGGCGAAGACTGAATGTTCCAGCCTGAAGCAGAAACAAACCGCCTGCGGCAAGAAGTGTCAGCCCAAACTCAATTTCCCGGTTAAACATCGCAGGCGCGATGATCGAGTTGAACAGCCCGCCGCAGGCACCTCCGACCGACAGTGCAAGGTAGAATACTGTGAGATGTTCTGCCGGTGGTCGGAATTCATAGAGAAGCCTGTGTGCGAACAGGGCGACCAAAAACAGCAGCGGAATATACACCAGCATAGCGGCCAGAGGCTGTTGTGAAGAACCGATTTTGGACAACATTGCAATGCCGATCGCCATGACAAGCAAAACCGAAGTCCTTAGGCCGTCCAGAGTATGTCGGCGCCATTTTGCGAAAGCAAGAATGAACGTCAGGATGTAGGTCGCAAGCGGCACGACCCAGATCAGTGGGATGGCGCCAAGGTCGGTGCTGAGCTTGGTTGTCGTGGCCAGCATCAGCGACGAGGGGATGAAGGCAATAAACACCCACGAGGCAATCGTTGTCGCGCTTAGGGCTTTGCCCGCCTTGCGCGGCTCTGCCGGGTTCGCTGTTTCGCCAGGTCCGCGCAGAGCAATCAGGCCGCTGAGCGCCAGAAGGACGCCAAAGACGACAAATCCGACAGACCAGAACAGGCTGATTTCCCGCGCTCCGAAGAAGGGGTCGGCAAGCAGTGGAAAAGACAATAAAGCCAGCAACGATCCAACATTGCTGGCCGCATATAGAAAATAGGGATCATTGGCCGACGGCCCGCCTGATCGCGAATACCAGGCCTGCAGCAATGGCGCGTTGGCAGACAGAACGGCAAATGGAACCCCCACGCCTGCCGCAAACAACAAAAGTGTTTGCAGAGCGATGGATTGCGAGGCCTCGAACCTCCAGCCTTCCTGCGTGGCCAAAGGCAGAAAACTAAGCGCCACCAGCCACAAGGCCAGATGTGTCATAAGTTGCCAGCGCAGGGTTAACCACCGGGTCAACATGTGGGCATACAGGTATCCCAGGATCAGCATCAGCTGGAAAAACAGCATCGCGGTGGTCCATACCGCGGGGGTCCCGCCGATTTTGGGCAAAACGAGCTTGGCAAACAGCGGCTGCACAAAAAACAACAAACTTGCACTGACGAAAATGGACGCGCAAAAACTGATGACCGGAGCGTAATTTCTCCAATTAGCCGTTGGCTGTGATGCGTTCGAAAAAGACACGGTGAAACTCCGGCATAAGCTAGCGGTCCAGCCGTATTGGCGAATCTTGACCTTTTTGCGGCTGATCAGTGCAAATTCACCGCGTATGTGTGGAATTGTTTACGATTCGAGATCGAAGGGCGCGCTTGGATGGTCATCCGGTAAGTGTTCCCCGTAACCGGCAAAGCCCCGCCGATGCCAGACTTGTGATTGTCACATCCCTCAAACCTGTGAACACTGTCCCCAAATTCATCAGGAGATCAATGAGATGCATAAACTCTTTTTGACAACCGCTCTCGTAATTGGAGGAGCCGTCACAGCAATGGCAGACGATATCGTCAAGGTGAACACCGACAAGTCCGTGTCCGAGGCGTTGGATGCGCTTGAGGCGGCTGTTGGCAACGCGGGCGCGACAGTGTTTGCCCGTATTGATCACGCCGCAGGGGCCGAAAAGGTCGGGCTGACCATTCCGGCCAATCAGGTTCTTATCTTCGGCAACCCGGCGCTGGGCACACCCGCCATGCAGATCGACCCGCGCGCAGGTTTGTTCCTGCCGCTGAAAGTACAGGCTTACGAGGATGAAAACGGGCAGGTTTGGCTGGCCTACGAAGACCCGAAAGAAACCATGGACGAGCTTGATGCTGTCGAAAAATCGCCTGTTATAGAAAAGATGCGTGGTGCGTTGGCCAAGCTGACCTCGGTCGCAGCACAATAGTCAAACGGATGTGCTGGCAGCATTGGCTGCTGGCACATCTTCCCCTCGGCAATTTGTTTGATTGCCTGGATTATGGTAAATTCCCCGCATTTCAGTCTTTTAGGGAGGAGTTTTCCATGAAACTTTCATTGCATATGATGTGGCTTGCCGGAGTGTTTTTTGTGGCTGTATCAGGTGCCGCGCAGGCCCAGGATTTTATGACACAAAAAGAAATTTTGGCGACCATTCCGGGCTCGACGATTTACGGTATTTCGAACCAGGATAACAAAACCCAATGGGCGCAAGCCTACAGTAAAGGCCGCAAAAAGGGAAAGCTCGCCGGTAACTCTGGTGGCAATAAGTATGAAGGCAAATGGTACGTTGATGGCGACATGTGGTGTGAAGAGACCGGCGATTGGGTGGGGTGCTTTCAATTCGTTCGCATAAGCGAAAAGGAACTGCAGCCGTACAAAGACGGGCAGCCCAGGAACACATGGAAAATACAGTAAACCGCTGCTGAGCAGCTCAATTGCTCAGAGTGGCCAAGGCGTCTTTCAGGTCGATCGCACCGTCATAGAGCGCGCGGCCGGAAATCGCGCCGTTCAGGTCCACACCGCAATCGCGCAGCGCAATCAGGTCGTCCAGTGAGCTGACGCCGCCCGAAGCAATCACCGGGATCGACACGGCGCGGGCCAAGTCGGCGGTGGCTTCGATGTTCGGACCTTGCATCGCGCCGTCGCGGTTGATGTCGGTATAGATGATGGCGGCGACGCCAGCGTCTTCGAAACTGCGGGCCAGATCGGTGACCTGCACGTCGGTTTCTTCGGCCCAACCTTTGGTGGCGACCATGCCGTTGCGGGCGTCGATACCCACCGCGACCTTGCCGGGGAATTCCCGCGCGGCTTCGCGCACCAGATCGGGGTTTTCGACTGCGACCGTGCCCAGAATCACACGGGCCAGCCCCTTGTCGATCCAGGTTTCTATTGTGGCCATGTCGCGTATACCGCCGCCCAGTTGGGCGGGCACGTCACAGGCCTTCAGAATGGCTTCGACTGGAGTTGCGTTGACCGGTTCACCCGCAAAGGCACCGTTCAGGTCCACAAGGTGCAGCCATTCGCAACCAGCCTCTACAAAGGCACGCGCCTGTGCGGCCGGGTCTTCGTTGAACACGGTTGCCTTGTCCATTTCTCCGCGCAGCAGGCGCACGGCCTGGCCGTCTTTGAGGTCGATGGCGGGGTAAAGGATCATGATCGGCGGCCCTATATCAATGTTACACGCGCGGGATATCGCACAGGCGGGGCAGGGGATGCAACGCGACGCTAAGTCATTCTTGCCCCGGCTGGCGCGGCTCGTCAGACTGGCGGCAAAACAGGGAGGATATGATGAAGAAACTTCTACTCGCAGCAGGATTGGCAGGGCTGGCGACCTCTGCACTTGCCGCCGATCCGGTTGATGGGCTGTGGAAGACCCAGCCAGGCGATACCGGGGGCTATTTGCACGTGTCTATTGGGGAATGCGGCAGCGCGATTTGCGGAACCATCGACAGCGCTTTTGACGGCGACGGCAACCAGCAACTGGAATATGAAAATCTCGGCAAACAGATCATTTGGGACATGGTGCCCGAGGGCGGTGGCCAATATGACAGCGGCAAGATCTGGGCGCCGGATCGCGACAAGACCTACAATTCGAAAATGACCCTCGACAACCAGAATAAGCTAACTGTCAAAGGCTGTGTCGCGGGTGGTCTGGTCTGCCGTGGGCAGACCTGGACGCGCGTTCAGTAACCTTTACGGAGCCCAGGTCAGGAAATTCCCGATCATACGCAGGCCAACATCCTGGCTTTTCTCGGGGTGGAACTGCATTCCAACCATGGTGTCGCGGCCGATCACGGCCGTGACCTCTTGGCCATAGTCCACATATGCCAACCGCTGCACAGGATTTCTGACGCGGAAATGGTAGGAGTGGACGAAATAGGTGTGGTCACCCGATTTTACCCCGTCGAACACGGGGTGCTCGCTTTCCACAACCAGATCGTTCCAGCCCATATGCGGAACCTTCAGTGCGCGGTCCGAAGGTTCGATCCGTACCACATCACCTGCAACCCAGCCCAAGCCATCCGTTTCGGTATACTCGTGGCCTTTTGAGGCCATCAATTGCATCCCGACACAGATGCCCAGAAACGGGCGGCCTTTTTGCTCGACCGCCTCGACCATCGCATCATAGATGCCTTTATGTCCGCGTAACTCGGCGGCGCAGGCCGGAAAAGCGCCGTCACCGGGCAGAACTAACCGATCAGCCCGTGCAACAACATCTGCATCCGAAGTCACAACAACCTGGCCGGCGTCCACCTCGCGCGCCATGCGCTGAAACGCCTTCTCGGCCGAGTGCAGGTTGCCGCTCTCGTAGTCAATAATGGCAGTCAGCATTTACAGCGCGCCCTTGGTCGATGGAATAGCATCGGCCTTGCGCGGATCAGTTTCGACCGCCAGCCGCAAAGCGCGGGCGACGGCCTTGAAGGCGGCCTCGGCGATGTGGTGGCTGTTGAAACCGTGCAACTGGTCGATATGCATGGTTATGCCGCCATGGGTGCTGAACGCCTGAAAGAACTCGCGCACCAATTCGGTGTCGAACACGCCAATCTTGGTCGTCGGCAGGTCGACGTTCCAGATCAGGAACGGACGGCCTGACAGATCCAGCGCGCAACGGACCTGTGCGTCGTCCATTGGCAGGTGGCACTCGCCATAGCGGCGGATACCCTTCTTGTCGCCCAGAGCTTGTGTCAGCGCCTGACCCAGCGCGATACCGGTGTCTTCGACCGTGTGGTGGTCGTCGATGTGATAGTCGCCCTTGGCGCGGATTGTCATGTCGATCAGCGAGTGCCGCGCCAACTGGTCCAGCATGTGATCGAAGAACCCGACGCCGGTCTGGTTGTCATAGGTGCCGGTGCCGTCCAAATTGACCTCGACCGAGATCTCGGTCTCGGCGGTTTGACGGCTGATCTTTGCGCTGCGCATGGGCGAATTCCTTTTGCTACAGGCGCGCTTATAGACGGGGATGGCCCGCCTTATCCAGACCAAGCGTGGCATTCCCCGCAAACTGTTGCAGGGGATTGCACCCGGTCGCAGCCCATGCCAGCCTGCAGGCAACTGAACCAACAAGGCACGGCCCATGTCCACCTGCGTTTTCATCCAGATCCGCTGCAAACCCGGCACCACTTACAAGGTGGCTGAAGAAGTCGCCCTCCGCGAAATCCATTCCGAGCTGTATTCGACCAGCGGAGAGTTTGACCTGCTGCTAAAGCTCTACATCCCCGAGACCGAGGATGTGGGTCACTTCATCAACGAAAACCTGCTGGTGATTCCCAATATCGAACGCTCGCTGACCACGATGACGTTCAAGGCGTTCTAGCCCAGTTCGAACGTGGTGACGCCAAAGATCCGGCTTAGGTCGATGTCAGGCTCATGATCTGAGTACATCCGGGCGGTTTCGAATACTTTGTCCAGCCCAAGTTCATCAGCCAGTGCAAAGGCCGAGGGGTTGGGTTGGGGCATGTCCACGAATACCTCATGCTCGTTGTGATCTTCGGGTATCGCGGCCAGAACTGCTGCCAGCAAGGCCTGTGCGATATCCGTGGTATCTGCAAACAAAGGGCCAATCTTATACCCCGTAAGGCAGGGGCGCAGCGTCGCATACCCCCTGATCCTGCCATTCTCGGTATAGACTTTCGAGACGTGTCTGTTGGCGCTTAGCCAGCCGTCCAGAAACACGTCACGAGGCGCGGGAAAAAGATCGCGGTCATAGGATTTCAGTGCATCCGACGCGCTGGTCAGATCCGATATCTGATCGGTGGGCTGATTTCCCAGCTTGCTCAGCATTCGGCGCTTCGTTCCGGAAAAGCGATAATTGTTGTAGGCAAAGGTAAAGCCGGACTTGCGGTAATTGTCCTGCTGCTCGACCACGCCATCCAACCCCATGTTGCGCCCGGTACAATGGGCCAACGCATGCTGAGCGATCTCAAGGCCGTGGCCGTGGTGGCGGAACTCGGGTTTGACGATATAGAAGCCCAGGAAGGCGAAGGCTTCGTCGTAATTCACCGCCGACACGGACGCGATCATCTCGCCATTCAGAAACCCACCCAGAAACCCATCCGGGTCTGTCGGGCGAAAGCATTCGGCATCATGTTTACCGGGGTTCCACCCTTCGCGACCGGCCCAATCCACGGCGTGTTCGACTTCGGCTGCGGTGAGGGGGCGAATGATATAATCCGACATGGGCGAATTCCGTGAATGACTGAAATCACAGCCAGAATGGCGCAATGCCTGTCGAAGAACCAGAGTGTTCAGAAAGGTTTGTATCTGGAGCGGGCGAGGCGATTCGAACGCCCGACCCTAACCTTGGCAAGGTTATGCTCTACCCCTGAGCTACGCCCGCATCAGATACATATTTGGTCCGAAGACCTCTCAATGGAGCGGGCGAGGCGATTCGAACGCCCGACCCTAACCTTGGCAAGGTTATGCTCTACCCCTGAGCTACGCCCGCGCCGTTGAGTGAGGAGGGATGTATAAATTCCCACGCGAGGCTGCAAGCGGAAAAGCACAAAAAGGTGGAAAAATATTTCGACGGAATTCCGCGCGCCATGCGTTCAAGATTTGGAACATTACAAAACAAGAGGGTTCGAGGAGAGGAAATGACACGGATTGCAGACATGAAGATGGCCCTGCTTGCGGCACTAATTGTGCTGACATCGGTGCTTTGTACACCGGATCAGGACAGGCTGGGCGAGGTTGAGCCTGTCCTTAGAGATGCGCCGCAGGTCGAAACGCGGGTGCTGGCGGGGTAAGCCCCGCCGATCAGATCACAGCGCCAGAACGATATTCGCGAAGGCGGCTACCAGAATCGCTGTGAATGTCAGAAGCATCCCGATCTGGCGCAGAATGACGATCTGCGGGCTGCGTCCGAAACCATAGGCGTGCAACAGGCGACCGCTCAGTAATGTCAGGCCCAGCAGGTTCAGTAACAGGCCGCTCGCCCCCTGCAATTCAACCATCGCGATCAACAGCACGGCAAAGGGGGTGTATTCGACGAAATTGGAATGCGTCCGCATCACCTTGAGCATCGCCGTATTTCCGCCGTCGCCGTAGGAAATCTTGTCGCTGCGCCGCTGGCTGATGACCCTGACGCTGAGCGCGACAAACAGGATTGCCAGCAGTGCGGCATAGATGGGTGTGATGGACAGCATGGGCGTTTATCCTCCTCGGATCGAAAAAAGGCCGCCCGGTTCCCCGAGCGGCCCCTGTTAGCCCAGAAAGCTAAACCGGTTATTCCAGTTCGACCAGCAGGTCCTTTGCGTCAATCTGCCCGCCGGGCTGAATGTGAACAGCTTTGACCGTGGCGTCGCGTTCAGCGTGGATGCCGGTTTCCATCTTCATTGCCTCGATGGTCAGCAGCATGTCGCCTTCCTTGACTTCCTGACCACCCGTGACGGCAACGGTTGCCACTACGCCCGGCATCGGCGCGCCGATATGGTTGGCGTTGCCCGCCTCAGCCTTGGGCCGGGCCTGAGTCGTCGAGGTCACCAGACGGTTGGGCACGCGGATCACCCGTGGCTGGCCGTTGAGTTCAAAGAACACTTTGACCTCGCCTTTCTCATCCGTTTCGCTAACGGCCTGACAACGGATTTCCAGCGTCTTGCCCGGATCGATCTCGGCGGTGATCTCTTCGCCGGGCTCCATGCCATAAAAGAAAGTACGCGTGGGTAGGGTGCGGACCGGACCATAAACGCGGTGACGACCCATATAGTCCAGGAACACCTTGGGATACATCAGGTATCCGTTCAGGTCTTCGTCATCGACCTCTTTGCCTTCCAGCTGTTTGGACAGCTCGGACCGGGTGGCTTCCAGATCAACCGCAGGCACGTCCTTACCGGGGCGATTGGTGTTGGGAGCCTCGTCCTTCAGCACCTTCTTGATGATGGTGTCGGGGAACCCGCCCGGAGGCTGGCCCAGATTGCCGCGCATCATATCCACGACCGAGTCGGGGAAGGCCACATCCGTATCCGGGTCCTCGACCTGCTCGCGGGTCATGTTCTGACTGACCATCATCAGTGCCATGTCACCGACAACCTTCGAAGAAGGCGTCACCTTCACGATGTCACCGAACATGCGGTTCACATCTGCGTACATCTGCGCCACTTCGTGCCAGCGCTCTTCCAGACCCAGAGAGCGCGCCTGCGCCTTGAGGTTGGTGAACTGGCCGCCCGGCATTTCGTGCAGATACACTTCCGAGGCCGGAGCCTGCAGGCTGGATTCAAAAGCCGCGTACTGGCCGCGAACAGCCTCGAAATAGTCGCTGATCTCGCGGATTGCCTTGATGTCCAACCCGGTGTCACGCTCGGTGTGGCGCAGCGCCTCGACCACGGTGCCCAGCGTTGCCTGAGAGGTGTTGCCCGAGAAGCTGTCCATCGCGCAATCGACCGCGTCCACGCCCGCTTCGGATGCGGCCAGAATGGTGGCGCTGGCGATGCCTGCTGTGTCGTGGGTGTGGAAGTGGATCGGCAGGCCGACCTCTTCTTTCAGCGCGCGGATCAGGATCTTGGCCGAGGCCGGCTTCAACAGACCGGCCATGTCCTTCAGACCCAGAATATGAGCGCCAGCATCGCGCAACTCTTTCGCCATGCCGACATAGTATTTCAGGTCATACTTGGCGCGATCCGGGTCCAAAATATCACCGGTATAGCACACGGTACCTTCACAGATTTTGCCGTTTTCGATCACCGCGTCCATAGCCACGCGCATGTTCTCGACCCAGTTCAGCGAGTCGAACACACGGAACACGTCTACACCTTTCGCGGCCTGACGGACGAATTCCTGAACCACGTTGTCGGGATAGTTGGTGTAGCCAACGCCGTTTGCCCCGCGCAGCAGCATCTGGGTCATCAGGTTGGGCATCGCCTCGCGCAGGTCGCGCAGACGCTGCCACGGGCATTCCTGCAGGAAGCGATAGGCCACATCGAAGGTCGCACCGCCCCAGCATTCGACCGAGAACAGTTGCGGCAGGTTTGCGGCATAGCTGGGCGCCACCTTGATCATATCGATCGAGCGCATCCGGGTCGCCAGCAGTGATTGGTGACCGTCGCGCATGGTGGTGTCGGTGATCAACAGCTGCCGCTGTGCCTTCATCCAGTCGGCGACCGCCTGTGGGCCTTTCTGCTCCAGCAGATTGCGGGCGCCCATTTTGGGTTCACCCTTCAATGCAGGGGGCTTGGCCTCTTTCAGGTCGGCGCGCGGTTCCGGACGGTCCTTGGTTTCGGGGTGACCATTCACGGTGATATCCGCGATATACGTCAGAACCTTGGTGCCCCGGTCGCGGCGACGCTTGAAGGTGAACAGGTCCGGCGTCGTGTCGATGAATTTGGTGGTATATTCGTTCGACAGGAACGTCGGGTGTTTCAGCAGGTTGATGACAAAGTCGATATTAGTGCTGACACCGCGAATACGGAATTCGCGCAGGGCGCGGTCCATGCGGGCGATCGCAGCCTCGGGCGTCGGCGCCTTTGCGGTAACCTTGGTCAGTAGCGAGTCGTAAAACCGCGTGATCACCCCGCCCGCGTAGGCGGTGCCGCCATCCAGACGGATACCCATGCCGGTGGCCGAGCGATAGGCGGTGATACGACCGTAATCCGGGATGAAGTTGTTCTGCGGATCCTCGGTGGTGATCCGGGTCTGCAGCGCGTGACCGGTCAAATGCACATCGGCCTGGCTGGCGGCACCGGTGGCTTCGGCCAGCGTCTTACCTTCGGCAATCAGGATCTGGGCCTGCACGATGTCGATGCCGGTGACTTCTTCGGTGACAGTGTGTTCGACCTGCACGCGGGGGTTCACCTCGATGAAGTAGAACTTGCCGGTCTCCATATCCATCAGGAATTCAACGGTGCCCGCGCATTCATAGTTCACATGGGCGCAGATTTTGCGGCCCAGCTCGCAAATCTCGGTGCGCTGTTCGTCGGATAGATACGGGGCGGGGGCGCGTTCGACGACCTTCTGGTTCCGGCGCTGGACCGAGCAGTCGCGTTCGTACAGGTGATAAATCTCACCGTGTTTGTCGCCCAGAATCTGCACTTCGACGTGGCGTGCACGGATGATCATCTTTTCCAGATAACCTTCGCCGTTGCCGAATGCGGCCTCGGCCTCGCGGCGGCCTTCGAGTACCTTTTCTTCCAGCTCATCTTCCGAGTGGATCGGGCGCATGCCGCGTCCACCGCCGCCCCAGCTGGCCTTCAGCATCAGCGGATAGCCGATTTCTTTGGCTTCGGCCCGGATCGCGTCCATGTCATCGCCCAGCACTTCGGTTGCCGGAATGACCGGCACACCAGCGGCGATAGCCACGCGGCGTGCACTGGCCTTGTCACCCAGGGCGCGCATGGTTTCTGCCTTGGGGCCGATGAAGGTGATGCCACTCTGCACACAGGCATCCACGAAATCCGGGTTCTCGGACAGCAGACCATAGCCGGGGTGGATCGCATCCGCACCGCATTCCTTGGCGACACGGATAATCTCGTCAATCGACAGGTACGCGGCAACCGGTCCCATGCCTTCGCCGATGCGATAAGCCTCGTCCGCCTTGAAACGATGCAAGCCCAGCTTATCTTCTTCGGCGAAGACTGCGACGGTGCGTTTGCCCATCTCGTTCGCTGCCCGCATCACGCGAATGGCAATCTCGCCGCGATTGGCGATCAGGATCTTTTTGAAGTCGGTCATTTTCGGTCCCGGTCTTTATGGTTTGGCCGTGTTCATAGGCGGACAATACGCGCTCGTATATCAGTCCTTCTGGGTAGAACCGGCATGTTAACGCTCGCAAACGCCGCCTTTTGACGTGATCGTCTTACACATGCCGCGCTGCAGCATCAATGTTTGTGATAACCGATGGCATTTTTTGCAGGCTTGAAAGGCCCATTTGACCCATATTGGCGATCATGTCCTGACGCAGGATGTCTATGACATGCGCGGGTCCTTGCGCACCCAAGGCGCTGAGACCATACAAAAATCCGCGCCCGAGCATGATAAAATCCGCGCCCAGAGCCAGTGCGCGCAGGATGTCCAGACCACCTTCGACGCCGCTATCGAAGATCAGGGGTAGGTTTGTCGCTTCTCGGATCAACGGTAGCATATTGATACTCGCTGGGGCTCCGTCAAACTGGCGACCACCGTGATTCGAGACCCAAAGGGCGTCAACACCGGCCTGTTGCAGCCGCTCGGCATCTCCGGCCCGCATTACGCCCTTTACGATAAACGGACCGTCCCATGCCTCCCGCAGCCATTTGACATAATCCATGTCGGGTGAAGTGCGCAGCAGGTAACCGACATGGGCGGTCGGCGGCAGAGCACTGTCCCCGTCGATATACTTGTCCAGAGTGCGCATCCGGGGCATCCCGTTCTGCGCCATGCCCAGAGCCCAGGCCGGACGCAGGGCAATCTGTGCCAGCAGGCGCGGGGTCAGTCTGGGGGGATTGGTCAGACCGGATCGCGTTTGCCGTTCACGGCGCGAGGCGACCGGGACATCAACAGTCAGCACAAGCGTTGAGAATCCCGCTGACTTGGCGCGATTCAGCATATCTGTGCGAATACCCGGATCTTTCGGAGGGTATAGCTGAAACCAGGCGTTCCGCCCCAGATGAGGGGCCAGATCCTCGGGGCTCTGGCTGGCGACCGTCGAAAGGGTGTAAGGTAAGCCCGCCTCGGCGGCGGCGCGCGCCAGCAGCTTTTCCGCGTTCGGCCAGACCAGACCGGCCATCCCGATGGGGGCGATGCCGAAGGGCAAGGGAAAATCCTGCCCCAGAAAACGCGTGCTGGTATCGCATTCGATGGGGCCATGCAGGATCGAGGGCAGAAACTCCACCTGATCCAGCGCGGCCCGGTTGCGGTGCAGCGTGGACTCGGTTCCTGTGCCGCTTGCCAGATATTCCCAGACGAAAAACGGAATCCTGCGCTGGGCGCGGCGTTTCAGGTCGGCAATGCCGGGGAATGTGCTGTGCAGGTCCATAAGGATTGATCCAACCTGCCGGGCGATTCTGCAAGGTTTTCAGGCGGCTGAGGCCGGTGGCTCGGGTTTGGGCGACCGTTTGTGTTTCGAATCTGCCGCAGTCGAAGTGACCGAGGCTGCATCTTTGGCGACCTGCACCTGATTCCGCCTCTTATCTTTGGCCATATAAAGGGCGTCGTCCGCCGCGCGCATCAGGTCCTGCGGCATGGTGCCATGTGCGGGGTAGTGGGCGACACCCACGGAAATCGTGATGCGTGGCAAGGACTTCTCTCCATACCGGACCGAAACAGCCTCGACCGCTTGCCGCAATTGCTCGGCCCGGGTAATTGCATCGTCTTGTGTGTTGTCCGGCAGGATCAGCATGAACTCCTCTCCGCCGATGCGGCAGGCGATCTCATCCCGGTCGCAGCCCTCTTCCAGAGCCGATCCGACCGCGCGCAGCACCATGTCCCCTGCGTCATGCCCATGGGTGTCGTTGAACTTTTTGAAATGGTCGACATCCAAGGCGATCAAGCTCAGCGATGCACCGGTCTGCTGGCTGCAGTTTATGGATTTGCGCAACGTTTCAGTCATGTGCCGGCGGTTGAACAATCCGGTCAGCGGGTCGCGCACTGATTGGTCATGCAACTGATCGCGCATCCGGACATTTGCTATCGCCATGCTGATCTGATCCGCGCAAAGCTGGGCTAGCTTCTTGCTGGCATGAAACACCTCATCACTGCCCTCATGTGCCCGCAGGTGCAAAAGACCAACCGTTTCCCCATGTGCCAGAATGGGAAAGCAGAAATAGGGGCGCCCGTCATGCTGCTCGGCATGTTCGCAGACAAAGTCGATCTCGGACACGCCATATTCGTATGTACGCCCCCGACGCAGACCCCAGCACCCTTCCGGGTGGATATGCGCTTTGTGAGTGCCGCCATTCCAGTTGGCACAGCCATCCAGCACATCGCGTGAATTGGAATAGACATACAAACTGCCCTCGGCCTCGGGCAGGATATGGGTCATGAAGCGCGAGACCATGTCGAACAACTCATCCAGCGACCGGCTGGACTGCAGCCATTCGTTCAACTCGCCAAGCAATCGGACCTCGCGCGCAAGGCGCAGTTGGTCATCCATCAATTCTCGTTCCTTGGCAGCACTGCTACGCAGGTCGCGCACCTGCCGCCGGTTCGCGCGGAATATGACGAGCGTCACCGCCGACAGGGCGAGCAGGGCTACGCCGCTGAGAACGGTCAGCAGCAGCCGGACCCGGTTGATGAACAAGTATCGAACCTGCGTGATGTCCGAAAAAAACTCAATTGCACCGACAAAGCGCCCTTCGCGAATAACGGGGATATAGACTTCGGCCACATGGCGGGTCCGCGGCCCGCTGACCTCCAGCAGGTTGCGGTCGAAATTGTCCACCTCGGTCAGCGGTTTTTCTTCATGTTTGTAAACGATGTTGCCCCGTCCCAGAACTTCGCTGAAATAGGCGTCGCTGTTGACCATGCCCACATCCGATGGGCGGGTTGACCACAGGACGCGCCCCGCATCGTTAAAAAGCTTGAACCGGTAGATATCCGAGGTCGCGGGCAGCAGTTCCAGAAACTCTTCGTCGTGGGCATCCAGTGCGCCGTTACGAAAAGTGGCATCAACATCCGCGAGGTGCGAGACCACTTGCCGGTTCATCTGTGTTGCGGCGTGGCGCAGGTCGGATTCCAGCATCCGGTCGACCACCGGGGCCGGAATCGCGTAAACGCCCCAGCCTGACAGGGCGTGAGACCTCCCATGGTCAGAACGATGCCTGCAAGTTTCAAGCGGGACGCCATGCCCGATCCGCTAAGGTTTTTCGTGATCCGCGCTTCCACAGCTTTGATCGCAGCATCCGATCCAAGCTTTGACAGTGGTTTAACGTGGGCGCAGCGCATCAGGGCGTATTGGGTAGAATTGGCAGTAAACTGGGTGAAAACACTGCGCGAACAAGGGGTGAACAAACTCTTTCCCTCGGCGCGTATCCGGCGTAGTTTGGGGGCATGAGCAGTTTCGACGAAATGGACGCCTTTGAGGGCGCATCGCTGTCCGCGCGGGCCATGGCCGCGCGGCCCTCGCCTTATCTGGACGAGTTGAACCCGGCCCAACGCGACGCGGTGGAGCGGCTGGACGGTCCGGTGCTGATGTTGGCCGGGGCCGGGACGGGCAAAACCAAAGCCTTAACCGCGCGCATCGCGCATCTGCTGAGCACCGGGCGGGCGCGTCCGAACGAGATTCTGTCGGTGACCTTTACCAACAAGGCCGCGCGAGAGATGAAGGAGAGGGTAGGCCGCCTGTTGGGGCAACCCGCCGAGGGGATGCCCTGGCTGGGTACATTCCACTCGATCTGCGTCAAGTTGCTGCGCCGCCATGCGGAATTGGTCGATCTGAAATCGAACTTCACCATTCTGGATACGGACGATCAGTTGCGCCTGCTCAAGCAACTGGTTCAGGCCGCGAATATCGACGACAAGCGCTGGCCCGCGCGGATGCTGGCCGGGATCATCGATGACTGGAAGAACCGCGCACTGACGCCCGGCAAGGTGCCTGCGGCGGATGCCGGGGCTTATAACAACAAGGGTATTGAACTTTACGCGCAATACCAAACCCGCCTGCGGGAACTGAATGCAGTGGATTTCGGTGACCTGCTGCTGCACATGGTCACGATTTTTCAGACCCATCCGGACGTGTTGGACCAGTATCAGCGCTGGTTCCGTTATATTCTGGTGGACGAGTATCAGGATACCAACGTCGCCCAGTACCTGTGGCTGCGGCTGTTGGCCGGGGCGCATAAGAACATCTGTTGCGTGGGCGATGACGACCAGTCGATCTATGGCTGGCGTGGGGCCGAAGTGGGTAACATCCTGCGGTTCGAAAAGGATTTTCCCGGTGCATATGTGGTGCGGTTGGAGCAGAACTATCGCTCGACCCCGCATATTTTGGCCGCTGCATCGAATGTCATTCGAGGTAATGAAAGCCGTTTGGGCAAGGAGCTGTGGACCGACGCGGAAGAGGGCGAAAAGGTTCGTCTCATCGGTCATTGGGATGGCGAGGAAGAGGCGCGCTGGATCGGTGAGGAAATCGACGCGATGCAGGGCGGCACGCGCGGTGTGCGGCCCATTGGGCTAGATGAGATCGCGATTCTGGTGCGGGCCTCGCACCAGATGCGCGCGTTCGAGGATCGGTTCCTGACCATTGGCCTGCCCTACAAGGTGATTGGTGGTCCGCGATTCTATGAACGGATGGAGATCCGCGATGCGATGGCCTATTTCCGGCTGGTGGTCAGTCGGGGCGACGATCTGGCCTTTGAACGGATCGTGAACACGCCAAAGCGCGGTTTGGGCGACAAGGCGCAACAAACGATCCAGATGACAGCGCGGGAAAATGGCGTATCGTTGGTTGAGGGTGCTCGGATCGCGGTTGATAACGGGTTGATCAAGGGCAAGGGCGGCAAGGCGCTGCGCGAGTTGATCGACGGGCTCGCCCGGTGGAACGCGATGACGCGCGGGCCACGGATTGAGGTCGCGGACGACTCGGTTATTGACGATGGTGCGCCTTTGCGATTTGGCGAGCCCGAGGTGTCCCATATCGAACTGGCGCAGATCGTTCTGGATGAATCCGGCTATACCGCCCATTGGCAGAATGAAAAGACGCCCGAGGCACCGGGGCGGTTGGAAAACCTCAAGGAACTGGTCAATCAGTTGGATAATTTCGAGAACCTGCAGGGGTTTCTGGAGCATGTAAGCCTGGTCATGGACAATGAGCAGGAAGGGGACGGAGCCAAGGTTTCGATCATGACTCTGCACGCGGCCAAGGGGCTGGAATTTCCCGCCGTGTTCCTGCCGGGGTGGGAAGACGGGTTATTCCCTTCACAACGGTCGATGGACGAATCCGGCCTTAAAGGCCTCGAGGAAGAGCGGCGGTTGGCCTATGTGGGTATAACCCGCGCGGAAGAGGTGTGTACGATCTCTTTTGCCGCCAACCGGCGGGTGTTTGGGCAGTGGCAGAACGCGATGCCGTCACGGTTCATCGACGAACTGCCCGAGGATCATGTGGAGGTGCTGACGCCTCCGGGCCTTTATGGCGCCGGGCAACCTGCGGCGGGGATTGAGACCCGCGCGGCCGAAGCGAATGTCTATAACTCGCCGGGTTGGAAACGGATGCAGGCCCGGCAGGGGCAATACGGCACGTCACAACCCCGCGAAAGCCGCAATACGGTGATCGACGCCACAGCGGTGGCCAGTTTCACGCTGGGTGAACGCGTGTTTCACCAGAAATTCGGTTACGGCGCGGTGATTGGCATCGAAGGTGACAAAGTCGAGGTCGATTTCGACAAGGCGGGCACGAAAAAGGTGGTCTCGCGGTTTTTGTCGGCCAAGGACGACATACCGTTTTAATCAAATGGAATGTGCCTGACGGCACATGCTTGATTCTTTCGAGGCGCGCGCGGCTGCGGGCGGCACGCGATTTCCTGTCTGAAAAGAAAAAACGGCGGTTCCCAGGGAGGAGGAGAGGGAACCGCCGTTCTTTTCAACACCAGGGCAGGGAGGAGGAGAGCCCCGATGTATGCGAACCCGGGTTTGATCCCGGTATGAGGAAGACGCGGCGACGTCAGGGAGGAGGACGACGTCGCCGCGCACTTTCAACACCAGGATAGGGAGGAGGAGTTCCCGGTGTGTCAGTTTCCGGCGTTCAGGGCCGGTATAAGGCGCGGCGACATCAGGGAGGAGGAGAGATGTCGCCGCTGAAATACAGGTCCTAAAGGGAGGAGGAAGGACCTGATCTCGGTTATGTCAATGCGCACTTATTGCGCGACGTATTCTTCTGCCGCTTGCATGGCCAAGCGGCGGATCATTGACCGGTGCAGGCCCAGATCGGCTAGCTCGCGGTTCGAAAGTTCAGACAGTTCGTTAACTGTCTGGCGATAGGCGCGATACCGGATGAACCGTGTCTTCGCAGCCTCAATCAGCGAAGTCATCCCGGATGCCGGTGCGCCTTTAAGCGTGCTCTGATGTGTTGCTGCAGCCATCTGCCTTACCCGATTTTTTTGTTGGTGCCGGTGTAGCCCGGCGCTTTCTTGGGAATGAAAATAGGCAAATGCTGCAATTGCACAATAGCCCGCGTCGTCAATGCTGCTATGCAGCAACTGCATAGATATCAATGAGTTGAGCATTCGGGCGACTAAATGCCTTTAAATCAAGGATTTTGCCATCGTGTTGGCGGCATTTGCATGTGGCTGGGCGCGACAAGGTATGTGTGATTGCTTTTTCTTTGTGCGGCTTCTTTTGAAATTTGTGCGTTTTGAAGTCGCTGGTCGACAGCGAGCCCCGTTTCTGCATGTCGCCAAGCCTATGGGAATTCATGGGTGAAGTTTGGTCAGGCTTGGAAGCGCAGTCCAGCAGCGTGTAGTGCAGGGTGATTCGAAGGGGGTAGCTCGACCTGGATAGGTGGTTGAGCGCAGGAATCTCTATTCATCTTAAAAATATTGGGAAACCATGGGACAAAAAATAGTGCTACATTTCTTACTATATATGGTGTCCAAAATGACCAGTGTCCAAGTATGTGGTGTAAGATGTGCGGTTTTCATTTGTTTTCAGCTTGTTTATATTGTGAGTCTGTTTGTAACTCGATGAAGTTTTCTATTGATTTCCATGAATTCCCATGGCATCCCTTGTTCATCCGATGAGGACGAGGCACATGGGGCGCTAAACGACCCCGAACCAATAAAAACAGGTTTCATACAGGCATCTCGCTTTCATCAATCAAGAGATCCGGCGCGCGGGCGAGCAGACATCCCCCCAGGTGGCGCGCGCAGCTGGACATCCCGCACAGCGGGTCAATGCGGCGGGTTGATCAGTGGCAGCAGATCAACCCGCCGTTTTTCATCTGGGGCGTGAGTTTTAAGTGGGGCGCAAGCGGAAGGGACAGTCGTCTTGGCGCGCAGGTTTAGAGGTGAAAGCCACCATAAGGTGGATACGAAGGGCAGGGTGTCGATCCCGGCCTCGTTTCGCCGTGTGCTTGAAGCCTCCGATTCCAACTGGCAGCCCGGTGACACGCCTGAACTGGTGATCGTCTATGGCGACCACCGCCGTAAGTTCCTTGAATGCTATACCATGCAGGCGATCGAAGAGGTCGACAGCAAGATCGATGCGCTGCCGCGTGGCTCGATGCAGCGCAAGATGCTGCAGCGCATGTTCCACGGGCAGTCCTTTCCGACCACTGTGGACGAAACCGGACGGCTGGTTCTGCCAGCCAAGTTGCGCAACAAGATCGGACTGGAGGGCGAGGCGTTCTTTATCGCCGCCGGGGATACGTTCCAGATCTGGAAGCCCGAGACGTACGAGGCCGAGGAACTGGCCAAAACCGAAGAATGGCTGGACGAACAGCCCGAGGATTTCGATCCCCTCCTGTACCTAGACGGCGTCGGGGACGCGTAGCGGCATGGCCGGCGCTGAAACCCCTTCCGACAAACCTCATATTCCTGTTCTGTTGCGCCCGTTACTGGCCGCCGTGGCACCGGTGTCCGGTGTCTGGCTGGACGGGACGTTCGGCGCGGGCGGATATACCCGTGGCTTGTTGGAGGCTGGTGCCGACAAGGTGATCGGCGTGGACCGCGATCCGCTGGCTTTCGAAATGGCTGCTGACTGGGCGGCGGGCTATGGCGACCGGCTGGTGATGCAGTCGGGTGTGTTCTCGCGTATGGATGAATATGCGCAGGATCTGGATGGGGTGGTGCTGGACCTCGGCGTGTCCTCGATGCAGTTGGATCAGGCCGAACGCGGCTTTTCCTTCATGAAGGATGGCCCACTGGACATGCGGATGAGTCAGGAGGGCGAAAGCGCCGCTGACTTGGTCAACACGGCGACTGAAGCGCAACTGGCCGATATCCTGTTTCACTACGGTGAAGAGCGCGCCAGCCGGCGCATCGCCAAGGCTATCGTCAGGGCGCGGACAGAAGAACCAATCACCACGACCCTGCGTCTGGTTGAGATCATCGAATCCTGCTTGCCGCGCCCAAAGCCGGGCCAATCGCACCCTGCGACACGCAGTTTCCAGGGGCTGCGGATCGCAGTGAATGCGGAATATGAAGAGCTGTTTCAGGGGCTAATGGCAGCCGAGCGGGCATTGAAGCCGGGCGGACAGCTGGCCGTCGTTACCTTTCATTCCATTGAAGACCGGATGGTCAAACGGTTCTTTCAGTCTCGGGCCGGCAAAACGGGGCGGGCCAACCGCTATGCGCCCGAGGTTGAACAGGAAGTGCCGCAATTCACGCTCAAGACCCGCAAGGCCGTTGGGCCGGATGAGCAGGAATTGCAGGAAAACCCGCGCGCGCGCTCGGCCAAGCTGCGAGTGGGGATACGAACTGAGGCTCCGGCGGGGGAAATTGAAGCCCGCGCGATTGGGATGCCGCAACTTGGGGGAAGGGCGAAATGAAGAGTGTTTTGTATGTGTTGACCGCTCTGGCCGTGTTCGGACTGGCGCTTTGGGCGTATCAGGAGAATTACCGCACCCAGCAGGTGGCGAAGGAAACGCAGAAGTTACAGCGCGAGATCGGCATGGCGCAGGTGCGGCTTGCTGTTCTGAATGCGGAATGGGCCTATCTGAACCGACCGGACCGGCTGCGTGAACTGGCCGACCTGAACTTTGAGCGCCTGGGCCTGTTGCCACTGCGGGCCGAGCAATTCGGCCGCGCCGACCAGATTTCATATGCCGAGGACCCGGACCTGCCCATCGTCGACCCGATTGAGTTGCAGGCTATCACCAATATTCAGGCGCTGGGCGAGGTGCAGATTCCATGACCCGCACGCCACTGCGCCCTCTGGCCCGTATCCTCGACGCCCGCGCCCGGGGCGAGAATCCCAAGGCGATTGAGCGGGAAAACATCCGTCAGCGCCACGAAGACATGAAGGACCGCGCCCGTGCCCGCGCCGAAGGGCGATTGCTGGTGCTCGGCCTGTTCTTCTTCTGCGCCTTCTCGGTTGTGGGTGTCCGCATGGGCTTGTTGGCCACATCCGAGGCACAAGAGCCACTGGCCAGCGCGCCCGGTGCCGCGATCGCGATGCAACGGGCCAATATTGTTGACCGGGAAGGGCGCATTCTGGCGACCAATCTGGATACCTATTCCGTCTACGCTCAACCGCCGCTGATGATCGATCCGGTTGCGGCTGCTGATCAGTTGGTGGCGATCTTCCCCGATCTGGAAAAAGAGCGCCTGGTCAAAGACTTCACTGGTAATCGCAAGTTTCTGTGGATCAAAAAGCGTATCTCGCCCGAACAGAAGCAGGCCGTGCATGATATCGGCGACCCCGGTATCCTGTTCGGCCCGCGTGAGATGCGGCTGTACCCGAATGGCCGTCTGGCCGCTCATATCCTGGGTGGCTCGGGGTTTGGTCGTGAGGGTGTAAGCGCCGCCGAGGTCATCGGCGTGGCAGGCGTTGAAAAACAGTTCGATGACTATCTGCGAGACCCCGCCAACGGCAACAAACCGCTGCAACTGTCGCTGGACCTGACAGTTCAGGCAGCGGTCGAACAGGTTCTTTTTGGCGGCATGAAAATCATGAACGCCAAGGGCGCCTCGGCCGTTCTGATGAACGCGCATACGGGTGAGGTCGTCTCGGCCGCGTCGCTTCCGTCTTTCGATCCGAATGATCGCCCCCGCCCGCCGACCTCGGGGTTTGATCCATCGGACAGCCCTCTGTTCAACCGCTATGTGCAGGGCGTCTACGAATTGGGGTCGGTTTTCAAAATCTTCACAGCCGCGCAAGCCGTACAATTGGGGCTGGTGAATTCCGAGACGATTATCGACACTTCGGGTCCAATGAAAATCGGCCGCTTTCCGATTGGTGAATTCAACGGAAAGAACTACGGCAAGATCAGCGTTGCGGACGTGATCGTCCACAGCTCGAACCGAGGGACGGGTCGGCTGGCGCTGCAGATTGGTGCGAAACGACAGCAGAGCTTTCTGAATTCGCTGGGCATGTTTGATCCAACTCCGTTCGAGATTGTCGAGGCGGCAGGCGGTGAACCACTCAAGCCCAAGAAATGGGGCGAACTGAGCACGGTGACTATTTCCTATGGTCACGGGTTGTCGACCAGCCCGATGCATCTGGCCGCCGGATATGCGGCGATTGCCAATGGCGGGCACTATGTCAGCCCGACCATCCTGCGCAGGAACGGCCCCCAGTACGGCCCGCGCGTGTTGTCGGAAAACGCGGCCAAGCAGGCACAAAAAATGCTGCGCAAGGTTGTGACGGAAGGCACAGCCAGCTTTGGCGATGTGGCTGGCTATGACGTGGCTGGCAAAACCGGCACCGCCGACAAGCCCAAGCCGCGCGGTGGCTATTACGATGACAAGGTGATCGCGACCTTTGCGACGATCTTCCCGGCTTATGATCCGAAATATGTGCTGATCGTCACGCTGGATGAACCGTCCATCGTGGCCTACGGCGAAAAGCGCCGGACGGCAGGGTGGACGGCGGTTCCTGTGGCTGCAGAACTGATCGGCCGCATCGCCCCCTTGCTGGGCTTGCGTCCCCGGCTTGAGCCTGAGGCACGCGCTGCTATAACCCTGACCTCAAATTAGGCTGTCCAACAAAAGGTGGGTCATGGGCACAAGGATGAAAACACTCAGCCAACTGGCCCTGACCGCACGGGGCGGCGCAAACCCCGAGATCACCGGGCTTGCCGTTGATAGCCGCGAGGTCAAGGACGGCTACCTCTTCGCGGCCCTTCCCGGCACCCGCGTTCATGGCGGAGAGTTTATTCATTTCGCACTACGCATGGGCGCTGCAGCAATTCTGACCGACGCCGAGGGGGCTGAGATTGCAGCGGATGAATTGGCCGCATCGGACGCGGCGCTAGCGGTGGTCGAAGACCCGCGTCAGGCACTGGCCGGATGTGCCGCGCTGTGGTTCGGCGCTCAACCGCAGACGATTGTGGCCGTGACCGGAACCAACGGAAAGACCTCGGTATCGACCTTTGTTCGTCAGATCTGGATGGAGCTTGGGCACGCGGCGGTCAACCTTGGCACTACGGGTGTTGAGGGTGCATGGGCCGCACCGTTGGCACATACCACACCCGAGCCAATCACCCTGCATCGCTGCCTCGCAGAGGCAGCAGAGAACGGCATCACACATGCGGCGATGGAGGCGTCCTCGCACGGTCTGGAACAGCGCCGCCTGGATGGCGTGCATTTGGCCGCTGCGGGGTTCTCGAACTTCACTCAGGATCATCTGGACTATCACGAAACGTTCGAGGCTTATTTCGCCGCCAAGGCTGGGCTGTTCGACCGGGTTCTGCCGCAGGACGGGACCGTGGTCGTCAACATGAACGATTCCAAGGGCGCCGAGATCCGCAAGATCGCCGAAGCGCGCTGTCAGTCGGTTCTAACCGTCGGATCGGACGGCGCCGATCTGTGCCTGACGAACCAGCGCTTCGACTCGACCGGGCAGGACCTGCGCTTTTCATGGCAGGGCAAGGTGTTCCAGACTCGCCTGAACCTGATCGGAGGGTTTCAGGCCGAGAACGTTTTGCTGGCTTGCGGTCTGGTCATTGCCGCTGGTGAGGAACCTGAGCGTGTATTCGAAACTTTGCAGCATCTGGCAACCGTTCGGGGCCGTATGCAGTTGGCTGCGACGCGAGAGAATGGCGCAGCGGTGTTTGTCGATTATGCGCACACACCGGATGCGGTGGCGACGGCGCTCAGGGCGATGCGCCCGCATGTGATGGGCCGTCTGATCGCTATCGTTGGCGCGGGCGGGGATCGCGACGCCACCAAGCGCCCGTTGATGGGTCAGGCTGCCGCTGACAATGCAGACATGGTCTTCGTCACCGATGACAACCCACGCAGCGAAGATCCGGCGACCATCCGCGCAGCCGTTTTGCTGGGTGCTTCGGAGGCCACCGAAGTGGGTGACCGGGCTGAGGCCATCTTGCGCGGCATTGATGCGCTGCAGCCGGGCGATGCCTTGTTAATCGCAGGGAAAGGGCACGAGACCGGTCAGATCGTGGGCGATCAGGTCCTGCCCTTCGATGATGTGGAACAAGCCAGCATCAGCGTGGCCGCGCTGGACGGGAGGGTCGCATGACGCTCTGGACTGCGGCTGAGGCCGCTGAGGCCACCGATGGGCGCGCCACTGCCGATTGGGTGGTGAACGGCGTGTCGATCGACACAAGGACTCTCCAGCCCGGAGACCTGTTCGTGGCGCTCAAGGCCGCGCGGGACGGGCATGATTTCGTTGCGCAAGCCTTGGAAAACGGTGCCGGCGCGGCGTTGGTGTCCCGCATCCCTGAGGGCGTATCTGAAGGTGCGCCGCTATTGATCGTCGATGACGTTCAGGCCGGGCTTGAGGCGCTGGGGCAGGCGGGCCGCGCCAGGACGGGGGCGCGTGTCGTGGGTGTTACCGGCAGCGTCGGCAAGACCTCGACCAAGGAAATGCTGGCCACCATTCTGGAAACGCAGGGGAAAACCCATGCCAGCGTTGCCAGCTACAACAACCATTGGGGTGTGCCCCTGACATTGGCCCGAATGCCGCAGGACACCGAGTTTGCGGTGATCGAGATCGGCATGAACCACCCCGGAGAGATTGCCCCGCTGGCACGGCAGGCTCGCCCCCACGTGGCGCTGGTGACAACCGTGGCGGCAGTGCATCTCGAGGCGTTCGAGTCGGTTGCGGGCATCGCCCATGAAAAGGCCGCGATTTTCGAAGGGCTCGAAACCGGCGGTGCGGCCATCGTGAACGCCGATATCGATCATGCGGACATCCTGCGCCAAACGGCACAGGAACAAGGTGCCGGAATTGTGGATTTTGGCCGTAAGGCTGCTGATTACAATTTGACCCAGGTAACGCAAAGCACCGACTCGGTCCATGCAGGGGCAATAGTGGGCGACACGACCATCTCCTACGACGTTCAGTCCGCTGGCACGCATTTTGCAATGAACGCGCTGGGTGCTTTGGCGGCTTGTGTTGAGATGGGCGTTGATCTGGATGAGGCCATCGCCGGATTGCGCCAATGGTCTCCGGTCAAAGGGCGGGGCGTGCGCGTAACGTTGCCTTTGACATCGGGCGGGCAAATCGAGTTGCTGGACGATAGCTACAACGCCAACCCGACTTCGATGGAGGCCGCGCTGGATGTTTTGGCCGCATCACAAGGTGCGCGTCGGATCGCATTTCTGGGTGATATGAAAGAGTTGGGCGGGCAGGAGATTTCCATGCACGCCGGAATGGCCAATGTCGCGGCCATGACGCGTGTGGACCAGGTCCACTGCATTGGCCCGCTGATGAAAGCCTTGCATCAGGTTTTGCCCGAGGAAAAGCGCGGGCTCTGGTTCGAGACCAGCACCGAGATGGCAAAACACCTGCCGGAATTGATCCGCGCGGGGGATACGGTGCTGGCCAAGGGTTCGCTCAGCATGGCGCTGGCTCAGATTGTTGACGGTTTGCGGAAAATGGGGCAAGGGAGCGCGCTTGACCCATGATCGCCGCCTAGGAAAGGTATTGTAATGCTCTATTGGTTGACCGCCCTGTCGGACGGAGGGGATATCTGGAACCTCTTCCGCTACATCACGTTCCGTGCGGGCGGGGCCTTCCTGACAGCACTGATCTTTGGCTTCATCTTTGGGAAGCCGCTGATCAACGTGTTGCGTCGCAAGCAGGGCAAGGGGCAGCCGATCCGGGATGATGGGCCAGAGGGGCATTTTTCCAAGGCCGGTACACCGACCATGGGCGGTTTGCTGATCGTTGGGGCACTGGTGACATCGACACTGATCTGGGCGAGGTTGGACAACCCCTATGTCTGGATGGTGCTGTTCGTGACGCTGGCCTATGCGGCAATCGGCTTTGCCGACGATTACGCCAAAGTATCGAAACAGAACACCAAGGGCGTTTCCGGCAGGATGCGGATGGCGTTGGGGGTGATTATTGCGGTTCTTGCCTCGCTTTGGGCGACATTGCATCATCCCGAGGCGTTACAGAACCAACTTGCCGTGCCGGTCTTCAAGGATACGCTGGTCAATTTGGGTGTTTTCTACATTCCATTTGCGATTATCGTGATTGTCGGGGCGGCCAATGCGGTGAACCTGACCGATGGCCTGGACGGGTTGGCGATCATGCCGGCGATGATTGCGGCCTCGACCCTTGGGGTGATTGCCTATGCAGTCGGCCGGGTCGACTTTACCGAGTATCTGGACGTGCACTACGTGCCCGGAACCGGGGAAATCCTGATCTTTACTGCGGCGTTGTTCGGCGGTGGGCTGGGCTTTCTTTGGTACAATGCGCCACCTGCGGCCGTGTTCATGGGCGATACCGGGTCACTGGCTCTGGGCGGTGCGCTGGGTGCAATCGCGGTGGCCACCAAGCACGAGTTGGTTTTGGCCGTTGTGGGTGGCCTGTTCGTAGTCGAGGCGCTGAGTGTGATCATTCAGGTGCTGTACTTCAAACGCACGGGGCGCCGTGTATTTCTGATGGCGCCGATCCATCACCACTACGAGAAAAAGGGCTGGGCCGAACCGACAATCGTGATCCGGTTCTGGATCATCTCATTGATCCTGGCGATGATTGGTCTGGCGACGCTGAAAGTCAGGTAGTGCTCGGGTCAGGTTCGGCGGACCTGCGGTCCGCCTGCCACCTGTTGGACCCGGCTCGCGCTGATGCGCGAGCCTTTTGTCACTCTTGCCATCGGTAGTCCCATCTGCGCAGTGTGGCGGCCAATTAGACGTCAGAAAAGGTAGGCGGCATGATCCCGGTCAAAGGGTTTTCAGGGCAGAAAGTTGCGGTTCTGGGGCTTGGCCGATCGGGTCTGGCTACAGCGCGCGCGTTGCGCGCAGGTAAGGCCGAGCCGATCTGCTGGGATGACAATCCAGCCGCCCGTGAAAAAGCCGAGGCCGAAGGGTTCGCCTGCCTGGATCTGCTCCGCCACGGGGCGTTTGACGACATCGCCTCTTTGATCGTCTCGCCCGGTATCCCGCATCTCTATCCCGAACCGAATCCGGTGGTGGCTGCGGCGCTTGTAGCTGGGGTGCCCGTGGACAATGACATTGGGCTGTTCTTCCGGTCCTTTGCGGGGCCGGAATGGAACAACTATGACACTCCTCCGCGTGTGATCGCGGTGACCGGGTCGAACGGGAAGTCGACCACTGCCGCGCTGATTCACCATATCCTGACTGAAGCCGGGCGCGAGGCGCAGCTGGCGGGAAATATCGGGCGTGGTGTGCTGGATATTGATCCGGGCGGGGATGGTTCGGTCGTAGTGCTGGAGTTGAGCAGCTATCAGACCGAACTGGCCCGGTCGCTGACGCCGGATGTGGCGGTGTTCACCAACCTGTCGCCGGATCATCTGGACCGCCACGGCGGGATGGGGGGGTATTTTGCAGCCAAGCGACGCCTGTTCGCTGAAGGTGGCCCAGACCGCGCGGTAATCGGGATTGACGAAAACGAAGGCGCATTTCTGGCGGGGCAGCTGGCTGAAGGGCCGGCAGATGACCGGGTAATCCGCGTCTCGGTAGCGCGCAAACTAGCGGGGCCGGGCTGGCAGGTCTTTGCGCGCAAGGGGTTCCTGTCGGAATACCGCAAGGGGCGGCAGGCCGGGTCGATCGATCTACGCCAGATCAAAGGCCTGCCCGGCGCGCACAACCACCAGAATGCCTGTTCGGCCTATGCCGCCTGTCGCGCGCTGGGGCTGGCGCCGCGCGTGATCGAGGCCGCGCTGCACAGCTATCCGGGACTGCCGCATCGCAGCCAGATCATCGCCGAAGCTGATGGCGTGACCTATGTGAACGATTCCAAGGCCACCAATGTGGACAGCGCTCTGAAGGCGCTGACGGCGTTCAAGAAGATCCGGTGGATTTGTGGTGGGCTTGAGAAAGAAGGCGGTCTGGCGGCGCTGAACGGTGCGGCGGATCAAGTGCTCAAGGCCTATGTGATCGGGCGCGAGGCGGCAGGTTTTGCAATGCAACTTGAGGCTGAAACGCAGGTCTGCACAACCATGGAAGAGGCTGTCGCGCAGGCCATGGCCGATGCACAGCCGGGTGAGACTGTGTTGCTGGCGCCGGCGGCGGCCAGTTTCGACCAGTACGACAACTTCGAACAGCGTGGAGACGATTTTGCCGAACAGGTTCTGAGGCAGTTGGCGAACTAGTCATTTGCAATAGACCGCCGGTTGGGCCAAGCTGCGGTGCTATCAGCTTGACGCGCCATGACAATTACGTTTGGCTCCGGGCAAATTTAACACGAGGTCATGACTATGCCATTTCGTAAGTTTTCTCTGATCCTGCCTGCTATTCTGGTTGCGGGTGCCTGCACCAACACAGGGGCCAATTATCAGCCCATCGTTGATGGTCCGATCGGTCCGAACTACAACGTCGATCTGCAGCAATGCCAGCAGCTTGCCGCCTCGCAGGCCAGCGTTGATGGAAGCACTGCCGGGAATGCGGCAATTGGTGCAGCAGGTGCCGCAGCGGTTACCGGGATCGTTCAGGACAGCAGCGACAACCTCGGTCGCGCGGCTGTTGCGGGAGCCTTGGTCGGTGCCGGAGCGGATGTGATAAACAAGAACCAGAACAAAGAAGTCATCGTGCGCAACTGTATGCGTGGCCGTGGCTACAACGTCGTCGGCTAACGGGTCGCGATTGCACTTCCGGCGGCGTGGCCAGAGGACCACGCCCACTGGAAATTGTATCCGCCCAGCCAGCCGGTGACATCCACCGCTTCACCAATCGCATAGAGGCCGGGGACATCCCTGGCCTCCATCGTTTTTGACGACAGGCCGTCAGTGTCGATCCCGCCCAGCGTGACTTCGGCGGTGCGGTATCCTTCGGTACCCGAGGGCACAAGCTGCCAGTTGGACAGCGCTGCGGTCAGCTTGGCCAGCCCGGTGTCGGACTGGTCAGCCAAGTTACCCGACATGGGAATGTGTTGGCTCAGATAGTCCACCAGCCGTGCGGGCAGGTGGCGGGCCAGCTCGGTGGTCAACGCCTTGCGCCCGCTGCTTTGCCGCTGTTCGCGCAGCAGGTCGAACAGGGGCAAGTCGGGGATCAGGTTCACCCGGATCGCCTCGCCCTCATGCCAATAGGACGAGAGTTGCAGTACTGACGGGCCGCTGAGGCCGCGATGAGTGAACAGTAGCGCCTCGTCAAAGCTGGTACGGTCGTTCGACAGGCGCGCGGGCAGAGATACGCCCGAGAGGTCCTTGAATTTCCCATCCGAGAACGTGAACGGCACCAGCGCCGCGCGGGTCTCGTTCATCTGCAAACCGAACTGACGGGCGATATCATAGGCCAGCCCGGTCGCGCCCATTTTTGGGATCGATTTGCCGCCCGTGGCCAGCACCAAATTGGCGCAGGTCAGGCTGAGGCGCTGGCCCTCGCGGTCAACCTCCAGCACGAACCCAGACCCGGTCTTTTGCAGGTCCTTCACCTCGGTCCGCACCCACAGCTCGGCCCCGGCGCGCTCCATCTCGGCCAGCAGCATCTGGATGATCTGTTTCGACGACCCGTCGCAGAACAACTGCCCCAGCGATTTTTCGTGCCAGGCGATGCCATGGCGCCCGACAAGATCGACGAAATCCCATTGCGTATAGCGTGCCAGCGCGGATTTGCAGAAATGGGGGTTCTGCGACAGGAAGTTAGCCGGTCCCGCATACATATTGGTGAAATTGCAACGCCCACCGCCCGAGATGCGGATCTTCTCGCCCGGCGCCTTGGCGTGGTCGATGACCAGCACGCGGCCACCGCAATGGGCAGCACACATCATACCGGCTGCACCGGCGCCAAGGATAATCGTGTCATAGGTCATGTGCAGCGCATGGCGTGAATTGGCTGGGATGGCAAGTGGGGCCTGTTTAACGGACGGACGGGCTTTGTGATAAACTCCTGCCGTCAAAGAACCGAAATATGCCCAATGCAGAGGAGGGCCCCCCGATGATCATGCGAATTTTCCAAGTCACAGTTCGATCCGGCAAAGAGGCTGAATTCTCGAAGTTTTTCCACGAGACTGCGATCCCTTTGATGCAAAGCACCGATGGCATTGTTCAGGTTCTGCCGGGCGCTCCGCGGACCGACACACCGCGCGAGTTCAGCTTCGTGATGATTTGGAGCAGTTTGGACGCGCTGAAAGCCTTTGTCGGCGACGATTACCAAAGTCCGCACATTGATCCGGCCGAAGCCGAATTGGTCGAGTCCAGAACGATCAAACACTACGATCTTGTTGCCTAGGCGATCCGAAACTTGGGGCGGAGAGCCTTGAATTCAAGCGGTTGGCCTTAGGGCGCTAATTTCCGCAACCGGCCTGTCATTCTGCTAGCCCAAACGCCAAAATCCCTGTAGAGTCTCAGTCAGACCCCGAAAACGGGGCGTTAACGAGGCAGATAGTGGCGGTATCTCATGACTGAGATGGTGTATGGCGCGGTCCAGGACCAGCGCGGCGAACCGATTCTTCCAAAGTGGTGGCGGACGATTGATCGCTGGACGATGTCCTGTGTTTTAATCCTTTTCGTCATCGGGTTGTTGCTGGGACTGGCCTCATCACCGCCGCTGGCCGGGCGCAATGGATTCGATCCGTTCCATTACGTCGAGCGGCAGGCCCTCTTCGGCGGGCTGGCGCTGATTGCGATGCTGCTGACCTCGATGATGTCGCCGACGCTGGTACGGCGTTTGGCGGTACTGGGTTTTCTGGGCGCCTTCGTAGCATTGGCCTTTCTGCCGGTATTCGGCACCGATTTCGGCAAGGGCGCGGTGCGCTGGTACTCGCTGGGGTTTGCCTCGCTGCAGCCCTCCGAATTTCTAAAGCCCGGCTTTGTTGTCGTGGCCGCATGGCTGCTGGCCGCGTCGCAGGAGATCAATGGCCCTCCGGGGCGGTTGTGGTCTTTTGCGCTGTGTATGGCCATTGTCGGCATGCTGGTGTTGCAGCCTGATTTCGGTCAGGCCTGTTTGATCCTGTTCGGTTGGGGCGTAATGTATTTCGTGGCCGGGGCGCCAATGTTGCTGTTGGTGGGAATGGCCGGAGCGGTGGTTCTGGGCGGTATGTTTGCCTATTCGAACTCGGAGCACTTTGCCCGACGGATTGATGGATTTTTGAATCAGGAAGTCGATCCAACCACTCAGATCGGCTATGCCACCAACGCCATCCGCGAGGGCGGCCTGTTCGGCGTGGGTGTGGGCGAAGGGCAGGTGAAGTGGTCTCTGCCCGATGCACATACGGATTTCATCATAGCCGTTGCGGCTGAGGAGTTCGGCTTGATCCTGGTGCTGATCATCATCGCGCTGTACTCGATCATCGTGGTGCGTTCGTTGCTGCGGTTGATGAAGGAACGCGACATGTTCATCCGACTGGCGGGCACCGGTCTGGCCTGCATCTTCGGCGTGCAAGCGATGATCAACATGGGCGTTGCGGTGCGCCTGCTGCCTGCCAAGGGTATGACGCTACCGTTTGTCAGCTATGGCGGTTCGTCGCTGATCGCGGGTGGTATTGCGGTCGGGATGCTCTTGGCGTTTACCCGCACCCGCCCACAGGGTGAGCTTGGTGATATTCTGCGCGGACGAGGTTGATGACCAAACCCTATCTACTGATTGCGGCGGGCGGCACCGGGGGCCATATGTTCCCGGCGCAGGCCCTGGCCGAGGCAATGTTGCAAAAGGGTTGGCGCGTGCGCTTGTCCACCGACGCGCGCGGCGCGCGTTATACCGGTGGATTCCCGCACTCGACCGAGATTGTCGAGGCCTCCTCGGCCACTTTCGCCCGGGGTGGTCTGGCTGCGAAAGCACTTGTGGGGCCGAAGATTGCCGCTGGTGTGACCGGCATGGCTGTTCAGTTGATGCGGGACCGCCCGGATGTGGTTGTGGGCTTTGGAGGTTACCCGTCGATTCCGGCGCTGGGCGCGGCGACGATGCTGAAAATCCCGCGCATGATTCACGAGCAGAACGGTATTCTGGGTCGGGTGAACCAGTTGTTCGCGACCCGCGTGTCACAAGTGGCCTGCGGTACCTGGCCCACTGATCTGCCCGAGGGGGCCAAGGGTATCCATACCGGCAATCCGGTACGCGCCGCGGTGTTGGAGCGAGCAGCAGCTGGCTATATCCCGCCGGGTGATTACCCGATGTCTGTCTTGGTAATGGGCGGCTCGCAGGGCGCGCGCATCCTCAGCGACGTGGTGCCGGGCGCGATTGCTGCTTTGCCGAACGAGCTGCGAAATCATATCCGCGTCGCTCATCAGGCGCGCGACGAGGACGGAGAGCGGGTTACCGCATTCTACGCCGATCACGGCATCCGAGCCGAGGTTAAACCATTCTTTCAGGATGTCCCCCGGCGTATGTCCGACGCGCAGTTGGTCATCAGCCGCTCGGGCGCGTCCAGTGTCGCCGATATCTCGGTGATCGGTCGGCCTGCGATCCTGATCCCGTTTGCTGCGGCCGCAGGCGACCACCAAACTGCCAACGCACGTGGACTGGTACAGGCGGGTGGGGCGATCATGATCCCTGAAAACCTGCTTGACGTTTCCGCGCTGACCGAGCAAATCACCGCAGTTCTGACAAACCCCGAAGCCGCACAAAAGATGGCCCATGCCGCTCTCTCGACCGGCGCGCCGGACGCGACCGAGCGTCTGGTTCATCTCGTCGAAGACCTGGCGCAGAAGGAGACCGCATGAATCCTGCAACCAAACTGCCGCAAGACGTAGGGCCGATCCACTTCGTAGGTATCGGAGGAATCGGGATGTCGGGGATTGCCGAGGTGCTACTGAACTTGGGTTACCGGGTACAGGGATCAGACCTTAAGGCCTCGAAGATCACCGATCGTCTGGCCGGTTTGGGGGCCGAGATTTTCGTGGGGCAACGTGCGGAAAATCTGAAAAACGCCGCCGTTGTTGTGGTGTCGACCGCGATTAAACCCGGCAACCCGGAATTGGATGGCGCCCGCGCGCAAGGCCTGCCGGTGGTGCGCCGTGCCGACATGCTGGCCGAACTGATGCGCCTGCGTTCCAACATCGCCATCGCCGGAACCCACGGTAAGACCACCACGACCACGATGATGGCCGAGCTGATGGTGGCGGGTGACTTTGACCCGACCGTAATCAATGGCGGGATCATCCACGCTTACGGCTCGAATGCGCGGATGGGGCAGGGCGAATGGATGGTGGTCGAGGCCGACGAATCCGATGGCTCGTTCAACCGGCTGCCCGCAACCATTGCAATCGTCACCAATATCGACCCCGAGCATATGGAGCACTGGGGCGACTTCGACAAACTGCGCGACGGGTTCTATGAGTTCGTCTCAAACCTGCCTTTTTACGGTTTGGCCGTGTGCTGTACCGACCATGCCGAAGTGCAAACACTGGTGGGCCGCATCACCGACCGCCGCGTGCGCACCTATGGCTTTAACGCTCAGGCCGACGTGCGGGCTGTGAACTTGACCTATAAGGGCGGCGTTGCCCATTTTGATATCCACCTGCAATACGAAGACACGGTGATTGAAGGTTGTACCCTGCCGATGCCGGGCGATCACAACGTCTCGAACGCGCTGTCTGCGGCTGCGGTTGCCCGTCATCTGGGTATGAAAGCCTCAGAGATCCGCGATGCATTGGCCAATTTCGGCGGTGTGAATCGCCGGTTTACCAAAGTGGGCGAGGTTGATGGTGTCACTATCATCGACGACTACGGCCACCACCCGGTTGAAATCAACGCGGTGTTGAAAGCCGCGCGTCAGGCGACTGAGGGCCGTGTCATCGCCGTGCATCAACCGCACCGATACTCTCGGTTGCACAATCTGTTTGACGAGTTCTGCACCTGTTTCAACGATGCAGACGTGGTCGCCATCGCCGAAATCTTTGCCGCTGGGGAAGACCCGATCGAAGGCGCATCCCGTGATGATCTGGTGCAGGGTCTGATCCGTCACGGCCACCGCCATGCCCGCGCGCTGTTGGATGAAAACGATCTGGAACGACTGGTCCGCGAGCAGGCGCGTCCCGGTGACATGGTCGTTTGTCTGGGAGCCGGGACAATAAGTGTCTGGGCCAATGGTTTGCCTGCGCGGTTGCAGCAAAAACAAGCCGTTTGACGCAATGGACTTTCAGGCGGCGCAACTATAAAGTGTGGCGTCGCAACGTCCTCGGAGGGGCAGCAGGTGTATTCAGTTGTGTTCGCATCCATGTGGGTCGTGGCCGCGACATTCGTGGCCATGTTGCCGATGCGGTTGCAATTTCCTCCGGGCATTTTGCTGCTGATCTCTGCGCCTGTTTTGATCGCCTGGCTGGGTTACGACTACGGCTGGTTCCTCTCGGTGCTGGCCTTCGTCGGCTTTGTGTCCATGTTCCGCAACCCGATCCGGTATTACTGGCGTCGCTGGTCGGGTAGGGAGATCGAGGAATGAACTGGTCCATCGCCCTTGCCGCACTGTGGGGGATTGCCGCGAATGTGCTGGCGATGCTCCCAAGCAAAGACAATCACTGGACGCGCGCCTATATTCTGGTTGCGGTTGGTATCCCGATATTGGGCTATGTCACTTTGCAGAACGGCCCGTGGGTCGGGCTGCTGGTTCTGGCTATGGGCATGTCGGTGCTACGCTGGCCGGTTATTTACCTGACCCGTTGGACAAAGGCGAAAATGCAGGGCATGAAGGCGACCAACAAGTAACGACCGCATTCAGGAGTTTACGCCATGGTCGACGTCGCCATATTCGCCTATCTACCACTGATTACGCTGGTCCTAGGGGCCGTGGCGGGCTTCGTTGCGGGGCGCTGGATAGGCCTCAAGGGTCTGCTGTTGCTGATCGGGCTGACCTCTGTCGTTTCGCTGGTACTCATCGTAATGCTGGCAGGCGTCGGCTCCGGCGAAGAGGAGCAGGCCTTTGGTCTCTTCATCTGGCTGACCGGAGCGGTCCTGCCCTTCCTTTTGGCGGTCATAGTGGGCGGGGTCGGTGGGCGTAGCCTGGCTGCAAGAGCAAACACATGATCAATTCGACCGAAGTCAGGGGGCGCCTGACGCAGGCCAGATCTCTGAACGACCTGACCTGGCTGCGTGTAGGCGGGCCGGCAGATTACCTGTTCCAGCCCGCTGATATCGAGGACCTGCAGTGTTTCCTGCGTGACCTACCCGCAGAGGCCCCGGTTTTTCCCATGGGCGTCGGATCGAACCTGATCGTGCGGGATGGTGGTCTGCGCGCCGTGGTGATCCGTCTGGGGCGCGGGTTCAACGGTATCACGGTTGAGGGTAACACGGTTACCGCAGGTGCAGCCGCGCTTGATGCGCATGTCGCGCGCAAGGCGGCGGATGGGGGCGTGGACCTGACTTTCCTGCGCACCATTCCCGGCTCGATCGGCGGCGCGGTGCGGATGAACGCGGGCTGTTACGGTAGCTACACCGCTGACGTGCTGCGCAAGGCCACCATCGTCACACGGCAGGGAGAGGTGGTGGACCTGACCCCTGACGACCTGAACTTTCGCTACCGGCAATCCGACCTGCCCGAAGGGGCGGTGTTGGTTTCCGCGACGTTCGAAGGCCCCTCGGGTGACCCGCAGGACCTGCACGACCGCATGACGGCGCAGTTGCAGAAACGCGACGAGACTCAACCCACCAAGGACCGCAGCGCCGGGTCGACCTTCCGAAATCCGGCCGGGTTTTCCTCGACCGGGCGGGCGGATGATGTGCATGACCTCAAAGCCTGGAAGGTGATCGACGATGCGGGGATGCGCGGAGCGACGCTGGGCGGGGCGCAGATGAGCCCGAAGCACTCGAATTTCCTGATCAATACCGGCACCGCCACTGCCGCCGACCTCGAAGGTCTGGGTGAAGAGGTGCGAAAAAAGGTTTACGAAACAAGCGGCATAACGTTAGAGTGGGAAATCATGCGGGTCGGTGATCCGCTGACAGAATAAAGCCCCAACCGTCAGACCATAACAGGCAAATTCAGGCGACGGATCAAAGGCATAACACAGTACGGACCACCACATAAGGTCCGGGGACATTGAGGCGCACGAAGTGGGACTGTCGAGCAGGACAAACCCCAAAGTGGCGGTATTGATGGGTGGCCCCTCGGCAGAACGCGAGGTGTCGCTCAGCTCTGGGCGCGAATGCGCAGCCGCCCTAAGGGGAGAAGGCTTTGAAGTGGTTGAGCTGGACGCAGGTCCCGATCTTTACGCGCGCCTTTTGGACATCAAGCCGGATATAGTTTTCAACGCTCTGCATGGCCGCTGGGGTGAGGACGGCTGCGTGCAGGGCCTGCTGGAATGGATGCGCATTCCATACACCCATTCCGGCGTGCTGGCCTCGGCCCTGGCGATGGACAAGCAACGCAGCAAAGAGGTGTTTCAGGTCGAAGGCCTGCCCGTTGTTCCCAGCGTGATCGTGTCCAAGGTCGAGGTAATCAAGGTCCACGTGATGGAACCGCCTTACGTGGCCAAGCCGAACAACGAAGGGTCCAGCGTTGGTATCTATATCGTTCACGAAGGCTCGAACGGTCCGCCGCAGCTGTCGGACGAGATGCCTGATCATGTGATGGTCGAGAAATACGTGGCTGGCCGCGAGTTGACCGTGACCGTGATGGGCGACCGTGCCCTGACCGTGACCGAGATCATGACAGATGGCGGCTGGTACGACTATGACGCCAAGTACAAGCCCGGCGGATCGTGGCATGTGCTGCCCGCGGATATCCCGCAGAACATCTTTGACCTCTGCATGGATTACGCGCTGCGCGCCCACAACGCACTCGGGTGCGAGGGCGTGTCCCGTACCGATTTCCGCTGGGATGACAGCATGGGGGCCGATGGGCTGTTCTTGTTGGAAACCAACACGCAGCCCGGCATGACGCCGACCTCGCTGGTGCCGGAACAGGCCGAGCATCGCGGCATGACTTTTGGTCAGCTTTGCGCATGGATGGTGGAGGACGCCTCGTGCAACCGCTGAGAGCCACCCGCGCGCCGGTGATCCACCGCTCGAAACCGCTGGCCGGGCCGGATGCCGATTTCGCGTCAGGCGACCACCACGATGTCGAGCCGAAACTGCGCCTGCGCGGGGCAAAGCTGTTTGGGCGTAAATCGCAGCGGTTCGATCCGGCCCCCTCGCGGATGAGCTATCGCCTTCAACGTTGGATGCTGACGCCGGGCGTTCGTCGAGGGCTGAAAGTCGGCCTGCCAATAGCTGCGGTCTGTGCTGCCGTCGGGCTGTACTTCAGCGCGGAAGACCGGCGTGAGGCAGTGGTGGCCTATGTCAACGACATCAAGGCCTCGATCCAACAGCGCCCGGAATTCATGGTCAACCTGATGGCGATTGATGGTGCAGGAACCAACCTGTCCGAAGATATCCGCGAGGTTGTGCCGCTGGATTTCCCGATGAGTTCCTGGGATCTGGATGTCGAACAGATCCGCGACACGATCACCGGACTGGATCCGGTCAAGTCCGCCTCGGTCCGCGTCCGCCCTGGCGGTATTCTTCAGGTCGATGTGGTCGAGCGGAAGCCGGTCATCGTCTGGCGTACACGCGGCGGGATCGAATTGCTGGACGAAACCGGCGCGCATGTTGAGCGGATCGCGTCGCGCAAGGATCACTCTAACCTGCCGCTGATCGCGGGCAAGGGCGCGGATGCGCATGTGGGCGAAGCGTTGCAACTTATGGCAACCGTACGCAGCCTTGGCACCCGGGTGCGGGGCTTGGTGCGGATCGGCGAACGCCGCTGGGATCTGGTTCTGGATCGCGGCCAACGCATCATGCTGCCAACCGAGCGTCCCGTGCGCGCGCTGGAGCGCGTGCTGGCGGTGAACGAAGTGCAGGACCTTTTGGAACGCGACGTGGCGGTGGTGGATATGCGCCTTGGGCAGCGTCCGACCATCAGAATGACCAAAGCTGCCAGCGAAGACTGGTGGAATACAAAAGTGACAGTGGGCAACGGGCAGTAACGACCATGATGACCGATCTTTATCAGTCCCAACGGGCCATGCGGCAGATGCGCAGACAGGCGATGCAACGCGGTGTTGTCGCCATTCTGGATGTTGGCAGTTCCAAGATCGCCTGCCTTGTGCTGCGGTTCGACGGTACCGGCCGATTGAGTGAGGACAACAGCATTGGATCCCTGGCCGGTCAGACCGGGTTCCGGGTGATCGGCGCGGCGACCACGCGGTCGCGCGGCGTGCAGTTTGGCGAAGTCACCGCCATGCAGGAGACCGAACGCGCGATCCGAACGGCTTTGCAGGCGGCACAGAAGATGGCTGATATCCGGGTGGATCACGTGATCGCCAGTTTTTCGGGTGCGAATCCGCGGTCGTACGGTCTGGACGCTCAGGTCGATTTGGAAGGACAAGTGGTTTCCGAAGCCGAGGTCGGTCGCGTGCTGAACGCCTGCGACGTGCCGGATTACGGCGTAGGGCGCGAGGTGCTGCACGCCCAGCCGGTGAATTTCGCGCTCGATAACCGTTCGGGCCTGATCGATCCGCGCGGGCAGATGGGGCAGTCGCTGGCGGTCGACATGCACATGCTGACCGTCGATGCGGTCTCGATCCAAAATATCGTGCGCTGCATCAAACGCTGCGATCTGGAATTGGCAGGGATTGCAAACTCGGCCTATGTGTCGGGCATTTCCGCGCTGGTCGAGGATGAGCAGGAATTGGGCGCGGCTTGTATCGATATGGGTGGCGGTACAACCAGCGTGTCGATTTTCATGAAGAAACACATGATCTATGCCGATTGCGTGCGCATGGGCGGCGATCACGTGACCGCAGATATCTCGATGGGGCTGGGCGTTCCAGCGGCTGTGGCTGAACGGATCAAAACCTTCAACGGTGGTGTTCACGCGACCGGTGCCGATGATCGGGATCTGATTGATATCGGAGGCGATACCGGCGATTGGGAGCATGACCGCCGCACCGTCAGCCGGGCCGAGCTGATCGGTATCATGCGTCCGCGCGTTGAAGAGATTCTGGAAGAAGTGCGCGTGCGTCTGGATGCGGCCGGGTTTGAGCATATGCCCAGTCAGCAGATCGTGCTGACCGGTGGCGGTAGTCAGATCATGGGGCTTGATGGCCTTGCAACTCGTATATTGGGCCAGCGTGTCCGTCTGGGTCGCCCGTTGCGTGTTCACGGTTTGCCACAATCAGCAACCGGACCGGGGTTCTCATCGGCTGTAGGGCTCAGCCTGTTCGCCGCGCATCCGCAGGACGAATGGTGGGATTTCGAAATCCCGGTCGACACCTATGCTGCGCGACCCTTCAAGCGTGCCATGCGCTGGTTCCGTGACAATTGGTAAACGGGCAGGGGTCGCGGCGTTGATCGCCCTCGCCCCTTTCGCTGCACATGCGCAGACCCGCATCACGCCCGAAGCTTTCCTAGCCGCGGTTCAGGGCAAGACGGTCACATTCGTCGACTACCCCAGCGGTTTTCTGGTGGGTACCGAGGAATTCCTCAGCCCCACTTTGTCAGTTTGGCGGATGGAAGGGCGAGGTTGCGTGTACGGACAAATCACCACGCCGAACGGCCAGATCTGCTTTTTGTATGATGACGATCCGGATGATGTGCCGGTTTGCTGGTGGCCCTTTTTGCACCAAGACCGCCTGATGGTTCGACTGGCTAGTTTCAGCCGCCGAGAAATTCAAGAGGTGCGCAGCATCACCGAGGACGGACTAAATTGTCCAAGTGTCCCTATTGGCTAAAGAAATGGGTTGCGGCCCGATGTTTTATCCCGCAAGATATCCACAAGGCCCGTCAGAGGTCTCGCGGCAGGACTTGAGCAGTTTTCCGCATCTTGAAATTCGGTCGAAACCCCAAGTGACGTGCATGTTGGCTGCGGCGCATGCGTCGCTTGCCTTGTGGTGGATTGAGTGTTTTCCGCAACATCTGGCATTCAATGCGAAATACCGCTGGTTGCTGCCTTATTTCCTCCATATTTTGTGGATTTTGGCGATTTTTGGCGTGACCTTTGCGGTTTGGATCGGTAGGATTGTAAGCGGATAGGTAAGAAAAACACCGCTTTGGCGGGTCAATAAAACAGGCGGACAGAGCATGACATTGAATCTTTCGATGCCCGGGCACGACGAACTGAAGCCTCGGATTACAGTATTTGGCGTTGGCGGTGCAGGCGGCAACGCTGTCAATAACATGATTGAGAAACAGCTGGACGGCGTCGATTTCGTTGTGGCCAACACCGACGCGCAAGCGCTGCAGCAAAGCCAGTCGTCTGCGCGGGTGCAATTGGGCGTGAAAGTCACCGAAGGTCTGGGCGCCGGTGCGCGGCCCGCCGTCGGCGCCGCAGCCGCCGAAGAAAGCATTGAACAAATCGTCGATCATCTGGCTGGCGCACATATGTGCTTTATCACCGCCGGTATGGGCGGTGGCACCGGCACGGGGGCGGCTCCGATCATTGCGCAGGCGGCGCGGGAATTGGGCGTGCTGACCGTCGGCGTTGTCACCAAACCTTTCCAGTTCGAAGGTGCCAAGCGGATGCGGCAGGCCGAAGACGGCGTTGAATCGCTGCAAAAAGTCGTCGACACGCTAATCATCATCCCGAACCAGAACCTGTTCCGTCTGGCCAACGAGAAAACCACCTTTACCGAGGCGTTCTCGATGGCGGATGACGTTCTGTATCAGGGCGTTAAGGGCGTGACCGACCTGATGGTGCGTCCCGGCCTGATCAACCTCGACTTTGCCGATGTCCGCGCCGTGATGGACGAGATGGGCAAGGCGATGATGGGTACTGGAGAGGCCACCGGCGAAGATCGCGCGGTTCAGGCCGCCGAGAAGGCGATCGCCAACCCGCTGCTGGACGAAATCAGCCTCAAGGGCGCCAAAGGCGTGTTGATCAACATCACCGGTTCACACGATCTGACGCTGTTCGAACTGGACGAGGCCGCCAACCGCATCCGCGAGGAAGTGGACCCCGAGGCCAACATCATCGTCGGTTCGACCCTGGATACTGTAATGGAAGGCGGGATGCGCGTTTCGGTTGTGGCCACCGGCATCGATGCCAGCGAGAAAAGCGAAGACGTACCGGTTGCGCGCCGCCCCATGTCGGCTCCGCTGACCCGCACCGTTTCGGCAGAAGAGCCGCTGCAGGAAGAGACCCCCGCTGCAGTGGCTGAAGTGGCCGAACCTGCGCCGCAGCCTGAAGTCAACCGCGAACCCTCGCTGTTCGAAACTGCCGAGGAATCGGCGCAGCCGCAATTCCAGCCGCAGGCAGAGCAGGACGATGACGGTTTGCCGCCCCCGGCATATCAGCCGCGCGTGGCCGAATTCGAACCGACCCCCGAGCCGGTTGAGCCTGCGCCCGAGAGCTTTGTTGCACCGCAGCCGCAGGCCGCGGCCGGCACACCGTCGCCCGAGGCACTGCAGCGTCTGCAGGCCGCCGTCCAGAATATCCCAGCGGCCGAGCGTGGCCATCCCGCGCCCCGTCCGCAGGCCCCGCAACCGGCCGCGGCAGCGCAGGCGGATGCACAGGATCGTCCCCGGTTTGGCTTTAATCGCCTGATCGACCGGATGACCGGCCACGCCGCCGATACCCCGGCCCAACCGGTGCGCCAGCAGCCTCCGATGCGCCAGGCTGACGCTACGGCACCTGCGCATGACGAGGCCGACCCCGAGCAGGATCGGATCGAAATTCCCGCGTTCCTGCGCCGTCAGGCCAACTGAACCCGGTAACAATGTACCTAAAAAGGGCCGCCGTTTGGCGGCTCTTTTTTTTTTAAATACATGGACTTGGCCATATGTAAGCAGGGATTTGCCGATCTGTTACATTCATGTTTCATTCAGTTACAAAGAGTGAGTTGAGCCTTGACCCGACCTTCCTTAGTTGAGTGTCCAACACGGACCGTAAAGGCCGGAAACCACTCACCGAGGTTCACTTTGCAACATACGCTCAAATCTCCGATCACGTTTACGGGCGTCGGGCTGCACAGCGGCAAGCCTGCGACGATGGTTCTGAAGCCAGCGGCTGCTGGTCACGGCATCTGGTTCAAACGGACGGATATCGAGCTGGGCAATGCGTTGATCCCTGCGATCTATGACGTGGTAGAGCGCACGCCGCTGTGCACCCGTCTGGTGAACGAAGCAAACGTTTCGGTGTCGACTGTCGAGCATATCATGGCCGCGCTGGCCGGATGTGGCGTGCATAATGCGCTGATCGAGATCGATGGCCCCGAGGTTCCGATCATGGACGGCTCGTCGATCGATTTCGTGCGCGGCATCATGGCCAAGGGCGTGCGCCGTCAGGCCAGCCCGGTTCTGGCCTTCGAAGTTCTCAAGTCGGTAACCGCGTCGCGCGAAGGCGCAAGCGCGTCGATTGCACCTGCGGACGGGCTGATCATTGACTTCCACATTGATTTCGAAGACGGCGCGATTGGCAGCCAGACCAAACGCCTGGACATGCGCAACGGCTCTTTTGCGCGTGAACTCAGCGATTGCCGCACATTCTGTCGTCGCACCGATGTCGAAGCGATGCGTGAAAACGGCCTCGCCTTGGGTGGTACGTTGGAAAACGCGGTCGTCGTACAAGGTGACGAAGTGCTGACACCGGGCGGTTTCCGCCATGCGGATGAGGCGGTGCGCCATAAGATGCTGGACGCTCTGGGTGACCTCTATCTGGCGGGTGGTCCGATTCTGGGCCACTTCATCGGTGACAAGTCCGGCCATGCCATGACCAACACGTTGCTGCGCAAGCTGTTCGAAACTCCCGGCGCGGTGCGCCCGGTACTTTGCACCCCCGAACAGGCCGCGCGCCTGCCGGGGCAGGGCCTTGTCTGGGATGAAATTCCCGAAGTTGCCTGATTAGATCACCTCTGTCGACAATTCCGCCAGTGGGTGTACTAAGGCGTTTTGCCCCGGAATTATATGTGCTAAACCGAAGCCCAATCCGGGGCTTACCCCGATAAGCAATACGACAAGGATAGGCGGAATGGTTGGCACCAAAGCGGCAGTCAGGTTCGCGGGCGCGATTCTTCTGACAGCAGTTTTGACGGCTTGCGGCGACAGTGGCGCAGACCGCAATCAGAACCTGGAAGGCTATACGCCAGAACAGATTTATACGCGCGGCGAATTTGAGCTGTCGCAGAATCGCTCGGATGATGCGGCGTGGTACTTCTCGGAAGTCGAGCGTCTGTATCCCTATTCCGATTGGGCGAAACGCGCATTGATCATGCAGGCGTTTTCGTTCCACACGGACAAGAACTATGAAGAAAGCCGGGCAGCCGCGCAGCGCTATATCGACTTCTATCCGACGGATGAAGACGCAGCGTATGCACAGTACCTTCTGGCGCTCAGCTACTATGACCAGATTGATGAGGTCGGGCGCGACCAGGGCTTGACCTTTCAGGCGTTGCAGTCGTTGCGGACGGTGATCGAGGTCTATCCGGACAGCGAATATGCTACCTCGGCCGTGCTGAAATTCGATCTGGCTTTTGACCACCTGGCTGGCAAAGAGATGGAGATCGGGCGCTATTACCTACGTCAGGACCATTATACCGCGGCCATTAACCGATTCCGCGTGGTGGTCGAGGATTTCCAGACCACCACCCACACCGCCGAGGCGCTCTATCGTCTGATCGAGGCTTATCTGTCGCTGGGTCTGGTAGATGAGGCGCAATCAGCTGGTGCTATTCTGGGTTACAACTACCAGTCGTCCGAATGGTACGATGCGGGCTACAAGCTACTGACCTCACGCGGGTTGGAGCTGAAGAGCCGCGGCAACAACTGGCTGAGCCAAATCTACCGGCAGACGATCAAAGGTGAGTGGTTGTAATCGCCATGGTTAAAGGCGTGGGACTCTAAGACCCGATGCTGCGCGCCCTTGATATCCGCGATATGCTGATCATTGAGCGGCTGGAACTGACGTTTCAGCCGGGTCTGAACGCGTTGACCGGAGAGACCGGTGCGGGCAAGTCGATCCTGCTGGACTCGCTGGGCTTCGTATTGGGCTGGCGCGGGCGGGCCGAACTGGTCCGTCAGGGCGCGGCCCAAGGTGAGGTGGTCGCCGAGTTCGAACTCGGTCCAGATCACGCCGCCCATGCGGTTCTGGCCGAGGCGGGCTTGCCCGGCGGCGAGGAGTTGATCCTGCGCCGCGTCAACACCGCCGAGGGCCGTAAAACCGCTTGGGTCAATGACCGGCGCTGCTCGGGTGAAGTTTTGCGGGCATTGTCCGAAACTTTGATCGAACTGCATGGCCAGCATGATGATCGGGGGTTGCTGAACCCGCGCGGGCATCGTGCCATGCTGGATGATTATGCCGGGGCGGAGGAACATCTGACGGCTGTACGTGTCGCGTGGACCGAGATGTCCCGCATGCGAAAAGCTCTGGCCGAGACCGAGGCGGCGCTCGCCGCCATGCGCGCCGAAGAGGAATTCTTACGCCACGCGGTCGCCGAACTGGACAAGCTGGACCCGCAACCGGGGGAGGACGCCGAACTGGACGCCCGCCGCCGTATGATGCAGGGTGCCGAACGTATCCGTGATGACGTGGCTCGCGCCTTTGATCTGCTGGGCGGAGATGGGGCCGAAGGCTCCATGTCGGACGCCGTTCGTTGGTTGGAAGCTGTGTCGGACAATGCAGGCGGCCAGCTTGAGGAACCGATCGCTGCACTTAGCCGGGCTCTGATCGAATTGGGTGAAGCGCAGGACGGTGTGAATGCCTGTCTACAGGCGCTGGATTTCAACCCCGCGGAGCTTGAGGCCGCCGAGGAGCGTCTGTTCGCCGTCCGCGCATTGGCGCGCAAGCACGATGTGGCTCCGGACGATTTGGGGGCGTTTGCAGATACTCTGCGTGACCGGTTGAATCGGCTGGATGCGGGCGATGCTGATCTGGCCGATCAACGCGCGGTGGTCGAGGCTGCTCAGGCCACCTATGACACCGCCGCTTCTGCGCTCAGTGTCGTGCGACAGCAGGCTGCGGGGCAGTTAGATGCTGCGGTGATGGCAGAACTCGCACCGCTGAAAATGGAACGCGCTGTGTTTCAGACCGAAATAACCGCCACCGACCCAGGCCCAGAAGGCACCGATGCTGTGGCCTTTACCGTTGCCACCAACCCCGGAGCACCGTCAGGACCGCTGAACAAGATCGCCTCGGGAGGAGAACTCAGCCGATTCTTACTGGCGCTCAAGGTCTGTCTGACCGGCGACGACAGCGCCCGCACGATGATCTTCGACGAAATCGACCGCGGGGTTGGTGGGGCGACTGCCGACGCGGTGGGGCGACGCTTGGCCTCGCTGGCGCAAGGGGGGCAGGTTCTGGTGGTGACACACTCGCCGCAGGTCGCCGCCCGTGCGGCGCATCATTGGCGGGTGCAAAAACAGGTCATGGACGGGCAGACGCTATCCACCGTCATACCACTGGCCGATCCCGACCGCGTGGACGAGATCGCTCGCATGGTGGCCGGAGACACGATCACCGATGAGGCCCGCGCCGCAGCCCGTGCCTTGCTGGAGGCCTGAGATATTTCTGCCGCTTTCCGGTCCTCAAACCGTCGCGATCCCACTTTTATCAGGGCGCCCCGTAGCTTAGTAAGGGATAAGACTTGATCCCCGAGGGCCAATGACCCAATCGACCCGCACCGTTTTGCGCAACCAGCTCAATCAGGCTCTGGCCGCGATGAAGGATGCTTGGCGGGTTATGCGGCGGCGCGGACCCAGCCAAATTCAGTTCTGGTTCATCGCGCTGGCCATCGGAGTTGCTGCCGGGTTCATGGCGCTGGGGTTCCGCAAGGCGATCCGTGCGCTGCAGGCCTATGTTTATGATACCGAGGACATCCTGCTGCTGCACAGCCATGCCGAGAAACTTCCGTGGTTTCTGATCCTGATTACCCCCATCATCGGCGGCCTGATCGTGGGGCTGATCCTGCACAAGTTTACCGATGACGGGCGGGTGCGCTCGGTTGCGGACGTGATCGAGGGCGCTGCGCTGACAAATGGCCGGGTCGAGGGTAAGGCGGGGATCGCGTCCTTCCTTGCCTCGCTGATCACGCTCAGCACCGGCGGGTCGTCCGGGCGAGAGGGGCCGGTGGTGCACATGGCCGGGGTGATCTCGACCTGGGTCAGCGACCGAATTCACGCTGATGGAATCACCGGGCGCGACCTGCTGGGTTGTGCCGTGGCGGCGGCGGTATCGGCCAGCTTCAACTCGCCCATCGCAGGCGCATTGTTCGCGCTTGAGGTGGTGCTGCGCCACTTTGCCGTGCACGCCTTTGCGCCCATCGTTATCGCCTCGGTCGCAGGTACAGTGATCAACCGGCTGGAATATGGCGACGTAACTGAATTCGTTCTGGATACCCCCGGGTCATTGCAGTTCTATGTGGAGCTGCCCGCTTTCCTGATCCTCGGCCTGATCTGCGGGCTGGTTTCCTTACTGCTGATGCGCTCGATCTTTTTCGCCGAGGACATCGGCAACCATATCCAAAACCGCCTGTCTCTACCGCGCTGGCTGCGGCCAGCGGTATCCGGGGCAATGCTGGGCCTTCTGGCGATCTGGTTCCCACATATCATAGGCGTCGGGTACGAGACGACGATCCGTGCCTTGGCGGGTGATCTGACGCTGACTGTCGCAATCTTGTTTGCGGTGACCAAGACGGTCGCATTGGCGATCACTATGGGTGGGCGAATGGGTGGAGGGGTTTTCTCGCCCTCGCTGATGATAGGGGCGCTGACCGGGCTGGCCTTTGGCCTGATCGCCACGGGGCTGCTGCCGGATGTGTCCGGGACCCATACGCTCTATGCTTTTGCCGGAATGGGGGCCGTGGCCGCCGCCGTGTTGGGCGCGCCGATTTCCACCACCATGATTGTCTTTGAATTGACCGGAGATTGGCAAATCGGTCTCGCCGTGATGGTCTCGGTCTCGATGTCCACGGCGCTGGCCTCGCGCCTTGTGGATCGGTCTTTCTTTCTGACCCAGTTGGAACGCCGTGACGTGCATCTGGCCGCAGGGCCGCAGGCCTATCTGCTGGCGATGCTACGCGCCGGGGCGGTGATGCGGCCCATCGGTGATGCGAAGTCTATCACCAGAGACGAAGCGTTGGAACTGATCGAACAGGGCCTGTGTGTACAGGCCAGTGCCACACTGGAAGCGGCAATGCCCTATTTTGATCGTGACGACATCCCCTGCATTCCGGTCGTGGTGATCGACGACGAGGGTAACGAATCCCCGGTCGGTGCGCTTTTCCATATCGACGCGCTTAAGGCGTATAACCGTGCACTGGCCGCCACAGCGGCCGAGGAGCATTCTTAACCGTCATACACCGTTGCAGTGTCGCCTAGGTAGTTGTCCCAGGCGAACCAGTACGAGACGTGACCTGCGACCCGCGGCAATCGGGTGCCGTCCGGTCCGATCAGAGCCTCTTCGGTCAGGATCCATTTCCGGCCGGTCTGATCCACGAGCCCGCCGTCCGAGGCTTTGAATTGGTGCGATTTCCTCTCATAGGCGCGAACAGTGCGCTTGTCAGCGTTACCGATCAGAACCAGAGGGCGTTTGGCAATCGCGTCATTGATTACCCGGGTTCTGCTGAACGCCTCCAGCGGCCACGCCCGCGCCGCACCGAACTGGCGGATAGCAAAGACGTAGTCCTTTTGCCGATGCGAGGATTGATCGACCAGCGCGGGGAACATCAACTCGGGCGAGGCGAAATACTCGCGATACACCACCCCCGAGCCATAGTTGCGCCGGTGCCCGGTGTTCAACGAAAGAACGCCGGTGCCGGGATGCGAGGCCTTCCAGCTCTCCCACGTCGTGATTACCACCGGGCGCTGTTTCAATTCGATCCCGCTGTTGACCAGCGGACCCACGACGGGCTTGCCGGTATACTGGTTCCACAGCGAATGCGTCTCGCGGTCAAACATCAGCTTGTTCGAGCGATACAGGAACCCCGACGAGCCGAAGATCAATGGCTTTTGCCGCCCCGGGACCAGCGTTTCAAACAGAATGCCCGAACCGCACAGCGTGCAATAAGCCAATGCCACCGGCACGCCGCCGATCACGTCGTTGAACATCTCATGCCAGCCCATGATGCGCAGCGGATAGGCGCGCTCATCCCCGTTGATCGAGACGCCAAAGACCAGATCGTCATCTTTTAGGTAATCTGCCCGTTCGGCCGGTATAAGCGCCGGATCGTCCAGTGACGGGATGCCGTCCTTGCGCACGCCACCCCATGCGATCTCTTCCAGCCGGATTTTCATCTTATCCCGCTGCAGACATTCCGTGCGCAGGAAGTCGTCGAAGTTCGGGTCGATCCCCAGCAACACTTCGCGCTTGAACGGGATCAATGAGGGGTGGGGTGCAACCTGCGGGTTCCGTTCTTGCCACAACATCCAATCGAACCAGTTGGCGCCGATGCTTTCCCCGGTCAGGGTTTGCATGACCTTAGCGATCTCGGCGCTGCGCCGTCTACCATAGCGCATTCCGGTCAGCAGGGCGGGAACAACGTCCGGGCTGCCGCGCTGCACCAGAAAAGCCATGCCCTGCTCGAATTCTGCATTGCTGCCGTAGAGTGTGGTCCTGACGGCCCCTAACACAGGATCCTGTTGCGCCCAAAGGGCGTTGGGCAGCGCAACAGCCCCCAATAGTCCAGCGAAACGGCGGCGAGTGATCGACATGGCATCCTCCGGTGGTGAGCACGCGTATTCTGCACGGTCTACCGCTCACATGCACTCAACAGCCGCGTGAACTGGTATGCCCAATTGCGGCGCCGGCCAGTTGCCAACAGGGACCCGCTAACCACAATCACAGATCTCGGAAGTTTGAAACGTTCAGCCGGGTTGATACTGCCGGGAAATCCAGTTTCTATGTGCACGAGCAGCACTTTTCGCGCGTCGGCCAACGAAAAAAAACGAGGTCAGGGAATGAAATTTGTAAAACGGCTTTTGACAAGCCCGGTCGTCATGGTGGCCCTGGCAGTGGCGCTTGTTTTGCTGGTCCTTGAGATTGAAGAATTGCGCAAAAGCCATGGAGGCGTGGCGCATACCGCGCCAGTCTGGGCCGACGATCAAACCACGCAGGTCGAGACCATTTTCACCGCGCTGAACATGCGCGCGCTGGACGTCCCGGTAGAACGCGCCGGAGGCGGCGGTGCCCTGGCCAGTCTGGGCAACGATCTGATTTTGATGACGCATGAGGGCGGGTTCTTCGAAGTTAGCGGGGATGAGGCCAGAAAACTGGATATTGCCCCCCCGCCCAACGGGTGGAAGGCCATGCTGGATTTTGAAGCGGCGAATCCAAGCTACAACTTCGCCCACTTTTTCTTTCGCTATAACGATGTTGACGTTGTTGATGGCGTTCTACTCGTTTCGTTTACCGAATGGGTCGAAGGTCAAAACTGCTACCGCACCTCGATCGCACGGGCGGATTTGAACGGTACTGCTGCGGCGGATCTATCGGTCGGAGCGGATGACTGGCGCCTTGTATTTTCAACAGAGCCTTGCCTTGCGCCAAGCCCGAACGGTCGCGCCATTCAGGGGCACATGGCCGGGGGACGTTTTCGTGTGGACGAAACCGGAACGCTTTTTCTGGCGGCCGGTGACTATGCTCAGGATGGGATATATGCGCCGGTGCCACTGTCTCAGGATCCCGAGCAGATGTATGGCAAGGTGATCGCAATCGATCTGGAAACCGGCGAAAACCATATTGTTAGCCAGGGTCATTCGAACATGCAGGGCATTGCCTTTGACGCCGAGGGCAAGCTGTGGGCGGTTGAACATGGTCGGCGCGGTGGAGATGAACTGAACCTAATTCGTGAAGGCAATGACTACGGCTGGCCGCAGGTCTCGCTGGGGACGCGATATAACCGGTTGCCGCTGCCCGACACGCTGGATTACGGGCGCCACCCTGAATTCGAACTACCGGCTTATTCCTGGTTGCCATCCGTCGCTGTTAGCTCGCTGGCACCTATCGCGGATTTTCATCCCGCATGGGACGGCGATCTGATCGCTGGCTCACTTGCAGGCAACAGCCTTTTCCGTATCCGCACGAAAGGCGACAGCATCCTGTTTGATGAACGCATCCCGCTGGGTTTTCGTATTCGGTATGTCCATCAACACGGTGACGCGATTGTTCTGTGGACGGATCAGAAAAAGGTGCTGCACCTGACTGTCGGTGAGTTTGATCCCAGCTATCAATTCGCAGTTTCGAAAATAGCGAACCTCGATCTGTCCAAGCACACGGCCGAAGCGGTCGAAACGGCGCTGGAAGGTTGTGCTGAATGCCATGGTTTCGGTGTTCTGCCCAGCGCCAGCGCCCCATCTCTGGGTGAGGTTTACGGGCGTAAGGTCGCGGGTTTGGCGGATTTCGACTACTCGCAATCGCTGTCTGCGGTGGGCGGAGAGTGGGACCGGAGCCAGCTTGTAGCCTTCCTTAGCAATCCGCAGTCCGTAGCTGGAGAAACTTCCATGCCGGACCCCACCTTGGATGACCCCGAGGTGATCGACGCGATCGTGGACATTCTGATCTCTTTGCGTCGACAGGCAGAATGAGAAAGACCGGGATCAACATCCAGAAACAAAAAAGCACAGGCTTGAGGGCCAGTGCTTTTTTTAAGAATTGACCAATCTGACCCCAAAACCCCCAGAGGGGCGGGATGGTCTAAATTTGCTCAACCTTTACCGACTCGACCGGATAGAAGGCTACATAACCCTTGATTTCGGCCATGGCAGGCGACGGATTCTCAAAGCTCCAGGCTGCGTTCTCGGTTACCGAGGATTTGTTGACGATCGAGAAATGCGTCGCATCCCCTTTATGCGCGCAGTGCGTGACTTTGTCGGTTATGTCCAGAAATGCCATCGCGATGTCAGAGCGGGGGAAATAGATCACTGGGGCCAGATCACCCTCCGACAGTTCAAGTGCATTCGTGCTTTCGCCCAAAACGGCACCGCCTGAACGAACGCTCCATTTTCCCGGAGCCTTGCGGATTGTAATCTCTACCATGTGTATTTCCTCGCCTTATTGAGGGCTTCTCATCTGCCCGGTATATGTAACATTCGGATGTCAGACCGGAGCGGTTGCGGCATCCAACCACAGTTGAGCGTCCTCGCCCAGTCTTGGGCGAAGCTTTTCCGCAACGTCGCGATGATACGCGTTCAGCCAGTCGCGCTCGGCCGTTGTCAGCATCTCGGCGACAATCAATCGTCTGTCGATCGGGACATACGTCAATGTACGCCAGTTCAACATGGCCCGTTCGTCGTCGCCGCAGAGCAGAGCCTCGGCCTCTTGCACGACCACAAGGTTCTCGATGCGGATACCAAAGGCGCCTTCGCGATAATATCCCGGTTCATTCGACAGAATCATGCCGGGCTGCAGCGGTACATGGCTGACCTTCGACAGGCGTTGCGGACCTTCGTGAACGCTCAGATATGCGCCGACCCCATGCCCGACACCGTGGTTGAAATCCTGTCCTGCAGCCCAAAGCGGTGTGCGGGCGATACATTCGATATCGCGCCCGGCCAGTCCAACGGGCCAGCGCAGCATTGACAGGTTAATCATGCCCTTTAACACGCGGGTGAAACAGGACTTTTCCTCGTCACCGACCTTGCCAATTGCAATTGTGCGGGTGATGTCCGTGGTGCCGTCCAGATATTGCCCGCCGCTATCGAGCACCAGAATGTGCCCGTCTTCAAGGCGGCTGTCGGTCTCTTCGGTCACGCGGTAATGCATGATCGCGCCATTGGGTCCGGTGCCTGCAATCGTGTCGAATGAGATATCCTGTAGCGCGTTGTCCTTGCGGCGGTATTCTTCAAGCCGGGTGACCACCTGCGTTTCGGTCAGTGTGCCGGGCGCCTGTGCGTCCATCCAGCACAGAGTTTCGATCACGGCCACCGCATCGCGCAGATGCGCCTCGGCGCTGCCGGCGATTTCGGCCGCGTTCTTGCAGGCTTTGGGGAGTGCACAGGGATCGCCACCGTCGACCATTCGGTCCTGCAAAACGTCCGCAACCGCCTGAGGCATGGTACCCAAGTCGACCTGAACCATGCCCTCCAGCGATTCGACGGCGGTCAGGAACGTATCTGGCGCATGCACCCGAACCTGATCGCCCAGATCGACGGTCAGCTTTTCCTCGGCCATAAACAGGTCCACCATCCCGTCGGCATTCAAAATGGCAAAGCCATGCGCCACGGGATTGTACCCGATATCCGAGCCGCGAATGTTCAGCAGCCACATGATCGAATCCGGCAATGTGATTACAGCCGCAGAGCAGTCGGCCTCGCGCAGTGTTTCGGCCAGGCGGGCGATCTTGTTGTACGCAGTGTCACCGGCAAATTCGATCGGATGCGCCTTGACCGGATTCATCGGCGGATCGGGCTGGTTTTCCCACACCCGGTCCACCAGATTGTCACAAGGCAGCAGTTCGATCCCGGTGCCTGCCAGCTCTTTCTGGACGCTTTCGATCTGACCTGCGGCGTGAAGCCAGGGGTCAAAGCCGACCTTGCCGCCCTTGGGCAGTTGCTCTTTCAGCCATGCGCTGAGGCTGATTTCGGGCCACGGCACTGGTGAATACTCCGCTGCGACCTGTGCCTTCACCTGCGTTCGATAACGGCCATCCACGAACACCCCTGCCATGTCCGCCAAAGCGGCGCAAAACCCTGCCGATCCGGTGAATCCAGTCATCCAGGCCAACCGCTCGTCCCGCGGGGCCACGTATTCTCCTTGATGCGCATCGGAGCGTGGGATCAGGAACCCGTCCAACCCTTCGCGCGTAATCTCCATGCGCAGCGCAGCCAACCGTGGCGGCCCCTGTTCCGGACGCGCGGTGACTTCAAAGGACTGAATCATTTCCTACCTCTCCCAAATCGGGCTGACCCCTTAATCTTTTTGGAAATTACTTCCGCCGGAGGCAAGCCCAGCCCTAGCTGGCCTTCTTCATTCCCATCACCCGGGCCCGCGCCCGTGGGTCGCTGTCGAACAGCGCTGCCAATTGCTCGGTCATCGCACCCGCCAGTTGCTCCACATCCGTAATCGTCACCGCTCGATCATAGTAGCGGGTCACGTCGTGGCCGATCCCGATGGCCAGAAGTTCCACCATTTTGCGCTTTTCAACCATGGCGATCACGTCGCGCAGGTGTTTTTCCAGATAATTCGCGGGATTGACGCTGAGAGTTGAATCATCGACCGGCGCACCGTCAGAGATAACCATCAAAATCTTGCGCTGCTCGCGCCGGGCCAGCATCCGGCGATGCGCCCATTCCAGCGCCTCACCGTCGATGTTTTCCTTCAGCAGACCCTCTTTCATCATCAGACCCAGATTGGGTCGGGCGCGCCGCCAGGGGGCATCCGCACCTTTATAGATGATGTGGCGCAGGTCATTCAGACGCCCCGGCTGTTGCGGGCGGCCATCGTTCAGCCATGCCTCACGCGCCAGACCGCCTTTCCAAGCGCGGGTGGTAAAGCCCAGAATCTCGACCTTGACGTTGCAGCGCTCCAGCGTTCGCGCCAGAACATCTGCGCAGATCGCCGCGATGGAAATCGGACGCCCACGCATTGAGCCTGAGTTGTCCAGCAGCAGCGTCACCACCGTATCGCGGAACTCGGTGTCCTTCTCGACCTTAAAGCTCAGCGGCGTGGTTGGGTTTGCCACAACCCGCGCCAGACGGCCTGCATCCAGAATGCCTTCTTCGCGGTCGAACTCCCAGCTGCGGTTCTGTTGCGCCTGTAGGCGACGCTGCAACTTGTTGGCCAGTCGGCTGACCGCGCCCTTAAGCGGCTCCAGCTGTTGATCCAGATAGGCGCGCAGACGTTCCAATTCGGCCGGCTCGGCCAGATCCTCGGCGGCGATTTCCTCATCATAGGTGTTCAGGTACACCTTGTAATCGGGATCGGCCTCGGATGCGGGCGGCGGGGCAGGCGGCTCCAACGGAGCCTCACCTTCGGGCATCTCGGCTTCATCGCCCATCTCATCCTCGGCCATCTCGTCCATCGAGACCTGAGCCTGGGATTGGTCCTGCTGTTCTTCCTGCGTTTGTTCAGGGGTTGCGTCAGCCTCTTGTTCGTCCTGATCGTCCTGCCCAGTGCTGTCGGGATCAGGTTGTTCCTCGGCGTTGTCCTCGGCCTGATCTTCCTGTTCGTCGTCCAGTTCATCCGGATCATCGCCCAGCTGGTCACCATAGCCCAGATCCTTGATCATCTGGCGCGCGAACTTGGCAAATTCGGCCTGGTCCGAGAGGATATCATCGAGGTTTTCCAGCGTCCCACCGGCCTGTTCCTCGATGAATCCGCGCCACAGGTTCATGATGTTCTCGGCCGCTGGCGGCAGGTCGCGTCCGGTGGCCAGATGGCGGATCAGATAACCTGCCGCGACCGCCAGAGGCGCATCCGCGGGCTGTTTGCATTGATCATAGCCGCGGCGCAGCGCCTCGTGCCCGATCTTAACGTCAATATTGCTGGCCGTACCGGGCATGTCCCGCGCGCCCATCGCCTCGCACCGGGCCACCTCCATCGCTTCATAGAGGTCCCGCGCCATATCACCCGGAGGTGCATAGCGCGAATGGGTCGCGTCATCGTGATACCGCCGCTGCAACGCCAAGGCATCCGCCGTCCCGCGCGCCAGTAAAACCTCTTCGCGTGTCATCCGGCGGCTGACCTGCGGCAGGCGCATCGATTCACCCGCCAGTCCCGACGGATCGACCGTGTAAGAGACGTTCAGTTCAGGATCGTCCGCCATCACCTTAGTCGCTTCGGCCAAGGCCTTTTTGAACGGATCGGCGGGGTTGTCGTTGGGTTTGCTCATCGGTGGCAGGTCCAGACTTGTTCTGTTCGGGCAACCTAGAGCCATTCCGGGACCTTGGCCATAGGGCCAAGCCCGTTTTCCCATGAAACCAGAGCGGTGTTCACAGCAAAACCTTGCGGCATTCGGAAACTCGACGCGCAATCTTCCGTTCCGCCCTTGCGGCGGCCCGTTCGTCAAAGCTGTAGTCCATGTCGGCCAGCAGCGAGGCCACCTCGTCCCGGTCGCTCACGGGCCTGGGTGCCTCAACCCTTTCGGACAGGGACCAGAGGAGAATTGTGTCCAGCAAAAGGTCGAATTCCTGCTGCAGACCGTTAACCGACGCGACCTGTTCTTCCATCTGGTGCGTTGACGTGTGGCCAACGCCTCGAGCCATCCGGAGCAATAGGTAAACAGCTTGATGCGGTCCATTGTCCCGGCGGGAAGCGCCTGCAACGGCATTGTAATAGTCAGTGTAACGGCAGAGGCAATAAAAGAAGCGCTTTGAAAAACGACATGCTTTGAATGCTCACGGGCAATGCTCGTATAAACAAATACTTGCGTGAAATTATTCAACCGGTTGTGAGAACACCACACAAAAAGGGGGGGTGCCGAACGGTCGCGTTTGCGCCTATGCGTACAGGTTGAACCACCTTGAAACGCTGTCCAATACGCCTTTCAGGCCAGTCGCAGGAAAGAACTCCTGATCTTTGCCGTGGTGCGAATCCAGGACGGCCTCCGCCAACCGGTCCATTTGACCGGCATTCAGTGCATTCGGATTGTTGACGGCGCTCGAATTCACCTTTTTGGCGGGAATGTCGGACAAATCGAACCCGTTTTTTCGTCCAAACCTTTTCAGCCCACTTTGCAGATCTGCGAAATTCAGCAGCGAAACACGTGCCCCGGACGCGTGAAGGGCACTGGTGTTGAGCATCAAGCGCGCCGGGATATTCCGGGTGTCGAGCAGATCCGAGATGGAATGGTTAGATGACACAAGCGCCTCAAATTCCTGCAAATCGATAGGTTCGTTGCGGGCATCGAGGCCAAAGCCGCCATCCTCCTGTTCGCGCATCCAACGGTGGGGCGAATAATACAGTGAAATCATCCGCTCGACCGGAGGCCGGGCAAAGGCATAAGCGGTATAATCGGAAAAGGCCGGGCCGATCAGGTCACTGTACTCTGCCAGGGATTGGTGCTTGGACTTGGTCGCTTCGCCATTCAGTTCAAATCGGTCTGAGCCGTCCTGATGTCCACTGGTGACGATCGCGTCGTCGGAAAACCGAAGGAAGCACCGCGTAAAGAAGTTTCCTCCGGTTTTCGGGACGTGAATGAACACGCATTTTTGCTCGGCAAATTGCACGTCTTAGCCCAGGCTTGCGCTTGCTGCACTTTCGGGCAGTTCCTCGTCAAAGCAGCGCTGATAGAACTCGGCAACGGTCTGGCGTTCCAACTCGTCGCATTTATTCAGGAAGGACAGGCGGAAGGCGTAACCTATGTCGCGGAAAATCTCGGCGTTCTGCGCCCAGTTGATCACGGTCCGAGGACTCATCACCGTGGACAGATCACCATTCATGAAGGCGGTCCGGGTCAGGTCGGCGACGGTGACCATCTGGCTGACGGTCTTGCGGCCCTTCTCGGTGTTATAGTGCGGCGCCTTGGACAGAACGATCATCGTCTCTGCATCGTGGCTGAGGTAGTTCAGCGTCGAGACCAACGACCAGCGGTCCATCTGCGCCTGGTTGATCTGTTGCGTGCCGTGATAGAGCCCGGTTGTATCGCCCAGACCTACGGTGTTTGCGGTGGCAAACAGGCGGAAGTTCGGGTTCGGCGTGATAATCTCATTCTGGTCCAGCAGTGTCAGCTTGCCGTCATGCTCAAGTACGCGCTGGATCACGAACATCACGTCCGCACGGCCTGCATCATATTCGTCGAACACGATGGCGACGGGGTTCCGCAGAGCCCAAGGCAGAATGCCTTCGTGGAATTCGGTGACCTGCTTGCCGTCGCGCAACTTGATTGCGTCCTTACCGATCAGGTCGATCCGGCTGATGTGGCTATCCAGGTTCACACGCACGGCGGGCCAGTTCAGACGGGCGGCCACCTGTTCGATATGGGTCGATTTGCCGGTGCCGTGGTAGCCCTGAATCATCACCCGGCGGTTATGAGTAAAGCCCGCCAGAATCGCCAGCGTGGTCTCGGGGTCGAACTTGTAGGTATGGTCGATAACCGGCACCCGATCGCTGCGCTCGGCAAAGCCCTTGACCGCCATGTCGCTGTCAATGCCAAACACCTCACGGACCGAGATATCCTCGGTGGGTTTTGCGTTGATATCAATCGATCCGTCAGCCATGCGCGTCGTCCTTATCCTTTGGCCCGTATTGCCGGGTTTGAACCCGTGTGTGGTGCAACATATTGCGAGCAAGGGCAAGGGAAAGCCGCGTGTGCTGCAGCTTCGGCAAATCTTTCTTTGAAACTGGCCTTATCCCTACACTTTGATCAGTCGAGAATTGCGTCCCGAGCCCGGATCAGGCTGCGTTCGTCCACAAACGCGGCGTGGATTGCATGTAGTCCTGGAACGTCTGCCCATAGCCCTGTAGCAACCAGCGTTCCTCGTTCAGAACGAAAAGGAAATAGATCAAAAACAGCGCAGCCACCAGCGCTAGGGTCGTCCACGACCCGCTGGCGATCCCCAGTCCCACAGTCGCCAAGACCGAAGTCACCTATTACGGGTTGCGCGAATAGGCATACATGCCGCCGGTCACCAACCTCTCGCTTTCGCAGTAGGTGTTGTCGAGACCCAGAAAGCGATAGCCCCACAGTGTAATACCAAACGAAAGCAGCATAACCGGCACGCCGATTGCATGCCGCACCCAGTAATCCCAGCCATTCACCCAGACCTCGGACAAGGCGAAAACAACGGTGGCTCTGCAGAACAGCCGGTACAGACCAAAGGCCGTGTGATGCCGCCAGCCGCTGGTGCTGGGCCACAGACCCAGATGCGGTAGACGCAGGTTCAGGGCGAGGTATCCGCTAAGTAGTAGGATCGAAGTGATTGTAATCAAAAGAACATTCGCATGTACGAGGGAAATGAAGTGTTCCATATCGTGTTCCATTGGGGAAAGATCACAAGTTGGATGTGGGCAAAAGGGCCCACTCATGGAACATGGCGTAACAAGCATTTGTAACAGGGTGAGGACAGCGAAGAGGCGCAGAAGACTGAAATGCCGAGCTTACCCGCTTATGTTCCAGTCGGCGTTGTTCTCAATAACGCTGGCTACGGCCAACGCCTTCTCTGACAGGTTCTGTGGAGTGTTCTCGTCGAGTGCAAAGCGGGCAACCCTGTCGTACAATGCTTTGGACGTATAGAATTCGAAGGCTTTCGTGTTGCCCGGGCTTTCCCAGAACGCGGTGATCCAGACGGATTCGCGCCCTGGAATGCAATGCGCGCACCAGTCGTGCCAAAAGCGTTGTACCAATATCGGGTCTGGTGTCGCGGCAACCTGTTCAAACAGTACCTCTTGGGACCACCCCGCCAGGCCAAACATGCAAATAGTGTCGTCCAGATAGCAATTGTCTCGCCCGATTTCGCGTTTGAGATAGGCGCGCTGAAACCGATCCAGAACCTGCCATTCATCAGTGGACCAGTTGTCCGGGTTTCCGGTTTCAAACCGGTTCAGGCTGACCTCCAACCCGACGCTGGCAAGGTCTTCGTCCACGGCCAGAACTTCGAGTATCCGGGGCAGGAGATAACCCCATGTCGCCTTGGCAATACCCTTCGGATCGTACGCGGCGAAAAACCAGTCCTGCAGATAGTGAAGAGGAAGTTCTGCAATCGGGGGCGCGAAAAAGTCCGCCTCGAAATCTGCTTCCATGCAGCAGCCTTCACAGACTTCGATGCTGGGCGGTTTCGAATAGGCAAAGACCCTGTACGCATCGTCGATGATGTCAGAAAATGGATGATCCGGCTGTATCTTTGCCTTCAGCGGTTTTTGCTGTTTTCGCGCCATGGGTTTCGTATCTCGAAAGGCCCAGGCGGGTGATGCCGCCTGTTTCACCCACGCAAGGTACGAAACCCGTTTTGTCGCGTAAAGGTTTGCCAGACTTATTTAAAGTTCCGGCTGTCCTTGATCTGATCCCAGGCCCAGACGACCTCTTGCAGCTGTTCTTCCTGAGACCGGTCGCCGCCGTTCATGTCCGGGTGCAGCACCTTGATCAGCTTTTTGTAAGCCTTGCGCACCTCGGCCTTGGTCCAGTTGTCCTTGGCCTCAAGGATCTCGATTGCGCGGCGTTCGGTGGGGGGCAGGCGACGACCACCGCCGCCCGCAGTACGGCCTGGATTCTTGGTGGCGTTTGCACCCAGTACCTGATGCGGATCCTCAATGCCCAGACGTGCCCAGGCGCGCGCCTCGGGATCGCCCATGGGCTTGGTCTCACGCTCCCACACCTTGTCCTTGGATCGCTGCGCGTTCAGCTCGGCTTCGGTGGTGCCGTCGAAGAAATTCCATTTCTGGTTATATTCACGCACGTGCTGCTGGCAGAACCAGTAGAAATCATCCAGAACATCCGGCGCTTTGGGCGCGCGGAACTTGCCCGCCTCCTTACAGCCGGGATGGTCACAGATTCGCACCGATGTTTCAGACGCACCCGACATCCCCCGACGCCCACGCGGATTCTTTTTCTTGGCGCTGGAGACGGACATATCGAATCCGAAAGGGTCTGATTTCGTCATGCTGTGATCCTTAAGAACGCATCTTCTCGACTCGGAGGCAGCAGTTTAATCTAAGCAGCCGAAAGTAGAAGAGGGGGGCGGTAAAATTTTTTACCGCTGAGCGAAAAATGACCGTAACCGACGAAATCCGAACCCGCCTGCAAGCTGCCTTTGATCCGCGCGAACTAGAAGTGGTCGACGACAGCGAAAGCCACCGCGGTCACGCGGGTTATCAGGACGGTGGTGAAAGCCATTTCAACGTCCGCATCCGTGCCAGCGCGTTCGAGGGACAATCCCGTGTCGCCAGCCATCGCGCAGTCCACAAGGCGCTGGGCGATATCGTGCCGCGCATTCACGCGCTCGCTTTGGATATCGGGGTCTGAACGGCCAATCGGCCTAGCTACTTGCAGGCTTGCGCGGGATCAAATCCAGGGTCGGGTTCAAAGGCGGTCAGCAGTGCCTTGGTTCTCAGGGTGAACATCTTTGCCGCAAATCGGGAAAGATACGCGGCATCCGCGTTTTTTGCGCGCAAACGGGTCCGTATCGCCACGTGGTCGTTGATCCAGCGGAGCGATGTAATTTGGCACCCTTCTGCGTTCCCGCAGGCCTCGGTCCAGTCGTCTGACAGAAAATTCTGAATGGTGTTGGTTTTCTTGAACGGCGGGCATGGGAAGGTTTTGGTGATCCTGCAATCGCTGCTCCCAGTGTTCTGTCGTTCGAAATCCGGCTGTGGCTGAAAATAGAGCACCAGCTCATTCACGCCTTCGGCGAATTGGGCGTCGGTGGTGCTTTGCCAATCGGTTCCTGATGACTTCGACCATGAGCGTAGGGCGATTACCGAGATCCCGTTCGCATCGCGTTGCAGCAGATCCACCTCCTCACCGAACAAGCGAAAGCTCCGCGCCGCGATACCAAGGTTTTCCGCGGCCCAGACTTCTGCTTTTCGCTCGGTTACCGCAACAGCACTTGCATAAGCCACCGCGGCGTTTTGCGTTGCGATACCGGGCCGGAGGTGCGTTCCTTCGAACCTTTGTAAAATATAGTTTATGTGTCGCACATTCCCGATCCGGGTCCGCATATCTGTGAGAAAACGCGATCTGGCCAGGTCACTCCTGTCCTCCGGAATTTCTAACGGGGCTGGCGTCCAAGCAAGGTCGGCGGTTAATCCCCAGTTGTTTTGCAAGGGAAGGGCATTTGCCAACAAATCGCCTATCGAAAGGGCCTCTTCCGAGTTTGTCACCGCAGAAGCTGAGCTTTTGGGTTTGGGGTTATGTGCTGTTTCAACGCCCGCAGACTCGAGCTCCTCGAGTGTTTCAGAAAATTTCTGCGCAACGTCTTTAAACGCTGTTTGCACAGAACCTGCGAATTCCGGGTTCAAAACCCCGTTTAACTTACCCAGAACCATCAGCCCGGAACGTGTGGCATCGCGTTGTTTTTCGTCGGGCTGTTGAAAACTCAGCGTCGTAGTCAGACTGGATTGACCGTTGAGGCAGGTCCATGAGTACTCGGGCTGTGTAAGCCAGTCAGGGTTTGCGCTGACAAATTCTTCGTCGCTGCATTCAACCTGATCGGGTCTGTTGATAATGCGGTGCAACCATTGCCAGACCGTCGCGCGGTTCTTTTGCAGTTTGCTTATGCTTTCAGACCACTCAGCTTCAAGGCATTGCAGGTCTGTGACTGTTTCGGCGACAGCGGCGTGTGCCATCAACGTGAACGTCAACAGAGACGTTGAAAAGAAAAGGGCAGATTTCACTATAAGTAATAAATTCTTGTAAAATGAGGCTTGAGAAACGGCTAGCGCGAGTTTTCGTCTTTGGGCGGCTCTGTCACCTTTTCAGCCCCTTTCAAAGAGAGTGGAGGCTCTTTGACATCTTCTGAAATGGGAGCTGGGGCCTGAACCATCTCGGGGCCGGGAATAGGCTTTGCCTGTGCGATGTTTTCATCTGTCCGCGCCGAAATCAAATCAGTTTCGATCTCACGCCGAAAGACCAGTACATTCCGCCAGTTCACGGTCGAGCTTGTCAGGCCCGCGCGTTCCTCGCTGGGCAGCAGTTCGGCGCGCTGGTACTCCCAGCCGTCCTGACCCATCTTGTTCAACACCTGTTCAATCGACGCGGCAAACCGGCCTTCTGCGGTTTTCTCGCCCTTGGCTTTGACGCCTTTTTGCGGGGCGGGGACAACTTTGTATTCGTAGCGCTGCATCGGGTTTTCCTGGTTGTCGGTTCCCGGCAATCTAACATGCTGGAGATTTTGGGAAAGTCATCATCGCGTGGAAAGAGGTGGAAAAGAAAAACGGCGGGGTTTTGTGCAAACTCCGCCGCTAACAATTCATGCCCTGATCGGTTTACGAACCCAGCTTTTGGCTGACCAGTTCGTTTACTGCCTTCGGGTTGGCCTTGCCACCGGTGGCTTTCATCACCTGACCAACGAACCAGCCGGCCAGTTTCGGGTTTACCTTGGCCTTTTCAACCTGCGCCGGATTGGCGGCGATGATCTCGTCCAAAGCCGCTTCGATGGCGCCGGTATCCGTCACCTGTTTCATGCCGCGCTCTTCGACGATCTGTACCGGGTCGCCGCCTTCGGTGTAGACGATCTCGAACAGGTCCTTCGCGATCTTGCCCGAGATCGCATCCGAGGAAATCAGATCAATGATCGCACCCAATTGCGCCGGGGATACCGGGGATTCGGTGATGTCGTGGTCTTCTTTCTTCAGGCGGCCAAACAGCTCGTTGATCACCCAGTTCGCAGCCAGCTTGCCGCTGCGACCCCTGGCGACTTCTTCGAAATAAGCAGCCGATTCCACTTCGGCGGTCAAAACCGAGGCATCATAGTCGGTCAGGCCGAATTCGCTGATAAACCGCGCCTTCTTGTCGTCGGGCAGTTCGGGCAGTTTTGCAGCGATGTCGTCCACCCATGCCTGCTCAATCTCCAACGGCAGCAGATCCGGGTCGGGGAAGTAGCGATAGTCGTGCGCCTCTTCCTTGGACCGCATCGACCGTGTTTCGCCCTTGTCCGGGTCATAAAGCCGCGTTTCCTGATCGACCTTGCCGCCACTTTCAACGATGGCAATCTGGCGACGCGCCTCGACTTCGATCGCTTGCTGGATAAAGCGCATCGAGTTCATGTTCTTGATCTCGCAACGGGTGCCCAGATGCGAGAAATCCTGTGTTTCCTGATACTTCTCATAGGCACCGGGCAAGCAGATCGAGACGTTTACATCCGCCCGCAGGTTGCCGTTTTGCATGTTGCCATCACAGGTGCCCAGATAGCGCAGGATCTGACGCAGCTTGACAATATATGCAGCCGCTTCTTCCGGTCCGCGAATGTCGGGGCGGCTGACGATCTCCATCAGGCAGACGCCGGTCCGGTTCAGGTCAACGAAGGACATGTGTGGGTCCATGTCGTGGATGGACTTACCTGCGTCCTGCTCCATGTGGATGCGTTCTATGCGGACCATGCGCGCGGTGCCGTCTCCCATCTCGACCAGCACTTCACCTTCGCCCACGATGGGGTGATAAAGCTGCGAGATCTGATAGCCCTGCGGTAGGTCCGGGTAGAAATAATTCTTGCGGTCAAACGCCGATTTCAGGTTGATTTCCGCCTTAAGGCCCAGTCCGGTACGGACAGCCTGCTCAACGCAGAACTCGTTTATTACCGGCAGCATGCCCGGCATCGCCGCGTCCACAAAGGCCACATTCGAGTTTGGTTCGGCCCCGAATTGGGTCGACGCGCCCGAGAACAGTTTGGCATTGGATGAAACCTGAGCGTGCACCTCCATCCCGATCACCAGTTCCCAATCGTGCTGGGCCCCGGCAATGGTTTTGGGTTTGGGCATTTCGTATGTCAGGTCGAGCATGGCGCGCCTCATTTCCGCAGAAGTCTAAGCCTGCGTATTAGGCCCGGTGCGGTCTAGGGGCAAGGGGGAATCAGTTCTCAGACAGGCGCAGGCCCGACGGTGTGAACGTCACATCCATGCCGCTTCGCAATTCGTCGCGGAACAAATCGCCGATGGCGCGCAAGGCTTGGCGTTGGCCGCGGGCGGCGAACCGTTCGGCCGAGTTGATGCGAACCGAGTTGTTGAAACCGCTCGCAGCGTGCGCCCAGATCAGTGGGTGCAGTTCGGTCATGTGGTCGCGGATCAGCCAGTTGGCGGCTTCGTGAATTTGCGAGCGCACCAGATCGGCCTGCTCATGCAGGCCCAACCCGTTCTGAATCGTGGTGGCGCAATAGGCTGAAAGCATGTTGACCGTTTGCTGATCCGGACGGCGACGTAGAATGTCGTTCAAACCCTCCAGAAAATACTCGACATCCAGTCGCGCGCAGGCCTCTTCATCCAAAGCAATGGCGTCAAACTGCACCCAAGTATAGCCGCCGGCCCCCCAGACGTCGCGGGTGCGGGCCGCATTACGCAGTGCCTGAACCTCAAGCTCTTCGTAGCTGCCGAACCAGCGCGGCAGTAGATGCGTGCCCATCGCCCGCATATGGCGCTGGTTATTTGGGTCCAGCGTGATCAGCCGTTCGTATTCTTCCGCTACGCGCAGGTCGGTTTTCCGCCGACCGGCCAGCAGGGCGCAACCGGCTGCGGCAGCCAAAGGGCTGGCCGGCGCGGTTGCGCGGCATTTCGGCAGTAGCGCCGCGGCCCGGTCGAAATGCGCGGCACAGCGCGACCGGTGCAGCGGAGGCAACGTGGCATCCGTCGCAGTCCCGCGCCAAGCCCAGGCCAGGTCGATATGCGTCAGCGCGACCACAAGCGTGATCATAGGATCATCGGGATGCGCGCGCATTTCGTCTTCCAGTTCGGAGATACCGCCAAGAAGGTCATATTCGGACAGGGCGGCGCCGTCAGACAGGGCGTGTTCCACCGCCAGTACAACGTCGGAGCGGGCGCCAAATGCCAGCAAATCCGCAATCGGCATCCCGTCGGGTGCGGTCGCGCGGGTTTCGTCTGCGGCGCGCATTTGTCGGGACAACTCGGCCCAGCGGTCCTGCCTGGCCAGCGTGCGCCCTTGTTCAATGGTGTCTCGGCCAATCAGATCCCCGGCACAGGTGCTAGCCAGCGGAATATTCAGTTGCCCTGTGTCCGGCATGGCAGCCGTAACAGCGCAATCCGCAGCGCGCACGTCCTGCGTGAATTGACGGGAAGGTAAAGAAGAACGGGCCTTACGTGCCCTTAGAAACCGAAACATGGCAAAACTCGAAACCGAAACAAACAGGTAAGCTGACTAGGGATGTTGACTGAAATTCACCTCAAATTCAAGCTTTTTGCAGGATGTTAGGAGCAGTGCCGGTGGAATGGTTTCCTTTGGGGCACATTGTTTCAGAAAACGTTGAAATGATGTCGCTCAACTCGGAAACCGGCCTTTTGCAGGGCGATTTCAAGCTCTTTGTGGGGTGGTGTGGATTCGTCCGGCAGCCGAATTCGCTTGCCCGATGCCAGAACCAGCGAGACGCGCACCGAAAAGTCCCAGCGGGTGTCGAAGCGGATGTAGTCGATATCGGCCAAAGCTACCTCGGCTTCGCGATTGCCCGAGAACCATCCTATCCGATCGTTATCCAGCGTCATGCCCGCACGTGTTCCATGCACGATGTCCCAAAGGGCGGGCAGGGTAGACAGGGCCAACAGTCCGACCAGCCACCACGCCGCATCGAAAAGGATCAGCAGGGCCGCAAGCGCCGCGTAGACACAGGTCAGGATCAGGACAGCGCGCGGCGTCCGATTGTGGCGCGTGAAGGTGAACGGGGTCATGCGCCGAGGATTCGCGTCACCATTTCCGTGGTATCCCGCGACAGGTCCGACGTGTCGCCGATGCGGGTCAGCTGAGTTCGGATCAGGGCCTGACGGTCGGGGTCATAACGTTTCCAAGTCTGAAATGCCGTACACATCCGCGCCGTTGTCTGCGGGTTTACCGGGTCCAAGCGGATCAGCCAGTCTGCAAGCAACGCATATCCGGCCCCGTCCGCATGATGGAAACCGGCATGGTTCATGGCCAGAGCCCCCATGACCGCGCGGAATCGATTGGGATTTTTCCAATTGAAATCGGCGTGTTCTGTCAGCGCGTGGGCAATGCCCGCTGCGGCCTCGGGGTCGGCCGTGGTCACCTGAAGGCCGAACCACTTGTCCATCACCAGCCGATCATGCTGCCACTGATCATAGAAAGCAGCCAATTCCTGCTGCCCTGAGCCAGCGCGCAACAGACACGAGAGGGCGGTCAACTGGTGGGTCATGTTGTTGGCGGATGCGTACTCCTCGATGGCCTTGGTGCCACCATCCAGTCGCGATGTCAGGTACAGTGCCGCGCCGGCTAGCGCGCGTTTGCCCGCCTGCTCTGCATTGGGCAGGAATGGCGCGTCAATCAGGGTTTCACTGTGAAGCCGTGGCAACAGGTCCTGCACATGTTGCGCTGTCGCCTGCCGCAAGGTTTCCACGGCCCTCCAGATCGCCATCGGATCGGGGATATCTCCGCTTTCGTGCAGCGTGGCGGCCAATTCGGATTGCGTCGGCAGGCCCAGCATCAGAGAACGATAGGCCGGGTCCAAATCGCCGTCGCGCAGCACGGCCAGCATGCCATCCAGATAGTCAGTGCCGGGCGCGCTGTCTTCGCGGATCATGCGTATTAGTGTGCCCTGCGCCAGCGACCGCCCGGCCTGCCAGCGGTTGAACGGGTCGGTGTCATGGGCCAGCAGAAAGGCGCGCTCGGCATCCGTGTGGTCGTGCTCCAGAATGACCGGCGCCGAAAAATCGCGCAGGATCGAGGCCACCGGCTTGGCGGCCAGCCCGGAGAACTGAAAGCTCTGTTCGGTTTCCGTCAGTTCCAGAATCTTGGTCGTGCGAACTTCATCTCCGTTGGGACCTAGAAGACCGACGGCAACCGGAATCACCTGCGGCAGTTTCTCGGACTGTCCGGGGGTCGGCTCGGTGCGCTGCGACAGAGTCAGGGTGTATGTGCCGTCCGCGTAATCCTCGGCCACGGCCACACGCGGCGTGCCGGACTGGCTGTACCAACGTTTGAACTTACTCAAATCGCGGCCCGTCGTATCTTCGAATACCTTGAGCCAGTCTTCGATAGTGCAGGCCTGCCCGTCATGGCGGTCGAAATAAAGATTCAGTGCCTGCGCATAGGCCTCATCCCCCACCAACCGTTTCAGCATCCCGATCACCTCGGCGCCTTTTTCATAAACGGTAGCGGTGTAGAAGTTGTTGATTTCCTGGAAACTCTCGGGGCGTACTGGATGCGAAAGCGGCCCGTTATCCTCGGGGAATTGCCGCGCTCGCAGGTCGATTGCGTCTTGGATGCGTTTCACCGGGGCCGAGCGCATGTCAGAGGTGAACTGCGCATCGCGGAAAACGGTCAGGCCCTCTTTCAGGCATAGCTGGAACCAGTCGCGACAAGTGATCCGGTTGCCGGTCCAGTTGTGAAAATATTCGTGCGCGATGATCGCCTCAATCCGCTCGAAATTGGCATCGGTTGATGTTTCGGGGCTGGCCAGAACAGCGGATGAGTTGAAGATGTTCAACCCCTTGTTCTCCATCGCGCCCATGTTGAAGTCATCCACGGCCACGATGTTGAACACTTCCAGATCGTATTCGCGGCCGTAGACGTCCTCGTCCCATTTCATCGACTTCTTCAGCGCCTCCATGCCGAAGGCGCATTTGCCCTCATCGCCCGGGCGCACCCACAGGTTCAATTCCACGTCGCGGCCCGACATGGTTGTGAACTGGTCGGAGTGAGCGATGAGGTCTCCGGCAACCAGCGCAAACAGGTAGGCGGGTTTGGGCCACGGGTCCGTCCATTCGGCCCAGCCTTCGCCCTGACCCGTGGGATTGCCGTTGGAAAGAAGTACCGGAAGGTCCCCATTGATGCGCACGGTGAAGGTGGACATCACATCGGGGCGGTCAGGGTAATAGGTGATTTTGCGAAAGCCCTCAGCCTCACATTGGGTGCAGTACATGCCGTTCGACATATACAGCCCCTCAAGTGCGGTATTATTGCCAGGGTCGATCTCGACGACAGCCTCCCAGATGAAAGGCGCATCGGGGACATCAGCGGTCAGGCCCTTGTCTGAAACCTCGGGGGTGATCTCGACCCCGTCGATGACAGCGCGGATCAACGCCAAGTCTTCTCCATGCAGAAAGAAAGTCCGGTCCGTCGCATCGGGGTTCGGTTTGAAGGCAATGCGAGAGGTCACATGGGTCGCGTGATCGGCCAGATCAAAGGTCAGATGCACACTGTCCACAAGATATCCAAAGGGCGTGTAATCTTTCAGGTAGATCGTGGTAGGGGCGGCGTCACGCATCGGGGGCCTCGCATCGGTTCGTGTCTGGCGCGACGTTATGGGCTGTGACGGTGGGCTGCAAGCGGTGTAAGGCGGCTTGTTCACGGGGCCATCAATTGCGTGATGATTTTCATGTGACCTAACGGATCACCTCTGCAACAGGCCAAGACGTGTTGCCTATCGGAAACATCCGACCTAATTGAGGAGCGTATACAGTCGCGTACAATCGAAGGGTAGAGGCATGAGCAGCAGGCAAACATGGAGTGGACTTAAGGTCGATGCAGTTTTGGCCGAGTTCATTGAGGGTCAGGCATTACCGGGAACTGGCGTTGCACCCGAAGTTTTCTGGAACGGTCTTGCGCGGATGGTGACCGATCTGGGTCCGAAGAACCGTGCGCTGCTGGCAAAGCGGGAAGAGATTCAGGGAAAGATCGATGCGTGGCATCTGGATCGCAACGGGCAGGCGCATGATGCCACCGCCTATCAGGACTTCCTGCGCGAGATCGGCTATCTGGTCGAGGAACGCGATGCCTTCCAGATCGAAACCGCAGATGTCGATCCCGAGATTGCCCTGACCCCTGGTCCGCAACTGGTCGTGCCAATCACCAACGCGCGCTTTGCCTTGAACGCCGCCAACGCGCGCTGGGGCAGTTTGTATGATGCGCTTTACGGTACTGACGCGATGGGTGATCTGCCAGCAGGCGGAGGCTATGACGCAGAGCGCGGTGCACGCGTGATTGCCTGGGCCAAAGGATTTCTGGACGACGCCGTGCCTCTGGCCGGCGGGTCGTGGGCGGATGCGTCCGAACTTCGTATTGAAAACAGAACACTTTTACCTGCTTTGGCCGACCCGTCGCGCTTTGTCGGTTTTGGCGGCGCGCCTGAATGCCCCGAATTTGTGTTGCTGAAGAATAACGGCCTGCACGTCAAAATCGCAATTGACCCGTCCAGTACAATCGGTGCCTCCGATCCGGCGGGCATTGCAGATGTCCTGCTGGAATCGGCCCTGTCGACGATCATGGACTGTGAGGACTCTGTCGCCTGCGTCGATGCCGAGGACAAGGTCGTTGCCTATGGCAACTGGCTGGGCCTGATGAAGGGCGACCTGACCGAAGAGGTCAACAAGGGCGGCAACACATTCACCCGCAATCTCGCGGGCGACGTCAATTACACCACGGCCAGCGGTGACCAAGCCACGCTGAAAGGCCGCTCGCTGATGCTGGTGCGCAACGTGGGCCACCTGATGACCAACCCCGCCGTTCTGGACGCCGACGGCAATGAGGTCGGTGAGGGTTTGATGGATGCGCTTTGCACCACTCTGATCGCCATGCACGACCTGCAGCGCGAGGGTGGGAACTCGGTCACCGGGTCGGTCTATGTGGTGAAGCCCAAGATGCACGGGCCGGAAGAGGTGGCATTCTCGGTCGAGATATTCGACATGGTCGAAGACATCCTCGGCCTGCCGCGCAACACCGTGAAGCTGGGTATCATGGATGAGGAACGCCGCACCTCGGTCAACCTAAAAGAATGCATACGCGCCGCTAAATCGCGTGTGGCCTTTATCAACACTGGCTTCCTTGACCGGACGGGGGACGAGATTCACACCTCGATGGAGGCAGGCCCGATGCTGCCCAAAGGTGACATCAAGAACACGCCGTGGATTGCGTCCTATGAGGACCGCAACGTCGATATCGGTCTGGCCTGTGGTTTGAAGGGCAGGGCGCAGATCGGCAAGGGTATGTGGGCGATGCCTGACCGGATGGGCGAAATGCTGGAGGCCAAGATTGGCCACCCGCAATCCGGCGCCACCTGCGCCTGGGTGCCGTCGCCGACCGCTGCGACCCTGCACGCAACGCACTACCATAAGATCGATGTTTTGGCCCGTCAGGACGAACTGGCCGCTGATGGCGCGCGCGGCACGCTGGACGATCTGCTGACCATACCGCTGCTGAATGGTCGCAACCTCGGTGATGATGAGATCACGCGAGAGATTGAGAACAACGCACAAGGTATTCTGGGCTATGTGGTACGCTGGGTCGATCAGGGTGTGGGGTGCTCGAAAGTGCCGGACATCAACGATATCGGTTTGATGGAGGATCGCGCGACCTGCCGGATTTCCAGTCAGGCGCTGGCCAACTGGCTGCACCATGGTATCGTTACGGAAGAACAGGTCGCGGCTGCGATGCGCAAAATGGCCGCTGTGGTGGATCACCAGAATGAAAACGATCCCGTTTACACTTCGATGGCGCCTGGTTTTGACGGTGTCGCCTTTCAGGCCGCCTGCGACTTGGTTTTCAAGGGGCGGATTCAGCCCTCGGGCTATACCGAACCGGTTCTGCACGCGCGCCGTCTGCAACTGAAAGCCAGCCTTTAATCCGACACACAGAGAGGACGGAACATGGCAGTATCATTACGCAAAGCCCGCACGATCATTCGAAAAACAATGGAAACAGGCCGCGAGATGGAGTTGAAGCCTCTGTCCGTTGTGGTGCTGGATGCGGGCGGTCACGTGATCGCGTTTGAGCGCGAGGACGGTGCCGCCCCCGGCCGTTTTGCGATTGCTCACGGTAAAGCCTATGGCTCGGTCATGCTGGGCCTGGCGGGCACGGCGCAAATGCAGCGGGCCGAGGCGCAGGCCTATTTCATGGCCGCTGTGAATGGCGTCTATGGCGGTCAGGTCGTGCCGGTTCCGGGCGGCATTCTTCTGCGGGACCGAAAGGGCGAAATTATCGGGGCAGTGGGCGTGACCGGCGATACCTCGGACAATGATGCGACCGCGGGAGTGACCGGAATTGAGGCAGCAGGCTTGACCGGGGAAATCTGATTTCAACCGGTCTTTGCTGATGAGTGGTGGTGGTTTCGGGGAAATAATTCCGAAATGATGGCTGATTTCGCGACAATGTCCTGAGATTTGACTGAAAATCAGAACGATGTGTGCGTGATTGAACACGTCCTTGCGCTGTCATGCAGGGCGTGTTCTGTTGCACGTTTCCATTGCTGCGGATAGCTTTCCTGTTAATCAAATAACAACAAGGAATACGGAATGTCTCGGCCTGTCGTCGGTATCATCGGCAACTCTTACCTCATGAACGATGAATATCCGACGCATGCAGGCGGAACGATGAATTCCGAAGCTGTCGCTAACGTTTCGCACTGCCTGCCGCTGCTAATCCCCTCCGATCCGCGCTACGTTACGGTCGAGGAATTGCTCGAGGTCTGCGACGGGTTCCTGCTGACCGGCGGGCGCCCAAATGTGCATCCCGAGGAATACGGCGAGGATGCCACCGACGCGCATGGTGAATTTGATCGGGCGCGAGATGCGATCACCCTGCCTCTGGTGCGGTCCTGTGTGGAACGCGGCCAGCCGTTCATGGGTATCTGTCGTGGTTTCCAAGAGGTCAACGTGGCGATGGGCGGAACGCTTTATCCTGAAATACGCGATCTACCGGGTCGAATGAATCACCGCATGCCGCCGGACGGGACGCTTGAAGAAAAGTTCGCCCTGCGCCACGTGGTGTCATTGAGCGAAGGCGGGGTGTTTAATAAACTGTTCGGAGCCCCCGAGGTGATGACCAACACGTTGCACGGTCAGGGCATCAAAACCGTCGGACAGCGTGTAGTGATCGATGGACATGCGCCTGATGGCACGCCCGAGGCGATCTATATCAAGGATGCGCCCGGATTTACCCTGTCGGTGCAATGGCACCCCGAGTGGGATGCTATCAACGATCCGGTCTCCCGCCCCCTGTTCGAGGCGTTCGGTGCAGCCGTACGCGCCTGGGCGACAGGATCGGACGCCGGGTTGATTCAGCAAACGGCGTGAGTTTCGCGCCGGCCCTTATGAGAGGCACCGGACCGGCGCAGCGCGATCAGACCAGCAGGTTGAACTGATTGATCAGCGGTAGGATGCGGGCGCGTTCCCCGGTCAGATCGAACAGTGCATTACCGAGTGCGGGCATCGACGGAGGCGTGCCGGGCTCACCCGCGCCACCCATGTGGCGATTGGTTTCCAATACGCGCACTTCGACCTGCGGCGCGGTGTGCATACGCAGCGCGTCATAGTCGGGGAAGTTGAATTGTTCGACCTCGCCTTCGGCAAAGGTGATCTCGCCGTAGCAGGCCGCAGACAAGCCATACATCATGCCGCCGAACATCTGCGCCTTGACGTTTTCGGGGTCCAGAGCCAGCCCCATGTCACAGGCGATCCATGCCTTGTTGATACGGATGGTGCCGTCTTCGTCGACCACTTCGATCACCTGAGCGACCGGGGTGCCGAAGCTGTAGGTAAAGGCCACTCCGCGCCCCACGCCATCCTGAGCCTGACCCGTCCAACCGGACATCTCGCGCACTGCTTCCAGACATCCCGCCGAAGGTGCGTGTTCTGTTTTCATCAACTCCAACCGGAACTCCAGTGGATCTTGACCGGCGGCATGGGCCATCTCATCCATGAACGTTTCGTGGAAAAACCCGTTATGGCTGTTGCCGACCGAGCGCCAGAATCCGACGGGGACGTCCAGCTTGGCGATGTGGCCGCTCATCCGGTAATTCGGCACCGCGTAGGGCTGGTTGAAAAAGCCCTCGACCAACACCTTATCTGGTCCTGCGCCGGGCATACCGGTGTATCGCGTCACCGCCTGTTGCGTGCAGGACTGCGCCGCGACCTTGCCGTCGATCAGGACCGCCTTTCCGTCCTGCACCGCTCCGCGCATGCGGGCGATGGCGCCGGGGCGAAAATAGTCGTGGCGCATGTCTTCTTCGCGGCTCCACGTGGTTTGAACCGGCGTTCCGGGCATAGCCATGGCAACCTTGGTGGCGATCTCGCCGAAGTCGAGTTCACCCCGACGACCAAAGCCGCCGCCCAGATAGGTGGTGTGGATCTGCACGGCCTCGGTGTCGAGGCCCGCTGTGTTCGCGACGCGGAAGCGGATTAACGTTGGGGCCTGGTTGCCGCACCACAGTTCCAACGCGTCGCCGGTATAAAGCGCGGTCGCGTTCATCGGCTCCATCGTGGCGTGGGCCAGATAAGGCAGCCGATATTCCGCAGTGATCTCGGTCGCACCCTCGGGCGTCACGCTGACATCGCCGTCATCCCGCATTGTCGAGTTCGGGGCGTCGTCGAATGCTTCGGAAATCTTGGCAAAGATACCGTCTGTGTCGGGCGGATAGGGGGCGTCACCCCAATCCACGTCGATGGCCTCAACTGCCTGATTGGCCAACCACGTGTTGTTGGCAATCACCGCGACGCCTGTGCCCAGATCAACGATCTTTTCGACCCCCGGCATGGTTTTCGCGGTGCTGTCGTCAAATCCGTTCATCGCGCCGCCCAGCTTGGGGTTCATGCGCACGGCGGCGAATTTCATGCCGGGTAAGCGGACGTCGACGCCGAACTCAGCCGTCCCGGTTGCCTTTTCGACCATGTCCAGACGTGGTTGGGTCTGCCCCAGATAACGCCACTCGGACGGGTCACGCAGAGGTGCCTCGATCGGCTCAAGTGTGGCTACTTCAACGGCAAGCGCGGTATAAGGGATTTGGTCTCCGTTCGGGGCGATGACGTGACCCGAGGTTGTTTTCAGTTCACTACGATCAACGCCCAACCGGTCAGCGGCGGCCTGTTTCAACGTTTCGCGGGCCGAGGCCCCAGCCTGACGCATCCTCTCGAACCCGTCTTTCATCGAGGTCGATCCGCCAGTGACTTGCAGGCTTAGCGCTTTGCCGAGCACACCCAACGCCTCGCCCAGATTGTGCTGGAAATCCGAGATGTCATAGCCCTTGTTGGGAAGGCTTTCCCCCATCAGGGCCGAGTTGTAATAGGCCGCCGCCGCCGGGCCGTGCAGAACGGTTATCTGGTCCATATCCACGTCCAGTTCTTCGGCGATCAGCGCGGCCCATGTGGTTCTGACACCCTGTCCCATTTCGGCACGAGGGGCAAAAAGAGTCACCCCATTTTGGTCGATCAGAACAAAAGGGTTTAGTGCCGCCTGGCCTTTGCCGGGCTTCAACGGGTTGGCAGCGGGGCGGCTGACATAATAGGCGCCGAACGCCACGCCGCCGACAATCGCGGCAGAACCGATGAGGAAGGTACGGCGCAGGATTTTTCCAACAGAAGCCATCGGTTACGCCTCCTTCAGTTTGCTGGCCGCGTCATGGATCGCGGCGCGTATACGGGGGTAGGTGCCACAGCGGCACAGATTGCCTTGCATGGCCTCGTCAATCTCGGCGTCCGAGGGGGTGGGGTTTTCCGCTAGCAGCGCGGCGGCCTGCATGAGCTGGCCCGACTGACAGTAACCACATTGTGCCACCTGATGATCGACCCAGGCCTGTTGAAGCGTAGTCATCGCGTCGGGTGAACCCATTCCTTCAATCGTGGTCACATCGCCCCAGACATCCGACAGCGCCACCTGGCAGGATCGCACGGCCTCGCCATTAATATGCACGGTGCAAGCCCCGCACGCGGCGACACCGCAGCCGAATTTGGTTCCGGTTAGCCCGACCTCATCCCGCAGCACCCAAAGCAGGGGGACTTCATCGGGTAGGTCAACCTGATGTTGCTTTCCGTTGATCTTCAGGGCGGTCGCCATGGCGCACCTCATCTAACTGTGGCTGGTTTCGTGACATAATTGTCGTAAAATGTCAGTCTGTCAATTGACAAAATTAACAAAAAATGTCACGACTCTGAGCATGACGGAAACAGTTGACGACTCACGGCAAAAAGCGATCCTGAATTCCGCCTTTCAGGCCTTTGCCGCATATGGATTTCGAAAAACCTCAATGGATGATATAGCGCGCGGGGCGGGAATGTCCCGGCCAGCCGTCTATCTTCACTTCAAGAACAAAGAGGCGATCGTCAGCAAGCTGACCGAGGTTTACTATGCCCAAAAAAGCGTCGCGGTGGCTCAGGCGCTGGCGACTTCAGGGTCTGTACCCGAAGTTTTAGTCCGTGCGATGCAAACGCAAACCGAAGGGATGGCGGCGATACTGGCCTCGCCCCACGGGCTCGAGATGCTGGACAACACCAAGTCCATGGCGGCCGAGATCATCTCGGAGGGAGAGGCGAGGCTGGCGGGCCTTTATGCGGATTGGTTGACGCAACAGGCGGAAGCCAGTCGGGTGCGTCTGTTGGCCGATGCGGCCGAGACCGGTCGAACGATCACAGCCACCCTCAAAGGGCTCAAGCTGACCGGCGCAGGTGCCGAGGTCTACGAACGACAGGTGGCGCAGGTTGCAGCGCTGTTCGGCGCGGGGCTTGAGGTCAGGTAACCCGCTGGCGCACCTTGTATTCCGGTGCATCCCACAGGCGGTTCTGCATGATGTCGGTCAGAATATCGACGGCGCGCTCTACATCCTGTTCGTCGATATAAAGCGGGGTAAACCCGAACCGCATGATATCGGGCGCACGGAAATCTCCGATCACACCTCGGGCGATCAGGGCCTGCATGGCGGCGTAACCGTCGGCAAACCGGAAAGAGACCTGACTGCCACGCAGGTTCGGATCGCGCGGGCTGGCCAGCTGCAGCTCGGGGCAGGAGGCCTCGACGCCGGCGATGAACAACTCGGTCAGGTCAATGGACTTGGTGCGCACGTCCGCCATGTCAGCCTTGTCCCAGATATCCATTGCAGCCGACAAAGCGGTCATCTGGATGATCGGGGGTGTGCCCACCCGCATCCTTTCGATTCCGCTGCCGGGGCGGTAGTCCAGATCAAAGGCAAACGGTGCCTCGTGCCCCAGCCAGCCGGACAGGGCAGGGCGCACCCGGTCGGCCAGACGTGGGGCGACATAGATGAAGGCGGGTGCGCCGGGACCTCCGTTCAGGTATTTGTACGTGCAGCCCACCGCGAAGTCGGCATTGCAGCCGGACAGGTCCACCGGGATCGCCCCGGCGGAATGGGCCAGATCCCACACGGTCACGATTCCGTTGGCGTGCGCCAGTTCGGTCAACGCCTTCATGTCGTGCATCCGACCGCTGCGGTAATCGACCTCTGTCAGCATAAGGACGGCGACGTCTTCAGTGATGTGGGTGGCCACGTCTTCGGGCGCGACAATCCGCAATTTGTAATCCGGCCCCAGCGACCGCAACAGGCCATCCACCATGTAGAGATCGGACGGGAAGTTGCCGCTGTCCGATAGCACAACCTTGCGATCCGGGCACAATTCCAGGGCCGAGGCCACGGCCTGATACACTTTGATCGACAACGTGTCTCCGGTCACTACCGTGCCGGGCGCCGCGCCGATCAGCCGCCCAATGCGGTCGCCCAGCCCGGTCGGCAGAGCCATCCACCCGGCCTTGTTCCAGCCGGTGATCAGCATCTGACCCCATTCCTTGACCAGCATGTCGCTCACACGGTCGGTGGCTGCGCGCGGCAGTGGACCCAGCGAGTTGCCGTCAAGGTAAACCATCCCGTCTGGCAGTTCGAACATAGCTTTGGTCGCGGTGAAGTCGGTCATCTCGGGGCTCGCCAGTTTGTGTCATTGTTTGGTAGTAGTCTTCGGCCTATCCGATCCACAATTGTCTGTCCAATGATGCGACATACTGAGCTTTTGCCAATCTGTCCCGAAAGCGATAGGAAAGCGCCCAGAAACGACACGCCTTTACGTTTCGTCAATTGCGGGGAATGAACATGCGCCGGATCGACTTACCGCCTGTCTGGCTTTTTGGGTTTGCTTTGCTGGCCTGGCTGCAAGCGCGCCACTTTTCGCTGGGGCTGTCCCTGGACAGCGGACTTACCGACCTGCTGAGCGGCGTTCTGATCGGGGGCGGTATCCTTTTCGCATTGCTGGCAGTTGTCGAATTCCGGCGCCACAAGACGACGGTCATTCCGCACGAAACGCCTTCGTCGCTGGTGCAATCAGGCATTTACACACGCAGCCGCAATCCGATCTATGTGGGCGATGTTCTGATCCTGGCCGGGCTTGTTTTGCGGTTTGATGCAGTGTTGTCCCTGGTTTTGATTCCAGTATTCGTGTGGGTGTTGGAACGCCGCTTTATACTGCCCGAAGAAGACCGCCTGCGCCGCACGTTTCGCGCGGATTTCGCCCGGTATGAGCGGAAGACCCGCCGGTGGATTTAGAATGACCAGTTTCATGACATCACGTAACGATTGCTGCGCTTGCGAAATAATGTTGCGCAAGATACATGTGTGCTGAACAAACATAACCGACCACACACTCGAAACGAGCGAGAATTAGGGGGATTGCCAGTGAAGATAGGCACACCAAAGGAAATACTGGACGGTGAAAACCGGGTCGCGATGACCCCGGACTCTGCCGCGCAGTTGCAGAAACTGGGCTATGAATGCGCCATTGAAAAAGGGGCGGGTGCTGCTGCCGGCTTTTCGGATGCGGCGTACGAGGCCGCAGGCGTCGAGATTGTGAAAACCGCCGCGTCGCTTTGGAAAACTGCCGATATTGTCGCCAAGGTTCGGGTCCCGACCGAGGCCGAGCTGAAGCGTCTGACCAAGGGCAAGACGTTGATTTCCTTCTTCAACCCTGCTGGGAACGAAGAGGGAATGGAACTGGCCAAGTCCAAGGGCGCAAACGTTATAGCGATGGAGATGGTGCCTCGGATCAGCCGCGCGCAGAAGATGGACGCGCTGTCCTCGATGGCGAATATCGCAGGCTACCGGGCCGTGATCGAAGCTGGTAACAACTTCGGCCGGTTCTTCACCGGTCAGGTGACGGCAGCCGGCAAGGTGCCGCCTGCCAAGGTGCTGATCGTCGGTGCCGGTGTGGCCGGTCTGGCGGCCATCGGAACATCGACCTCGCTGGGTGCGATCACCTATGCGTTCGACGTGCGACCAGAGGTGGCCGAGCAGGTTGAATCCATGGGGGCCGAGTTTGTCTATCTGGACTTTGAAGAAGACCAGCAGGATGGCGCGGCGACCGGCGGCTATGCCTCGGTCCAGTCCGAAGAATTCCGCAACGCGCAGCTGGCCAAGTTCCGCGAACTTGCTCCGGAAATGGACATCGTTATCACCACCGCTCTGATCCCCAACCGCCCGGCGCCGAAGCTGTGGCTGGAGGATATGGTCAAAGCGATGAAGCCGGGCTCGGTCATCGTTGACCTCGCGGCCGAACGTGGCGGTAACGTCGAAGGCACCGTGCCGGACGAGAAGGTCGTCACGGACAATGGCGTGACCATCATCGGTTATACCGACTTCCCCAGCCGGATGGCGGCACAGTCTTCGTCTTTGTACGCGACCAATATCCGTCACATGATGACCGACCTGACGCCCGAGAAGGACGGTCAGATCAACCACGACATGGAAGACGATGTGATCCGCGGCTCGACTGTGACCCATGCTGGCGAGATCACCTTCCCACCGCCTCCGCCCAAGGTGCAGGCGATTGCGGCGCAGAAAAAACCCGAGGTCAAAGAACTGACCCCGGAAGAGAAAAAGGCGCAGGAGATTGCGGCCTTCAAGGCGCAGACCAAACAGCAGTTCACCCTGTTGGGTGTTGGCGGCGCGCTGATGCTGCTGGTGGGGCTGATCGCTCCGGCCAGCTTCATGCAGCACTTCATCGTCTTTGTGCTGGCGATCTTCGTGGGCTTCCAGGTGATCTGGAACGTCTCGCACTCGCTGCATACTCCGCTGATGGCGATCACCAACGCGATCTCGTCGATCATCATCGTTGGGGCCTTGATGCAGATCGGATCGGGGTCGTTCCTGGTCATTCTGCTTGCGGCGCTGTCCGTCTTCATGGCCGGGATCAACATTTTCGGCGGCTTCCTCGTAACCCGGCGCATGCTCGCCATGTTCCAGAAATCTTAAGGAGGCCGGGCACATGGAATTTGGCTTCACTACTGCCGCCTACGTCGTTGCGGCTGTCCTATTCATTCTTTCTCTCGGCGGTCTGTCGAACCAGGAAAGCGCCAAGCGCGCGGTCTGGTACGGCATCGTCGGTATGGCGCTGGCGGTTTTCGCCACGCTGGTTGGTCCCGGTTCGGGCCTGTGGCTGTTGTCGCTGCTGTTGATCGCCGGTGGCGGTTTCATTGGCCAGTATGTCGCGCAACGCGTGCAGATGACCGAGATGCCGCAGCTTGTCGCTGCGATGCACTCGCTAGTCGGTCTGGCGGCTGTTTTCGTCGGCTACAACGCACATTTCGAAGTATTGAACGTCGCAGAAGCGTTTGCGGTCTCGGATGCATCAAAAGAAGTGCTGCTCACGGGGCTCGGAGGGTTTGGTCAACTTATCGCCAAGAAAACCCCGGCAGAACTGTCGATCCTGCATGTGGAACTGTTCCTGGGCGTTTTCATCGGCGCGATCACCTTTACCGGGTCGGTCGTGGCCTATGGCAAGCTGGCGGGAAAAGTGACATCTGCGGCGACCAAGCTGCCCGGTGGTCATGCGTTGAACGCGGCAGCGGCGGGTCTCTCACTGATCTGTCTGATCTGGTACACCGCTTCGGGTGGCTTCTTCCCGCTGTTCCTGATGACGCTGGCGGCGCTGTTCATCGGCTATCACCTGATCATGGGCATCGGCGGTGCCGACATGCCGGTGGTTGTGTCTATGCTGAACAGCTACTCGGGCTGGGCGGCGGCAGCGATTGGCTTCTCGCTGGGCAACGACCTGCTGATCGTGGTCGGTGCGCTGGTGGGCTCATCCGGTGCGATCCTGTCCTACATCATGTGTAAGGCAATGAACCGGCACTTTGTCAGCGTGATCCTGGGCGGCTTTGGCGGCCCACAGGGAGAGCAGATGGCCGTTGAGGGTGAGCAGGTGGCCATCGACGCCGATGGTGTCGCGGCTGCCCTGAACGACGCTGACAGCGTGATCATTATCCCGGGCTACGGTATGGCGGTGGCGCAGGCACAGCAGTCGGTCTCTGAACTGGTCCGCAAGCTGCGTGCCAAGGGCAAGGAAGTGCGCTTTGCAATCCACCCTGTTGCGGGTCGTCTGCCGGGCCACATGAACGTTCTGCTGGCCGAAGCGAAGGTACCTTACGATATTGTTCTGGAAATGGACGAGATTAACGAGGACTTCCCGGATACGGACGTGGCCATTGTTATCGGTTCGAACGACATCGTGAACCCTGCCGCACAGGAAGATCCCAACAGCCCCATCGCCGGGATGCCGGTTCTGGAATGCTGGAAGGCCAAGCAGGTGTTCGTGTCGAAGCGTGGTCAGGGTACGGGTTATTCGGGCATCGAAAACCCGCTGTTCTTCAAAGAGAACACCCGCATGTTCTACGGCGATGCCAAGGCATCGCTAGACAAGCTCCTGCCCATGATCGACTGATCTGCGGCATGATCACCAAAGAAAGGCGCCCCAGCGGGCGCCTTTTCTGTTTTTGGTGTACCCTTTACTCTCAGGAGGTGCCCGATGGAAAAAGTGAACGGTATAGGCGGCCTGTTTTTTCGCGCCAGCGACCCCGTGGCGCTGAGCGCTTGGTACGAAAAACACCTTGGCGTCAATCACTACGACCCGGTGCCATGGAAGCAGAGCGAGGGGTACACGGTCTTTGCCCCTTTTGCACAGGACACCGAGTATTTCGGACGCAACAAGCAACAATGGATGATCAATTTCCGCGTCGATGATCTGGCCGCTATGATCGCCCAGTTGGAAGCCGCCGGAATCGCGGTCGAGACCCGCGCCGAATGGGATAGCGAGATCGGGAAATTCGCCCGCATTCACGACCCCGAGGGAAATCCGATCGAACTCTGGGAGCCAAATCAATGAGATAGCTGGCTTGTATACCGAAGTATTCCTGTAAGTATATGAAATAAAAAGAGAATTGATGTATTGGGTGTGTGCCGTATAGTGCGTCGGACGAAGCGGAGCACTAAATGACGCCGATAGATGACCATCCCCTGCGCTACGCACTGGCCAATGAACTGCACGCGCGCCCGTTTCCTGTGGCGACAATGCCGTGCACGGTGGTTTTTCTGGCGATCAAGAAACCGGAAGCCGCCGTTGCGCGGGATCGTAGCGAGGATTTGGTGCACCTGATCAACCTGCTGGATCGTCACGGCGCACAGCACCCTCAGCCGGATGCCACGCACTACGCCGGTCAGATCGGGCGTCACTGGCTGAAGTGGGAGCAGCATACAGAGTTCGTGACTTACACCGCGATTGCCCAGAATGTGAGTGATCGCGCGTTTAACCCGGCCGATTTCGAAGTCTTCCCACCTGATTGGCTGATGGCCAGCCCGGGCCAGCGGGTCACTTCGGCAATGGTGCGAGTTATCGAACGTGAAGAAGACAAGGCAGTTAAATCCAAACTAATGGATTGGTTTGAACCGGAAAGCCTCGCCGTTGCCCGTGTGTTGGATGATTCCGCCGTTTGCGCCAGTGATTTTCGTATCGACCCGGCAGGACATGTGCGCTTTGCCCTGTTTGTCAGCGAGGGCACGGGGGAGCGCAGGACGGGTCGGATCGTGCAGCGTCTGTGCGAGATCGAGACATACAAGGCGATGTCCATGCTGGGCTTCGCTCGGGTCAAGCAGTTGATGCCCCGTATCGGCGAACTTGACGGAAAGCTGACCCGGTTGATGGGGCAGATGTCAGATAACTCGGCCCAGCCTGACGAATTACTGGAGGACCTTTTATCGACTTCGATCGAGCTTGAAACCCTTTCGGCGCAGAGTTCCTTTCGGTTCGGGGCGACGGGGGCTTACGAGGCCATCGTTAATCAGCGCATCGAGGTTTTGCGTGAACAGCGGTTCGAAGGTGGTCAGAACTTCGCCGATTTCATGATGCGCCGCTACGATCCTGCAATCCGCACTGTTAAGTCTACGGAACGCCGGCTTCAGGCACTCTCCGACCGGGCTATCCGAGCGGGAGAGTTGCTGCGGACCCGTGTAGACGTGGAACGCAGCGCTCAGAACCAGGCGTTGTTGGAAAGCATGGATCGCCGCGCCGATCTGGCCTTGCGTTTGCAGCATACAGTCGAGGGGCTCTCGGTGGTGGCGATCAGCTATTATGCTGTCTCGCTCGCCAGCTATTTGCTGTACCCGCTGACCAAAGCCGGGATCAGCAAGGGCATGCTGACAGCGGCAGTGACGATCCCGGTGGTGCTGGCGGTTTGGCTTGCGATTCGGCAAATCCGCAAACGACTGGAATGATCCGCATTTGCCAAAACGGTTCTTGCCTGTAGAACAGGGACGACTGACACATTCTTCCAAGGACTCCCGGTGATCGGACTTTTGGCCGCGTGGCGGGCCGTGGCTGCCATGTTCATTTTGAACGGTGCGCTATTCGGCATCTGGGCGTCTCGTATCCCTGCAGTGCGCGACAGGCTGGACCTGACGCATGAGGCGCTGGGTTATGGGCTGTTGTTCATGGCGGCGGGGGCGGTGTGTTCCTTTCCTGTTACCGGGCGCCTGACCGACCGGTTTGGTGCCGTGGCGCTAACGCGGGTCATCGCGGTTCTCTACACTCTGTCACTGATCCTGCTGGCCATGGCGGGCGGGTTCTGGACGCTGGCGGCGTTCCTTTTTGTGTTCGGGGCCTTTCACGGTTCGATGGACGTGGCGATGAACGCCTGGGCGGCCGAGGTGGAACAAGCCTATCGCAAGCCGGTCATGTCCTCGTTCCACGCGATGTGGAGCCTTGGGGCCGGATTGGGCGCGCTCAGTGGATATGGCGCAGTGCAGGTGGGACTGACGGTAATGCAGCACTTTTTGCTGGCGGGTGGTGTCGTTGTGATCTTGGCGCTGTCCTTGTCCTGGGTGCGCTGGTCCTCCCGCAAAGCCGTGTCGCCAGGGCGCGCGGTCTTTGCCTTACCCTCCGGTGCGCTGATCCTTGTGGGTTTCACCGCCCTGTGCGGTGCATTGGGTGAAGGTGCCGTGGCGGATTGGAGCGCGATATTCCTGCGCGATGTAACCGGAGCAGCGGAAAGCATCGCGGCCCTTGGGTACGCTGTGTTTTCGGTGACCATGGTGGCTTTCCGGCTGGCCGGCGGCTTTGTGATCGCCCGCTTTGGCCCCGTTGCCATTGCCCGTTTCGGCGGCGTTTGCGCGGCGTTAGGCGTGCTAGTTGTGGTCTCGGCGGCAGAGGCAGGGATGGCGCTGGCAGGCTTTGCGTTGATGGGGGTTGGCTATGCCGTGATCATGCCGCTGGCCTTCAGCCGGGCCGCGAATGATCCGCACGTGCCGCCGGGGCAGGCCATCGCCAGCGTGGCGACGCTGGGGTACGGAGGACTGTTGATTGGCCCACCGCTTATTGGGTTTCTGGCAGAGATGCTTACATTACGACTGGCGTTCACGGCCTTGCTGCCTTTGGCTATTCTGATTGTCCTGTTATCTGGCGCGCTGCGGCCTGCGCCTTTGGATTGACGCCGCGACTACGCCGGGATGCACCCCGGTCAAAAGAACAAGTTGGGAGATGACTATGCCGATCAAGAACCGCTTCGCCGAACTGCAGAGTGAAATCACCGAGTGGCGCCGCGACATTCATGAAAACCCCGAGATTCTGTTTGAGACCCATCGCACCAGCGCATTGGTCGCGGACAAGCTAAAGGAGTTCGGCTGTGATGAGGTGGTTACCGGCATCGGCCGCACCGGTGTCGTTGGTGTTATCAAGGGCAAGGTTGATACAGGTGGCAAGGTGATTGGCCTGCGGGCGGACATGGATGCGTTGCCAATCCACGAGGCAACGGGGTTGGACTATGCCTCCAAGACCGAAGGGGCGATGCATGCGTGTGGTCATGACGGTCACACGGCGATGTTGTTGGGGGCGGCAAAATACCTCTCGGAAACCCGAAATTTCGACGGCACCGTTGTGGTGATCTTCCAACCGGCGGAGGAGGGCGGCGGTGGCGGTCGCGAAATGTGCGAAGACGGCATGATGGACCGCTGGGGCATTCAGGAAGTTTACGGAATGCACAACTGGCCCGGCCGCCCTGTGGGTAGTTTTGCCATCCGCCCCGGTGCATTCTTTGCGGCCACCGATCAGTTCGACATTACATTTGAAGGCAAAGGCGGGCATGCGGCCAAACCGCATGAGACCATTGATACCACTGTGATGGCCGCGCAAGCGGTGCTGGCCTTGCAGACGGTCGCTGCGCGCAACGCCGATCCGGTGGATCAGGTTGTGGTCTCAGTAACATCATTTGAGACCTCGACCACGGCTTTCAATGTGATTCCGCAGACGGTACAACTGAAAGGGACCGTCCGCACAATGAGCCCGCAGATGCGGGATCTGGCAGAAAAGCGCATCAAAGAGATCTGCAACGGTGTGGCCGCAACCTTTGGCGGGACCGCCGAGGTGACCTATTACCGGGGTTATCCGGTGATGGTGAACAGCGACGAGCAGACGGATTTCGCCGCAGATGTCGCGCGATCCATATCCGGCAGTTGTGACGAGGCGCCCTTGATCATGGGCGGCGAGGATTTTGCCTTTATGCTCGAGGAACGGCCGGGCGCGTATATTCTGGTCGGCAATGGCGATACGGCGGCGGTGCATCATCCCGAATACAATTTCAACGATGACGCGATCCCTGCCGGTTGCAGCTGGTGGGCCGGGATCGTTGAGCAGCGGATGCCTGCGGCTTGATGGGCAGGGTGGGGGCTCGGCCCCCGCACCGCCGGGATATTTTTAGCCAGATGAAGCTGGATCCGGGTCAGACAAGCTGAGCTGGGTGCAGAGCGTTTCGACGATGTGGTCCAGCGCGGACTTTTGGGTGTTTACACAGGATTTTGCAGCGCTGCGCGCCGTGTCCAAAGCGTGTTGATCCGACTGCCAGGTTGCCACAGCTGTGGCCAGGTCGGTGGCGGATTGGACTTGCAGCGCTCCCCCTGTTTCGATCAGCGGGGCATAGGTTTCGGCAAAGTTGAAATAGCCCGGGCCGGTGATCACGGCGGCTCCGGCCTGAGCGGGTTCGAACGGGTTGTGGCCGCCGATTTCTTTCAATGAGCCACCCAGAAACACAATAGGGCAGAGGGCGTACCATGTGCCGGTCTCGCCCAGAGTGTCAGCCACGTAGATTTGTGTTTCCTCGGTGATCTGATCCCCGGCAGACCGGAATGCCGCGGTTTGTCCGGCTTGCTCAATCACCGCGGCCACATCCTTGCGGCGTTCGGGGTGCCGGGGGATCAGCAAAAGAAGCAGATCGGGCCAGCGTTTGAGCAAATCCGCATGAGCCTCCAGCACGGTTTCCTCTTCGCCTGCATGGGTTGAGCTGGCGATCCAGACGGGGCGGTCTCCGACCTGCGCGCGAATGTCGGACACTGTGGTTTGCTCCACGGGCAGAGGGTCGGACATCGCCTTGAGGTTCGTTCCGGGCTGAACACGGTCCGGGCGCGCGCCCATGGCGATCAGGTTTGCGGCCGTCTTGTCATTTTGTGTCAGGAACAGGCGGAAATGGTCCAGTATGAAGCACGCCGTATCGGGGCGTTTTTTCCAACCCTCTACGGATTTGTCCGACAGGCGTGCATTGAGCAGCGCAAGCGGGATGCCACGGGTCGCGCCTTCGACAATCAGGCGCGGCCAGATTTCGCTTTCGACAAAGATACCTGCGTCGGGGCGCCAGTGATCCAGAAAGCGCCGGACGGGGCCGGGCATGTCGAGGGGCGGGAATTGGTGGCGCGCGCGCGGCGGCATGCGTTTTTCAATCAGCGCTGCTGAAGTCGGTGTGCCAGAGGTGATCAGAAACTCGGCATCGGGCAGGCGCTCTCCCAACCGTTTGATCAGGCTGATCACCGAAAGGGTTTCGCCGACACTGGCCGCGTGGAACCAGATCAAGCGGCCGTCGGGGCGGGACAGGCTGGCGTGGCCCAGACGTTCTTTTCGCCGTGTTTCGGGAACCTCGGCGGCCTGCAGCTTTCTCCGCACCGTGCGCCAGACCAGCGGGCCTGCAACGGCGGTCAGGCCACAATACAATTTGTAGAGCAGCGTTGGCTTGCTCGGCTGATCCGGCATGTCAGCCGCCTGTGTGGCTCATGTGACGGCTCATTCTGCCGTCGACCGCTTGGCGGGAATAGTCGAAATCGTGACCCTTGGGCTTGAGGTTGATCGCCGCGCGGATCGCATCCTCAAGCGGTTGCTCGGTGTCGGGATGGTCACGCAAAGAGCCACGCAGGTCGGCCATGTCCTCTTGGCCGAGGCACATGTACAATTCGCCGGTGCAGGTCAGGCGTACGCGGTTGCAGCTTTCGCAGAAATTATGCGACAGCGGCGTGATGAAGCCGATCTTTTGCCCGGTTTCTTCAAGCCGGACATAGCGGGCGGGTCCGCCGGTGCGTTCGGCCAGATCGGTGACCGAATAGTGGTTTTCGTATTCCTTGCGCACGTCCTTCAGCGACCAATACTGATCCAGCCGATCCTCGTTGCCGATGTCGCCCATCGGCATGACCTCAATCCAGGTCAGGTCCATGTCGCGCTCGGCACACCATTTCGTGATCGTGGGCAATTCTTCTTCGTTGAAGCCCTTCAGGGCCACCGCATTGATCTTGATCCGCAGTCCGGCCTTTTGCGCCGCGTCGATACCGTTGAGCACCTGTTTCAGGCGACCCCAGCGGGTGATTTGCGCAAATTTATCCTCGTCCAGCGTATCCAGCGAGATATTCACCCGCCGCACGCCCGCGGCATAGAGATCATCCGCGAAGCGATGCAGCTGCGAACCGTTTGTGGTTAGCGTCAGCTCTTTCAACGCGCCGCTGTCCAGATGCCGGGTCATGCTGTTGAAAAACGTCATGATATTGCGGCGCACCAGCGGTTCGCCACCGGTGATGCGCAGCTTTTCCACGCCCAACTTCACAAAGGTGGTGCACATGCGGTCCAGCTCTTCCAGCGTCAGCAGGTCTTTCTTCGGCAGGAACTTCATGTCCTCGGACATGCAGTAGACGCATCGGAAATCGCAGCGGTCCGTAACGGAGACGCGGAGATAGGTAATCGCACGTGCGAATGGGTCGATAAGCGGAGCAGTCATGCGACATAGGTAAAGCCGGGACCTACCTCCGACAAGGGTGAAGTTTCCTTTGCGCTGGTACAGATGCGCGCAGGGCGGTAGATTGACGACATGAGATATACGCTTTTGACTTTGTGCGTTCTGGTTGCGGGATGCGATACCGTGCGGTCGACAACAGATCGTGTGTTGGGGTCGGGTAGCGCACCCGCCGAGGCGGAAGAGGTCGTGACTGAGGAAACGGTCGAACCGGAACCGGTTGCGGTCGCGCCTGCAAGCTGGGTTGGTGCAAAGACCACCATTGCCGGATTGGGGGATCCGACGACGCCAGGACGGTGGTTGGAAACACCGCTGGTCGATACCGAATTCACCGGTCGCGTGGTAGTGCCGAAAACCGGGTCGCAAGCCTATATCACTCTGGTCCCGGCCCCGGGGCCGGAGAGTGGTGGCAGTCGGTTGTCGCTGGACGCGATGCGGGCCTTGTTGGTGCCGTTTGACGAGTTGGTTGAACTTGAAGTCTATTCCAACTGATCTGTCAGGTACTTTCCTGCTTCGCGATGGGCAAAGCGCTTCATTGCTTCGCCATGTGAGGCCAGAAAGGCAATCACGCGGTCCGGGTCATGTTTTGATAACTCGCGCAGCCACCATGCAATGGCTTTCTGGATGAACCAGTTGCGGTCAGGGACATAGCCCGCCGCCCAGCTAAGGATACGGTCGCGACGCGCCAGATCCTCGGGTTTCGGGTGGTTCTGTTTAGTCCAGGGCAGCGTGGCCACCAGCGCTGCGCGCCGCGTCCACATTTGATCCGACGTTGTCCAGCATTCGACCTGATCCAGCCGGGACGGGTCGGTTGACAGACGTTTCTGCATCGCCATGCAGGCGTGATCGGCCACAGCCCAAGCGTCGAAATCGGGCAGCCAACTTTGCAGAAGTCCCCAGACAGCCTCGTCAGGGCGAATACGCGCCTGTGTCAATAGTTTGGCAGCGGCCAGGCGACCTTCGTGGATGTTGGTCTGCCAGAGCGCATCTGCCAGTTTGACGCGCGCAGGCACATCCAATTCCTGACGCCATGCCTTGGTCAGGTCATTCAGTACCGGGTTGCCGACGCCAAGGTAAGGACGGTCGGCCTTATGATAGGCCGCCATCTGCTCGGCGCGCTCCGCGTCCGCATGTGTTCTGATCTGATCCAGATAGGTGACCAGCATCGAATTAGTCGGCGCGGGTCGGTTTGCCATCGATGGTCTGCTGGTTTTTTTTCACCCAATAGGCGCGGATGTCGTCGTCCGACTTGCCGTCCACCCATTTCTGCATGGTGTCCCGATCGGACTGATACTCCATGAACGGCACCGCATAGCCGCAGGAGGTCTGAACCAGATCGATATGCAAGTCATAGATCTGCCGCGCGCTGCGGTGGTCGGGGAACAGATCAGCCAGTTCGTCCCAGCCAGCGTCGCCCACATGCGACGTGCGCGCAGTCCCATAAGTGCGCAAGATCAGCGGGCGCGTGGCGAAGGAACACCACATCAGTGTCATGCGATCGGTTTCCAGCAGATGCCCAGCGGTTTCATTGCCGCTGCCGGTCAGGTTCATCCAGACAATCCGGTTGGGCCCCAGAACGCGCAGAGAATCCATCCCCTTGGGCGAGATGTTCACCCGCCCGTCAGGTGCCGCCGTACCGACGAAAAAGATGTGCTGATCTGTGATGAACTTTTGCTGGGCGTCATCCAGTTCCGGGAATTGCTTGGCCATTTTTCATTCCACCGTGACAGATTTCGCCAGGTTGCGCGGTTGGTCCACATCCGTGCCTTTCGCCACAGCCGTATGATAGGCCAGCAGCTGCGCCGGGACCGAGTACAGGATCGGGGCAAGGCTGGGGTGTACACGAGGCATACGGATGGTTCTCCAGACGCCGTCTTCCGCCTCGGCAATACCGTCATCGTCCGAGACCAGAATAACCTTACCCTTGCGCGCCATCACTTCTTGCATGTTCGAGACAGTCTTATCGAACACCGTATCGCGCGGGGCCATGACGACCACCGGCATATGCTTGTCGATCAGGGCGATGGGGCCGTGCTTCAGTTCGCCTGATGCATAACCTTCTGCGTGGATGTAGCTGATTTCCTTGAGCTTCAGCGCACCTTCCAGTGCCAGCGGATACATCAGGCCGCGCCCCAGAAACAGCACGTCGCGCGCTTCGGACAAGCGCTGAGCGGATTTCTTGATGGCTTGGTCCTGGTCCAGAGCGGCGTTAAGTGCCGTCGGCAGAGAGCGCAGCGCTGCGGCGTGATCGGCCAGTTCCTCGTCGCTCAGTGTTCCCCGATCCGCAGCAGCCTTAAGCGCCAGCATCAGCAATACGCTCAATTGACAGGTAAACGCTTTGGTCGAGGCGACACCGATCTCGACACCGGCATGGATGGGCAGAGCAATGTCGCTTTCCCGCGCAATCGAACTTTCGGGGACATTGACCACCGACACGACTTTGTCGGCCTTGCCCTCGCAATAGCGCAGCGCGGCCAGCGTGTCGGCTGTTTCGCCTGACTGGCTGACGAACATAGCCGCCGTCCGACCCGGAATCGGCGGCTCGCGATAGCGAAACTCGCTGGCGATATCGACCTCGACCGGCATCTTGGCTAACTGTTCGAACCAGTATTTCGCCGTCAGACAGGCATAGAAAGCGGTGCCGCAGGCGACCATTGTCAGGCGGTCAAGCTTGGTGAAGTCCAGATCACCGGGCAGGATGACCTCATCCCCACCGGTGGGCAGGTACGACCGGATGGCCTCGGCTACCACCACGGGCTGTTCAGCGATTTCCTTGGCCATGAAGTGTTTGTGGCCTGCTTTGTCAGCCCGCGTCTGGTCCATCTTAATGCGGCGGGTTTCGCGGTTGGCCAGTTCTCCGGCGTCGTTACGAATCTCAAGCGAGGTGCGGGTCAGCACCGCTCGGTCACCTTCTTCCAGATACGTGATGCGGTCGGTCAATGGAGCCAGTGCAATTGCGTCGGAGCCCACGTACATCTCGCCTTTTCCATGCCCGATTGCCAGGGGCGAGCCCTTGCGGGCCGCGACGATCAGGTCATCCTGCCCGTCGAACAGAAAGGCTAGAGCAAAGGCGCCCTGCAGCTTGTCGATGGTCTTGAAAGCTGCCTCAACCGGTGACAGGCCGGTTTTCAGGAAGTACTCAGCCATCAGGGCTACGGTTTCGGTGTCGGTTTCGGTGGCGAAGTCTACACCGTGCTCGGCCAGTTCTGCCCGCAACTCGCGGTAGTTTTCGACGATACCGTTGTGCACAACGGCAACAGGGCCCGCCCTGTGCGGGTGGGCGTTTGTGACCGAAGGCGCGCCATGGGTCGCCCAACGGGTATGCCCAATTCCGGATTTGCCGGGTAGGGGATCATGCACCAGTAGATCGCTTAGATTCACGAGCTTTCCGACCGCCCGACGACGCCCCAAATCTCCGTTGTCAACAGTCGCGATGCCAGCACTGTCATACCCGCGATATTCCAGCCGCTTCAAAGCTTCAACAAGAATTGGGGCGGCTTCGTGCTGACCCAATACACCTACAATACCACACATGAATCAAACTCCTTTATCGCGACGAGCCTTCTTCGCCTTTAACATATCAAATATTTTGCGAGCGTAGCCGGGTTTGTTGTCCTGCCGAGCACGGGCCACGGCCAGAGCGTCGGGTTCAACATCCCGGGCTACCACAGTACCTGCGGCGGTCATTGCACCATTGCCCAGCGTTACAGGCGCCACGAGCATGGTGTTCGATCCGATAAAGACATTCTCACCTATCGTCGTACGATGCTTTAAAACTCCGTCGTAGTTACACGTTATGGTTCCCGCGCCAATATTCGAGGTTGCCCCAACCGAGGCGTCTCCGATGTAACTGAGATGATTGACTTTGGAGCCTTCAGCGATTTCAGAATTTTTGATTTCGACGAAATTGCCGATGCGGGTGTTTTCAGCCAGTTCTGCACCCGGGCGAAGACGAGCAAAGGGACCTATGATTGCTCCACGGCTGACATGGCAGCCTTCGAGATGCGAAAAGGCACGGATTGTCGCGCCGCTTTCGACTGTTACGCCGGGGCCGAAAACTACGTTTGGCTCAATAACCGCATCTCTGCCAATGATTGTGTCGGCAGCCAGATAAACAGTTTCCGGAGCTATCAGAGTTACACCTAGGTCCAGTAGTTCGGCGCGCGCATTGGATTGAAACACGGCATCCGCCGCGGCCAGATCGGCGCGAGAATTTACGCCCAGCGTCTGTGCCTCGCTACAGGCAACGGCCGTAACCTTCAGCCCACGCTCACGGGCGATCTCGACGACGTCGGTCAGATAGAATTCACCTGCGACGTTGTCGTTACCCACTGCTTCGATCAGGGTAAACAACTTCTGCGCGTCGCAAGTCAAAAGTCCAGAGTTACAGAAGGTTATCGCGCGTTCTTCGTCTGATGCATCTCTGAATTCGACGATCCTCTCCAGACTTTCCCCTTTCATCACCAAGCGGCCATAGCGCCCGGGATCGGCGGCATCGAATCCCAAAATGACCAGATCATTTTCCGCCCGCGCTGCAACCATGCGTTCTAGTGTGTCGGGCCTCAGAAACGGGGTGTCTCCGTACAGGACAACAACATCGCCCGAGAACCCTTCTAGTGCGGCGCGCGCCTGGGCAACGGCATGGGCAGTACCCAATTGCTCTTCTTGAACCGTGATCTGGGCAGTGTCGTTCTCGGCTGTGGCAACCTCGGCCACGGCCTCGGAGTCATGCCCTGCGACAATCACAGTGCGCTCGGGCGACAAAATCGCCCCGGCGCGCATGGCGTGGACCAGCAAAGGAATCTGGGCGATTGGATGTAGAACTTTGGGAAGATCCGATTTCATCCTGGTACCTTTTCCGGCGGCAAGGATGACAAGGGCAATACTCATGAAAATGATTTCTCTTTGTGTTTTGTTGCCTTCCGTTTTATCCGCTGAGGTCAAAGGCGCAAGCGGTTCAGCCATCAAACAAGATTGCCGTTTGCAACATGACACGGCAAAAACCCGCCGAAGCAGGAGGCACAATGCGTACGGTTATCTTCGATCTGGACGGAACCCTGGCCGATACGTCTGGCGATCTGCTGGCCGCTGCGAACCACTGTTTTCGCGAGATGGGGCACGGGGATGTGCTGGTGCACGGACAGGACGCAGCGGTTGCATTGCGGGGCGGACGGATGATGCTGACGCATGGGCTCAAGCGTGTCGGTGCGTATGACGAGGATACGGTCCTTGCCTATTACCCGACGCTGCTCGAGGCGTATTCGCGGGCCATCGACACCCACACGCAGTTCTATCCCGGCGCGCTGGAAGCGGTCGAGGTTTTGCGGTCTGCCGGTTACGGCGTGGGCATCTGCACCAACAAGCCAGAGGCATTGGCGCATCAATTGCTAACCCAGATGGGGGTGCGGGATACCTTTGCCTCTCTTGTTGGCGCGGACACGTTGCCGGTGCGCAAACCGGACCCGGAACCTCTACGCGAGGCTGCGCGCCGGGCAGGCGGGCATCCGGATCTGTGTGTGCTGATCGGAGACTCAGATACTGACCGAAATACGGCCCGAGCCGCCGGTGTGCCGTCGGTTCTGGTGACATTCGGCCCGTCCGGTGATGACATGGCTGCGCTCGAGCCCGAAGCTTTGCTACATCACTTCGATGATCTGCATTCGGTGGTCAAAGGACTGATCGGTGCGGCGGCGTGATCTCTTGACCTACGACCCGTGCAGCATCAGAACAAACCTATGACCGAGATATTCACTGGTAGCTTCACTCAGCAGGAACCCATCCCCGAAGAGGCGATCGAGGCCGCGATGGCCGTCCTTCGTCATGGGAGGCTGCATCGTTACAACGTTGTGGCTGGAGAGCTTGGCGAAACCGCTTTGCTGGAACAGGAATTTGCGGCACAGATGGGGGCAAAATACTGTCTTGCTGTGTCCTCTGGCGGCTATGCTCTGGCGACGGCTTTGCGGGCGGTTGGTGTGCAGCCCGGTGATCCGGTGCTGACCAACGCCTTTACGCTGGCTCCGGTGCCGGGGGCGATTGCCTCGGTCGGGGCGCGGCCGATCTTTGTTGGAGTGACCGAGAGCTTGACGATTGATCTGGATGACCTCGCGGCCAAGCTGGATCAGGCGCGGGTGCTGATGCTCAGCCATATGCGCGGGCATCTGTGCGACATGGATCGGCTGATGCAGATGTGCGATGCTGCAGGCGTCACAGTGATCGAGGATTGTGCTCATACGATGGGCGCGGCGTGGCGCGGGCAACTGTCGGGGCGGCAGGGGGCAATCGGGTGCTATTCCTGCCAGACCTACAAACACGTCAATTCAGGTGAGGGCGGGTTGCTGATCACCGACGATGAAGAACTGGCGGCCAAGGCGACGATGCTGTCGGGCTCATACATGTTGTATGAACGTCATCTAGCCGCGCCGGGGCCAGAGGTGTTCGAGCGGATTAAATACACCACTCCAAACGTGTCCGGTCGTATGGACAATCTGCGCGCAGCCATTCTGCGTCCGCAACTGCGCAATCTGGACCGGCAGGTGCGGCGTTGGAACGAGCGCTATAACGAGATTGCGGCGGGGCTGCGTGGAACGCCGGGGCTGAGAATCGTCGAGCGTCCTGAAGAGGAGACCTATGTCGGCTCGTCGATCCAGTTCCTGTTGCTTGATTGGTCGCCTGAACGCATTGCCGAGGTGACCCGGCGCTGTGCCGCACGGGGAGTGGAGCTCAAGTGGTTCGGCGGAGCCGAGCCGACGGGATTTACTTCTCGCTATGACAGTTGGCGCTATGCAGACAGCGCGCCCATGCCAACCAGTGATCGCATCCTTGCCGGGATCATGGACATGCGCGTGCCACTGACCTTTTCGTTAAACGATTGCCGCCTGATCGCGCGTATCATCCGATCCGAAGTCGGCGCGGTCTATCAATCCTGATCCAATTGAGTGCACCTGCGGTGCACGCTCGAATTTATGCCAGCCGCCCTTTTGAGGCGGCTGTCTTCGTTGGGCCGTTGACCGGGTGCGATCAGACTGATATCAGTTTATTGAACATTTGTTCATTTATGCGAAGGAGGAGATCGCGTATGTTCACGGCCACAATGCAATTTGATCTGGGTGATGACGTGAATGCCCTGCGCGATATGGTGCATCGCTGGGCGCAGGATCGGGTCAAGCCGATGGCGGCCGAGGTCGATAAATCCAACGCCTTTCCCAATGAGTTGTGGAAAGAAATGGGCGATCTCGGGATGCTTGGGATAACGGTGCCTGAAGAATACGGCGGGGCGGGAATGTCATATCTGGCCCATACCGTTGCAGTAGAGGAGGTCGCGCGGGCCTCGGCCTCAGTCTCGCTTTCATATGGGGCGCATTCGAATCTGTGCGTCAACCAGATCAAGCTGAATGGAACTGATGAGCAAAAGGCGAAATATCTTCCGCGCCTGATATCGGGGGACCATGTGGGTGCTTTAGCTATGTCCGAGGCCTCGGCCGGGTCCGACGTGGTGTCGATGAAACTGCGCGCGGAAAAGCGCAACGATCATTACCGCCTGAATGGCAACAAGTATTGGATCACCAACGGGCCGGACGCGGATACTCTGGTCGTCTACGCCAAGACGGACCCGGATGCGGGATCAAAGGGAATCACGGCCTTTCTGATCGAGAAGGAGATGAAGGGTTTCTCGACCTCACCCCATTTCGACAAGCTTGGGATGCGCGGGTCGAATACGGCTGAGTTGATTTTCGAAGATGTCGAAGTGCCATTCGAAAACATCTTGGGTGAAGAGGGCAAGGGCGTTGCGGTTCTGATGTCGGGGCTGGATTATGAACGCGTGGTTCTGGCCGGGATCGGGACGGGCATCATGGCCGCCTGTCTGGACGAGATCATGCCCTACCTGGCCGAACGTAAGCAGTTTGGCAAACCGATCGGCAACTTCCAACTGATGCAGGGCAAGATCGCCGACATGTATACCGCGATGAATTCTGCGCGGGCCTATGTCTACGAAGTTGCCAAGGCTTGTGACCGGGGAGACGTGACCCGTCAGGACGCGGCGGCGTGCTGCCTCTATGCCTCGGAACAGGCGATGACGCAGGCGCATCAGGCGGTACAGGCGATGGGTGGTGCCGGGTTCCTGTCGGATTCAGCGGTCAGCCGGATTTTCCGTGATGCCAAGCTGATGGAGATCGGTGCGGGGACCAGCGAAATCCGCCGGATGCTGATCGGGCGGGAATTGATGAGCGAAGTGCTGTGACAGAAAAACGCCCCGCAGTCGAGGGAACCGCGGGGCGTTCTTTCAAAGGATCAGAAGCGATGAACGTAGGATACGCCGACCAGCCAAGGATCGATTTCAGCGGTGCCGATATCGGCGCCGTTCAGTTTGACGTCCGAGTCGATGTCGAACCAGCGGACGTTCAGACGTACAGCACCGTTATCGGTGACCATGTAGTCCAGACCGGCCTGCAGCGCGACACCTACCGAGTTGTCCAGTTCCAGATCACCCAGAGCCGATTTCTCGTCGAAGAAGATGGTGTAGTTGATACCGGCGCCGACATAGGGTTTCCAGGCGCTGTTGGTTGGGAAGTGGTAGTTCAGCGACAGGGTGGGCGGCAGGTGTTTGACCGAACCTGCATCAACGCTGCCACCCAGGGTAACAGTGTGGCTGAACGGGGTTGCGGCCAGCAGTTCGATACCGAGGTTGTCGCGGACGAAGTATTCAGCGGTAAAGATCGGGCGGGTGTCCGAATCCACTTCGGCATCAAGGCCAGCCAGAGTACCGTTGTCAGATTTCGGGTCGAGGTAGCCAACACCAACACCGACGGTCCAGTCACCTTGGTTCTGGGCCATTGCAGGGGCGGCAAGCGCGACAAGCGCGGTGGAAAGTGTCAAAGCGGCGAGTGTTTTGATCATTTTAAGGCCTTTGAATTTGATGATGGGTCGGTTTTGCCGAACAGAGGCAAGGTAAACTCTGATCTGCATCAAGTTCCCGTGAGCTCGAAAGCGTGCGTTCGACCAGAAACTGTCATGAAAACAAGGGGTTTGGTGCATGCATCCCAATAACTGCATACCGGGTATGCAGGACGCAGGGGGCTGGGCCATTCCGGCCCGGCTCAACATGGCGCGGCAGTGCCTGACGCATCCCAGCGACAGTATCGCCATCCTCGATCTGACCGCGGGGGGCCGCGAAGCCGTCTCTTATGGTCATCTCGGGCGTATGACCGACGGGATTGCGCGGGCGTTGTTGAAACAGGTTCGACCCGGTGACCGTGTGGGTGTGTTGCTCAGCCAGTCGCCGTGGTGTGCGGCGGCCCATCTGGCGATCTGGAAGCTCGGTGCGATTTCGGTACCGCTGTTCAAACTGTTCAAGCGTGATGCACTGGCCTCTCGTGTTGGAGATGCCGGGGCGAAGCTGGTGTTGACGGATGAGGACGGTGCCGGATTGCTGGGTGATCTGGCGCGCCCAGTGCGAGTTGATCAGATCGCGCCGTCCGATGATCTGCTGCCCTTTGCCGACACCGGCCCCGAAGACCCTGCGGTGTTGATCTATACGTCCGGCACCACTGGCAGCCCGAAAGGGGCCTTACACGGACATCGGGTTTTGACTGGGCATCTGCCGGGTGTTTCGATCAGCCACAACCATTTGCGTGACGGTGATCGCCTTTGGACGCCTGCAGATTGGGCCTGGATCGGCGGCCTGTTCGACGTGTTGATGCCCGGTTTGGCTCTGGGAATTCCCGTGGTCGCCGCGCGACTTGATAAATTCACGCCCGAAGCCTGCGCCGATGTGATCGCGCGCGGCGCGGTGCGAAATGTGTTCTTCCCGCCAACTGCGCTGCGGATGCTGAAAGCGGCGGATCAGAACATATCCGGCCTGCGCTCGGTGGCGTCAGGTGGTGAGCCATTGGGGGCAGAGATGCTGGCTTGGGGCGAACAGGCGTTTGGCCTGACGATCAACGAATTCTACGGCCAGACCGAATGCAATATGGTCGTGTCGTCCTGTGCCGAGGATTTTCCGGTGCGGCCCGGCTGCATCGGCAAGCCGGTGCCGGGGCATGAGGTGGCGGTGATCGACGAAGACGGCAACCCGACGGAAGAAGAAGGCGACGTGGCCATCCGGCGCGGCTCGGCCTCGATGCTGCTGGAATATTGGAACCGCCCCGAAGCGACGGCTGAGAAATTCCGGGGTGGCTGGTTGATCACCGGCGATCGAGGCGTATGGGAGGGTGAGTACTTGCGCTTCGTCGGCCGCGATGACGACGTGATTACTTCGGCAGGCTATCGCATCGGCCCGGCGGAGATCGAGGATTGCCTGCTGACCCACCCGGCGGTGGCGACAGTGGGAGTGGTCGGCAAGCCTGACTCGCTGAGGACCGAGATCGTGAAGTCTTATGTGGTTTTGAAGCCGGGGGTCGAAGCCTCGGCCTCGGAGTTGCAGGAATGGGTTAAGGACCGTCTGGCTCAGTATTCCTACCCGCGCGAGGTGGCGTTTTTGGAGGAATTGCCGATGACGGTGACAGGGAAGGTGATCCGGAAGGAATTGAAGGCGCGGGCAGTACGGGAAACCGAAACGCAAAAGAGGCCAAAATCATGAGGAAGCTGTTTTGTTCGGGGTTAATTGCACTGCTCATTCCCGCTGCGGTCCTTGGAGCGAATGATACCATGGGTCAAGCTTTGGAGCCGGTCACTGGTATCGAAGACTGGTTCGATGGGTGTTCGCAACTTAGCAAAACAACGGTGATGTCTGTTCCAAAGATGACGTTGGATCTGGATTGTGTTGCATCTGCCTTGGACTATTGCACAAATAAACAAGAGAACTCCTACCGGGACATTTGCCACGAGATTTTGATTGAGCACATTCGTCTCAGAAGTGCACAAATTTCGGATAAGTTACCGGCGAAACCAAACCTTAAGGGTTTCAAGCGCTCCTCTTATGCGAATGCACGGCGGCGAGCAGCCGAAGTTTCTCAAACAAGATGCGAAACCGATATGTCTGAATATGAATGCCAATTGTTCGATGCTGCTATGAAGTGGTTGGACTTGCGATTTGCCGAACGGCTTTTGGAGGGTAAACACCAATGAAACTCACATCCAAAGCCATGCCCGCCTCCGAGGACTTCAAGGCAAACCGCGCCGCCCATCTCGACGCGCTGGCGCAAATCTCTGCCGCAGCCGAAGCTGCTAGAATGGGCGGTGGTGAGAAATCCCGCGCGCGACATGAATCGCGGGGCAAGATGCTGCCCCGTCGCCGGGTGGCGAACCTGCTCGATCCGGGGTCTCCGTTTCTCGAAATCGGCGCGACGGCGGCGCATGGAATGTACGGGGACGCCGCGCCCTGTGCCGGTGTCATCGCGGGTATTGGCCGGGTGCAGGAGCGCGAGGTCATGGTGGTCTGCAACGACGCCACGGTGAAGGGCGGCACCTATTATCCGATGTCGGTCAAGAAACACCTGCGTGCGCAGGAGATTGCCGAGGAAAACAATCTCCCCTGCATCTATCTGGTCGATAGCGGCGGTGCCAACCTACCCAATCAGGATGAGGTATTTCCCGACCGCGATCACTTTGGCCGCATCTTCTACAATCAGGCGCGGATGAGCGCGAAGGGGATCGCTCAGATCGCGGTGGTGATGGGGTCTTGCACCGCAGGCGGGGCCTATGTACCCGCGATGTCGGATGTGACGATCATCGTGAAAGAGCAGGGCACGATCTTTCTGGCTGGACCGCCACTGGTCAAGGCCGCGACCGGAGAGGTGGTCAGTTCAGAAGATCTTGGTGGCGGAGACGTGCACACCCGTCTGTCCGGTGTCGCCGATTATCTGGCCGAAGATGACGCCCACGCGCTGGCGCTGGCACGCCGGGCGGTCGGATCTTTGAACCTGCGCAAGCCACAGACAGTGGATTGGGCCAGCCCAGAGGACCCGGCCTATGACCCCGAGGAAATTCTGGGCGTCGTTCCTGCCGATCTGCGCACGCCCTATGACATCCGCGAGGTAATTGCGCGGCTGGTCGATGGCTCGCGTTTTGACGAATTCAAGCCTCGGTTCGGCGAGACGCTGGTGACCGGGTTCGCCCATGTCAAAGGCTGTCCGGTCGGTATCATCGCCAACAACGGTGTGCTGTTTTCCGAGGCCGCGCAGAAAGGTGCGCATTTTGTTGAGCTGTGTTCGCAGAGGAGCATCCCGCTGGTGTTCCTGCAGAACATCACCGGCTTCATGGTTGGGCGCAAATACGAGAACGAAGGCATCGCGCGGCATGGGGCGAAAATGGTGACCGCCGTTGCCACCACGAGTGTGCCGAAAATAACCATGCTGGTCGGTGGGTCCTTTGGGGCTGGCAACTACGGCATGGCTGGTCGCGCCTATCAGCCGCGGTTCCTGTGGACCTGGCCGAACTCTCGGATTTCGGTGATGGGCGGCGAACAGGCTGCAGGTGTTCTGGCCACCGTCAAACGTGACGGAATTGAGCGTCAGGGTGGCTCGTGGTCGGTCGAAGAAGAGGCCGAATTCAAACGCCCCACGCTGGAGATGTTCGAGGAGCAATCGCACCCGCTTTATGCCTCGGCCCGCCTTTGGGATGACGGCATCATCGACCCGCGCAAAAGCCGCGACGTGCTGGCCCTGTCGCTGAGCGCAGCATTGAACGCCCCGATCGAGGAGACACGTTTCGGCGTGTTCAGGATGTGATGAACATGACAATGCAAGATGTATTGATCCGGTATCCCGGCGCACAAACTTTCAAATTCGGCGACAGCGCAAAGATGAGTGCCGAGTTGCTTTCACTGGTGCGTGCAGGCCGGAAAACGGCAACCTGTGGTGCGCTGAGGGACTATCCCGATGGCAGCCCCGAAACACCGGTCGTTGGGCGCCGCGACATCGCTTTGGAATGGGATGAAAGCCCTGCTTTGGTGATCGAGACCGTCGATGTTTCGGTCTGTCGTTTCTGCGATATGACCGAGGATTTCGCGTTGGCCGAGGGTGAAAATGAAACGCTTGAGGGATGGCGCGAAGATCATCGCCGGTACTTTGAGCGTAATGGTGGTTTCGATCCAGAGATGGAACTGTTGTGCGAACGGTTCCGCCTAATCGAAGATCTGGCGGTTGAGGGGTAAGAGATGTTCAACAAAATCCTGATTGCCAACCGGGGTGAGATTGCCTGCCGGGTCATGGAAACGGCTCAGGAGATGGGCGTCGCCTGCGTTGCTGTATATTCAGACGCTGATGCCTCAGCAAAGCATGTGCAGATGGCGGATGAGTCGGTCCATATTGGAGGTGCGGCCCCAGCGGAGAGTTATCTGAAGGGGGATGTGATCATTCAGGCCGCGCTGGACACAGGCGCGCAGGCGATCCATCCCGGTTATGGTTTTTTGTCCGAAAATCCGGATTTCGTGGATGCGGTTGAGGCCGCCGGTCTAACCTTCATCGGACCGTCGGCCAAGGCGATCCGCCAAATGGGATTAAAGGACGCGGCCAAGGTGGTGATGGAGCAAGCTGGCGTGCCCGTGGTGCCCGGCTATCATGGCGACAATCAAGACCCCGAGCATCTGGCCGGTGCAGCGGATACCATCGGCTATCCGGTTCTGATCAAGGCCGTGGCAGGCGGCGGCGGCAAGGGGATGCGTCTGGTCGAACGCCCTGAGGAATTCGCCTCAGCATTGGATAGCGCTCGCAGCGAAGCCCGCACCGCCTTTGGCAATGACGCTGTTCTGGTCGAGAAATTCGTCGCCAAGCCGCGCCATATCGAGGTGCAGGTCTTTGGCGACGGCACCCACGCGGTGCATCTGTTTGAACGTGACTGCTCCCTGCAACGGCGGCACCAAAAGGTGATCGAAGAGGCTCCGGCCCCCGGCATGACATCCGAGATGCGCGAGGCAATGGGGCAGGCGGGCGTCCGCGCCGCTGAGGCGATCGGTTACAAGGGGGCAGGGACGGTTGAATTCATCGTCGATGCCTCGGACGGGCTGCGCCCGGATCGGTTCTGGTTCATGGAGATGAACACGCGCCTGCAGGTCGAACATCCGGTGACCGAAGCGATAACCGGTGCGGATCTGGTCGAATGGCAGTTGCGGGTCGCCTCGGGTGAGGCTCTGCCGAAATCGCAGGAGGACCTGTCGATCAATGGTCATGCCTTTGAGGCCCGGCTTTACGCCGAGGACGTGCCCAAAGGGTTCCTGCCGGCAACCGGAACTTTGACCCACCTGCAATTCCCGCCCGCCTGCCGGGCCGACAGCGGCGTGCGTGCGGGTGACACGATCAGCCCGTGGTATGATCCGATGATTGCCAAGGTTATCGTCCACGGCCCAACTCGTGCGGTCGCGTTGGAACAGCTTCACCGTGCCCTGCAGCAGACCCAAGTGGCTGGCACCGTTACCAATCTTGCCTTTCTCGGCGCGCTGACCCGGCATCAGGGGTTTGCCGCGGGGGATGTGGATACCGGGTTGATCGGTCGGGACTTGGAGGCGTTGACACAGGATGCTCCTGCCTCTGCCGCAACATGTGTGGCGGCAGCCATGACGGCGCTGGGCCTGGTCGAGATCTCCGAAGAGACCGGATTTTCCCTTTGGGCGCCGTTGCATCGTGCCGTCCATTTGATGTCTGATGACATGATCGATCTGGATGTGCAGGTCGAAGGTCCAAACCGGCAGGTTTGGCAGGTAGGCGTGGAAACTCTCATTGCGGAACGCAGTGGTGAGAGTTGGTCAATCGATGGTTCGCCTATGCCGCGTGTCGCGGTGTCGGGGGTACGGATCACGGTGTTTGACAGTTATGGACGGGCCTTCGATGTCGTTGACCCTCTGGACCGTGACGCCAGCGCCGCCGGCGATACCAACGTTATCGAGGCCCCGATGCCAGGGTTGGTGAAGGCCGTGTTTGCGTCGGTCGGGCAAACAGTGAAAGAAGGGGATCGGTTGGCCATCCTGGAGGCGATGAAGATGGAGCATTCGCTTCTGGCCGCCAGGGATGGGATAGTTGCCGAAGTACTGGCCGAAGACGGCGCGCAGGTTGAGGCCGGAGCTGCCCTGGTCCGTTTGGAAGAGGAGTAGCCTGTTCCTGCGCCACCTCGCGTGGCACAGTCAGGTCAACATGTTGGAAACGAAACCGGGAGGAACGCTGTAATGGGCGAGCGGGTCGAGATTTTCGAAGTAGGTCCACGCGATGGCCTGCAAAACGAACAGCGTGAAATTCCTGTGGCCGAGAAAGTCGCCCTGATCGACAGCCTTGGCCGCGCCGGGTTCAATCGTATCGAAGTGGCCAGTTTTGTCTCGCCCAAATGGGTGCCGCAGATGGCGGGCAGCGCGGAGGTGCTAGCCGGGATCGAAAGGGCGGACGGGGTGCGCTATGCCGCGCTGACACCGAACGTGCGCGGCTATGAGGATGCTCTGGCGGCCAAGGCGGATGAAATCGCGGTGTTTGCTTCGGCCTCCGAGGGGTTTTCGAAGGCCAATATCAATGCCACGATCGAGGAATCCATTGAACGGTTCACTCCGATCCTTGAAGCTGCGCGTCACATTGATCTGCCGGTGCGCGGGTATGTCTCGTGCGTGACCGACTGTCCTTACGATGGCCCGACCCCGCCCGAGAAGGTGGCCGAAGTTGCGGACCGTCTGTTCGCACTGGGCTGCTATGAGGTTTCCCTGGGTGACACGATCGGGCAGGGAACGCCTGACACTGTCGCGCATATGCTGCTGGCAGTGCGGGAGCGAGTGCCTGTGACCCGGTTGGCCGGCCACTTCCATGACACCAATGGCCGCGCCCTCGACAATATCGACGCAGCGCTGGCGCTGGGCGTCCGGACCTTCGACTCGGCTGTTGGTGGGTTGGGCGGGTGTCCCTATGCGCCCGGCGCTTCCGGCAATGTCGCAACCGAAGCCGTTGTCGCACATCTGGAGCGACTGGGATATGAAACCGGGATTGATCAGACGATTGTCGAAGAGGCCGCTCAGCTGGCCCGCGCAATGCGAGCGGAGTGAGGGGCGATGTTCAAAACGATCTCGGTTGCGCAGGACGCGCGCGGTGTGGCGACTCTGACGCTCGACCGTCCGGAAAAGCACAATGCAATGTCGGCGCAGATGATTTCCGAACTGACGCAGGCGGCGACGCAGTTGGGGGCGGATGAAACGGTTCGGGTCGTGGTTTTAACCGGCGCGGGCAAAAGCTTTTGTGCCGGTGGGGACCTCGGCTGGATGCAGGACCAGATGGTCGCCGACCCCGAAACCCGGTTCGCCGAAGCGCGCAAGCTGGCCGAGATGTTGCAGGCGCTGAACACAATGCCCAAACCTCTGATCGGAGCGCTTCAGGGCAACGCTTTTGGTGGTGGTATCGGACTGACCGCTGTTTGCGATATGGCTGTTGGTGTGGAAGGCGTGAAGATGGCGCTGACCGAAACCCGGCTGGGCTTGATCCCGGCAACCATTGGCCCCTATGTCATCGCCCGCATGGGCGCGGCCCGGGCGCGGCGCGTGTTTATGTCGGCCCGGGTGTTCGACGCGGCAGAGGCCGTAGACCTTGGCCTGTTGGCCAAAGCTGTTCCTGCCGCAAATCTGGACGAAGCAATTGAGACTGAAATCCAACCCTACCTGTCCTGCGCGCCAGGGGCTGTGGCCTCGGCCAAGGATCTTGTGCAAGCGCTGGGCCCGCGCATTGACGACGCCGTGATTGACCAGACGATCAGGTCGCTGGTCGAGCGGTGGGAAACCGACGAGGCGCGTGAAGGCATCAACGCCTTTTTCGATAAACGAAAACCTGCATGGAATAATCAGGTTTAACGCGTATTTAGTGCAAAAACGGATTCGCTAAAATGCCGGGTTTTCCATTTGTGGAAGCAAGTGGAATATTAAGCCCCTGCGCGTTTGTGTTCGGTTGACCCTCTGACCCCGCGCGGATAGAGAATGTCCAGTCAACACGCCAATTGACGGCGCGTCCCTGGGGGGTATGCGCAGGAAAGGAGCTATTCGTGGAAGACCTGCTGCGGGAGTACCTCCCGATTCTGGTGTTTCTGGCCGTTGCCGTGGGCCTTGGAATCGTACTGATTCTGGCTGCTGTGGTACTGGCCGTCCGCAATCCCGACCCCGAAAAGGTCAGCGCATATGAGTGCGGATTCAACGCCTTCGACGATGCGCGGATGAAATTCGACGTCCGATTCTATCTGGTTTCGATTCTCTTCATCATCTTTGATCTGGAAATTGCCTTCCTGTTTCCGTGGGCCGTTGGTTTCCGCGACATCAGCGACGTGGGGTTCTGGTCCATGATAGTGTTCCTGGCGGTGCTGACCATCGGCTTTGCCTATGAATGGAAGAAGGGGGCTCTGGAATGGGAGTGATGACGGGTGCAAACACCGCTGGCGTCGACAAGGAAGTCGCCACCCAGGCCCTGAATGCCGAACTGCAGGACAAAGGGTTCCTGCTGACCTCGACCGAGGACATCATCAACTGGGCCCGTACCGGATCGCTGCACTGGATGACATTTGGTCTGGCCTGCTGCGCGGTTGAGATGATGCATACCTCGATGCCGCGTTACGATGCAGAACGGTTTGGCATCGCCCCGCGCGCGTCTCCGCGTCAGTCGGATGTCATGATCGTGGCGGGTACACTGACCAACAAAATGGCCCCGGCGCTGCGCAAGGTCTACGACCAGATGCCCGAGCCGCGCTATGTAATCTCGATGGGGTCCTGCGCGAATGGCGGTGGCTACTACCATTATTCCTATTCTGTTGTGCGCGGCTGTGACCGGATTGTCCCGGTAGACATCTACGTCCCCGGCTGCCCTCCGACCGCTGAGGCACTGCTTTATGGTCTGATGCAGTTGCAACGCAAAATCCGCCGCACCGGCACCATCGTACGCTGAGGAGAGAGCTGATGAGCGAAGCACTCAAGGAACTCGGCGCACAGCTGGAACTGAAACGGACCGATTGCGTTCTGTCCTGGGATGTGACCCATGGCGAATTGAACGTCGATGTGGCCCCGTCGAACATCGTGGAGTTCGTCGAATTCTTGCGATCCGATCAGAACTGCAAATTCTCGACCCTTGTCGACATCACCGGCGTTGATTATCCCGAACGGGCCAAGCGGTTCGACGTGGTGTACCACTTCCTGTCGATGTACCAGAACCAACGTATCCGCCTGCGGGTTTCGATACGCGAGGAAGACATGGTCCCCTCAATCGTGGACGTTCACCCCTCGGCTAACTGGTTCGAGCGTGAGGTGTTCGACATGTTCGGCATCCTGTTCTCGGGTCACCCGGACCTGCGGCGCATCCTGACCGACTATGGTTTCCGCGGTCATCCGCTGCGCAAGGATTTCCCAACCACCGGTTACACCGAGGTGCGCTATGACGAGGCGCAAAAGCGCGTGGTCTACGAACCGGTCAGCCTGGTGCAGGAATACCGTCAATTCGATTTCATGTCCCCATGGGAAGGCGCGAATTACATTCTGCCGGGGGACGAGAAACAGGAGAGTGAGTAATGGGTGGCATCTGGTGGTTGATCCTTTCGGCACTGACCATCATCCCGATGGTGAAGATTTTGCCGTTTTTCGGGATCAACAAATACTGGTGCCTTCTTTGTCTGATCCCTTTCGGCACGATTGCGTTGCTTTGGTGGGTAGGGCTGAAATTACAGGAACTGGAGCGCCGCTGAGATGATGCTGCTGGGGGAACTGATCGCGTTGGGTGCGCTGGGGGTCCTGCTGGCGGGGGCCGCAGTTAAGGCGGCCGAGGCGGAAAAGGTCCGGGTTCGGGCCGAAGCGAAGAAGAAACGAGGGCGTTGATGGACGGCTCAAGATACGATGACGGCAGCACGGACGCGCTGAGCGGAGAACAGAAGATCCGCAACTTCAACATCAACTTTGGCCCGCAACACCCTGCGGCGCACGGAGTTTTGCGCTTGGTCCTTGAGCTGGACGGCGAGATCGTCGAGCGCTGCGACCCGCATATCGGCTTGCTGCACCGTGGCACTGAAAAGTTGATGGAAAGTCGGACGTATCTGCAGAATCTGCCGTATTTCGACCGTCTGGATTACGTGGCACCTATGAACCAGGAACATGCCTGGTGTTTGGCCATTGAAAAGCTGACTGGTGTCGAAGTGCCGCGTCGCGGTTCGCTGATCCGGGTTCTGTACTCCGAGATCGGGCGTATCCTGAATCACTTGCTGAACGTGACCACACAGGCGATGGACGTGGGTGCACTGACCCCGCCGCTCTGGGGCTTTGAAGAGCGTGAAAAGCTGATGGTGTTCTATGAGCGTGCCTGTGGTGCCCGCCTGCACGCAGCTTATTTTCGCCCGGGCGGTGTGCACCAAGACCTGCCGCCGGAACTGCTGGACGACATCGAGGCGTGGAGCCACGAATTCCCCGCCGTTCTGGACGACATCGATGGGCTGCTGACCGAAAACCGCATCTTCAAACAACGCAACGCCGATATTGGCGTCGTAACCGAGGAGGACATCCAGAAGTATGGCTTCTCGGGCGTCATGGTGCGTGGATCGGGTCTGGCATGGGACCTGCGTCGCGCGCAGCCCTATGAATGCTATGACGAGTTCGAGTTCCAGATCCCCGTCGGCAAGAACGGTGACTGCTATGACCGCTACCTGGTGCGCATGGAAGAAATGCGCCAGTCACTGCTGATCATCCGTCAGGCCATTGCCAAAATTCGCGACTGTCCCGGGGACGTTCTGGCCCGTGGCAAGATCACCCCGCCGAAACGCTCGGACATGAAGACTTCGATGGAAAGCCTGATCCATCACTTCAAGCTCTATACCGAAGGCTTCCACGTGCCCGCGGGCGAAGTCTATGCCGCCGTCGAAGCCCCCAAGGGCGAGTTCGGCGTATATCTGGTCGCCGACGGCACCAACAAACCCTACCGCGCCAAACTGCGCGCGCCGGGTTTCCTGCACCTGCAAGCCATGGACCACGTCGCCGGAGGACATCAACTGGCCGACGTCGCTGCCATCATCGGCACCATGGACGTCGTATTTGGAGAGATTGACCGCTAATGCTCCGCCGTCTTCATCCCGAACAACCCGAAAACTTTGCCTTCACTGCGGCCAACCAGAAATGGGCCGAAGCGCAGATCACGAAGTACCCTGAGGGGCGTCAGGCCAGCGCGGTCATCCCGCTGCTGTGGCGCGCGCAGGAGCAGGAAGGCTGGCTGAGCCGTCCGGCGATTGAATCCGTCGCCGACATGCTGGGCATGGCCTATATCCGCGTGCTCGAGGTTGCGTCCTTCTACTTCATGTTCCAGCTGCAACCGGTTGGCTCTGTCGCGCATATTCAGGTCTGCGGCACGACGTCATGCATGATCTGTGGGGCCGAGGATCTGATCGCGGTCTGCAAGGAAAAGATCGCCGCCAAGCCTCATGCGTTGTCCGCTGATGGCAAGCTGAGCTGGGAAGAAGTGGAATGCCTCGGCTCCTGCACCAACGCGCCGATGGCGCAGATCGGTAAGGATTACTACGAGGATCTGACCGCCGAAAGTTTTGGCAAGATCGTCGATGATCTGGCGGCTGGCAAGGTACCGACCCCGGGACCGCAGAACGGCCGCTATGCGGCGGAACCGCTGAAGGGTCTGAGCAGTCTGTCCGAGTATGAGGCCGGGAAACCTCAGTACAACGCAAGCGTTGAACTGGCAAATGATCTGGGTGACACAGTCAAGCGCATTGACGGGACCGAGGTTCCGATCCTGACCCCTTGGCTGGGCAAGGACGGTAAGGCGGCGGCGACTAAGGCGGCTCCGAAGCCTCCGAAAGCGCCTGAATCGCCGAAGCCGGCCGTGAAACAGGCGGAAGAGGCGAAAGCCAAGCCCGAACCGGAAGAGGCAAAGGAAGACCAGCCCGAGACGCTGACCTCAGCGCGGGATGGCAAGGCGGATGACCTCAAGCTGCTGAAAGGTGTGGGGCCGAAGCTGGAAGAAAAGCTGAACGAGTTGGGTTTCTACCACTACGATCAGATCGCAGCCTGGACGCCCGAGCAGGTGGCTTGGGTGGATGCGCGTCTGAGGTTCAAAGGCCGCATCGAACGGGACGGTTGGATTGAACAGGCGGCCAAGCTTGCGGCCGGTGAAGAAACCGAGTTCGCCAAACGTGCCAAGGAAGACGGCACATACGAAGATTAAACGACGATGCCCTTCCCGGGCATCCAAGGTGAGATGGACAAGGACAAGGAACAAGCCATAGCCCGCAAGGGCCGACATATCGGGATAGTCATCGCGGTGACTATGGTGATCTGGCTTGCCATGAACATGTTCATCGGCCCCGCATTGGAACTGACGGCGCGCCATGCGCTGTTGTTCGATCTCGCCGCTCTGGCAGGATTTATCTATGCGGGCGTCAACATATTTCAACTCTGGCGTATGCGTCAGGACAGCTGAAGGTAACACGCGATGCTGAAGGATCAGGACCGGATCTTTACCAACATCTACGGGATGCATGAGCGCACGCTGAAAGGCGCGCAGGCCCGGGGGCATTGGGACGGCACTGCTGGCCTGATCGACAAGGGTCGCGACTGGATCATCCAGACGATGAAGGACTCAGGCCTGCGTGGTCGCGGCGGTGCGGGGTTTCCGACAGGTCTGAAATGGTCGTTCATGCCGAAGGAAAGCGACGGCCGTCCTGCCTATCTGGTGGTGAACGCGGACGAGTCCGAGCCCGGCACCTGTAAAGACCGTGAGATCATGCGCCATGATCCGCACACGCTGATCGAAGGCTGCCTGATCGCCTCTTTCGCGATGAATGCGCATACCTGCTACATCTACCTGCGCGGCGAATACATCCGTGAGCGTGAAGCCCTGCAGGCCGCGATTGATGAAGCCTATGACGCGGGCCTTCTGGGCAAGAACGCTGCCGGTTCGGGATGGGATTTCGATCTGTTCCTGCATCATGGGGCCGGTGCCTATATCTGCGGTGAAGAAACTGCCCTGATCGAAAGCCTTGAGGGCAAGAAGGGCATGCCGCGGATGAAACCTCCGTTCCCGGCGGGTGCGGGGCTGTATGGTTGCCCGACCACGGTAAATAACGTCGAATCTATTGCCGTTGTACCGACGATCTTGCGCCGGGGCGCTGACTGGTTTGCGGGCTTTGGCCGTCAGAACAACGCAGGCACCAAGCTGTTCGCGATCTCGGGGCACGTGAACAACCCCTGCGTCGTCGAAGAGGCGATGTCGATTTCTTTCGAGGACCTGATTGAGACCCATTGCGGTGGCATTCGCGGCGGTTGGGACAATCTGCTGGCGGTGATCCCGGGGGGGTCGTCGGTGCCGTGTGTGCGCGGTGAGAACATGCGCGATGCGATCATGGATTTCGATTACCTGCGTAACGATCTGGGTTCGGGTCTTGGGACAGCGGCGGTGATCGTGATGGACAAGTCAACCGATATCATCAAGGCGATCTGGCGCCTTTCCAAGTTCTACAAGCACGAAAGCTGCGGCCAATGCACACCGTGCCGCGAAGGCACCGGCTGGATGATGCGCGTCATGGACCGCCTGGTGCGCGGCGAGGCCGAACTGGAAGAGATCGACATGCTGTTCGACGTGACCAAGCAGGTCGAAGGCCACACTATCTGTGCTCTTGGCGATGCGGCGGCATGGCCTATCCAGGGCCTGATCCGCAATTTCCGCGAAGAGATCGAGGATCGCATAAAGGCACAGAAGTCGGGTCGCATGGGCGCCATGGCGGCGGAGTGAGCCAGATGGAGACTTTCGCACAATACGGTCATGCAGTCGCCTCGGTAATGGTTTTCACCCTCGTCGTGCTGTTTTTGGCTCCGTTTTCCGCCTTGGCCAAACAGGGCAAGGGGCTGGCCCCGGGGGCGACGCCGGAACAGGACTATTCCGACAAGGCGTATCGTTTGAACCGCGCATATCTGAACGGAACCGAGACGCTGCCCGCGTATGTGGCTGTCACAGCTGCGGCGATCCTGATGGGGGTAAGCCCGTTTTGGGTGAACCTGCTCGCCTCGGTTGCACTGTTGGCACGTCTGGCAATGATGTTCGTACATATCCGCGGAATCGGCAATCCTCACAGTGGTTTGCGGTCGGTTCTCTATGTAGTGGGCTGGGCCTGCATGTGTATCACCGGCCTCATGGCGCTGGTGGCGGCGTTCTGATGGTGGGGTTGGGGAAACATCTGATGTTCGGGCTAAGAAATACTAAAAAACACGGTTTCATGCTGAGTGCCGTTGTCGCCCTGGCGGCGGTTTCGGCTTGCGGAATCGTCTCACCTTCCGAGAATCAGGTCCTGTTTGACGGTCACGCATTCCGGGCCAAAGCGAAACCCGTCGACAAGAAAGTGTCACCCACTGACTTTACTGTTGTCGTCAACGGAGTCTCCGCCTCGTTGGACGGCGCGCGGGAGGCTGGCCGGTTTGAGGGAACCAAGTTTTGTATCAAACAGTTTGGTTCTTCGAAAATCGTCTGGAAGGTCGGTCCGGATACCGAGCCGCAGAATCTGCGCATCAGCGATGACAAACTGACATTTGCAGGAACCTGTCAACGACCATGATGCGTGTTTTTGCATATCAGACCATGATGCGGCGGGTGTTATTGCATAACGCCCCGCGTGCCGTTCGTCTTGGGTTTCCCAAGACGAAAGGAGTTGTCATGTCTGGTATGAAAACGCTCGTGTTGTTGTCGGTGCTGACCCTGCCGACCCTTGCCGAAGCAAAGCCGCCCTTGCGCGAAGTCAAAGAGATCGACAACGAACTCTACTACATCGCCATTGCAAACGAGATCTCAGAATATTGCCCATCGATCAGCGGGCGACGTCTGAAAGCGATAGGTGTGATGTGGGGGCTGAAGTCCAAGGCAAACAATCTGGGGTACTCGGACGATGAAATCCGGGCCTATGTGGATTCCGACGCCGAAAAGGACAGGATGCGCGCCAAGGGCGAAGCGTATCTGGCCCAGAACGGCGTCACGTATGAAAATCCGAATTCTTTCTGCACGCTTGGGCGGAAGGAAATCGAAAGAAACAGCGCTATTGGCGTGTATTTGAGGGCGAACTAGACCATGTCTGACCTCCGCAAAGTGAATATCGACGGGCAGGAAATCGAAGTCGATGGTGCGATGACTCTGATCCAGGCTTGTGAAGAGGCCGGGGTCGAAGTGCCGCGCTTCTGCTACCACGAACGTCTGTCGATTGCCGGGAACTGCCGGATGTGTCTGGTTGAGGTCGTGGGCGGCCCGCCGAAACCTGCGGCATCGTGCGCGATGCAGGTGCGCGATCTGCGTCCGGGGCCGGAAGGTCAGGCGCCCGAGGTAAAGACGAACTCGCCCATGGTCAAAAAGGCCCGCGAAGGGGTGATGGAGTTCCTGCTCATCAACCACCCGCTGGACTGCCCGATCTGCGATCAAGGTGGTGAGTGTGATCTGCAGGATCAGGCGATGGCCTACGGTATGTCGGGCACCCGTTTCAAGGAAGCCAAGCGCGCGGTGGATGATCTGGATCTGGGGCCGCTGGTCGGTACCGCAATGACCCGATGCATCAGTTGCACCCGTTGTGTGCGCTTTACCACCGAGGTTGCCGGGATCGCGCAGATGGGCCAGACCGGGCGCGGTGAAGATGCCGAGATCACCTCGTATCTGAACCAGACGCTCGACTCGAATATGCAAGGCAACATCATCGACTTGTGTCCGGTTGGGGCGCTGACGTCGAAGCCGTACTCCTTTACCGCGCGTCCGTGGGAGTTGACCAAGACCGAGAGCATCGACGTGATGGACGCTCTGGGTTCAAACATCCGCGTCGATACCAAGGGGCGCGAAGTGATGCGCTTCCTGCCGCGCAACCATGATGGCGTGAACGAAGAGTGGATCAGCGACAAAACCCGCTTTGTTTGGGATGGTTTGCGTCGTCAGCGTCTGGACAAGCCCTACGTCCGAGAAAACGGAAAGCTGCGCCCTGCTTCGTGGCCCGAGGCATTGACCAAGGCCGCCGAGGCGCTGAAAGGGGCTGAGGAGCCTGCCGGGATCGTGGGGGATCTGGCCCCGGTCGAGGCTGCGTTTGCGCTGAAGCAGATGATCGAAGGGCAGGGCGGTGTTGTGGAATGCCGCACCGACGGCGCCAAGCTGCCAGCTGGCAACCGTGCGGCTTATGCCGGGACCGCTGCGATCGAGGATATCGACAGTGCCGAGCGTATCCTGCTGATCGGAACCAACCCACGTGATGAAGCGCCTGTGCTGAACGCACGTATCCGCAAAGCGTGGGCGCATGGCGCCGAAGTGGCACTGGTCGGTCCGGCGGTGGATCTGACCTATGAGTATCATCACGTGGGCAACGACCGCTCGGCGCTGCAGAAAGTCGTCGACATGGGCGGCGATGATGAGATCAAGGGCAAGCGTTCGCTGGTTATCGTCGGTCAGGGCGCGCTGCAAGAGGCGGACGGCGCTGCGGTTCTGGCGGCCGCGCAAGCTGTCGCAACCAATACCGAAAGCGGTCTGATCGTTCTGCACACTGCGGCTTCGCGCGTCGGTGCGATGGACGTAGATGCAACCAACGAAGGCGGCATGGACGCCGTTAGCGCGGCGGATGTGATCTACAACCTCGGTGCGGATGAAGTTGAGATCAGCGAAGGCGCATTTGTGATCTATCAGGGCAGCCATGGTGACCGGGGTGCCCATCGTGCCGACGTTATCTTGCCAAGTGCCGCATACACTGAAGAAAACGGCCTGTTCGTGAATACCGAGGGCCGTCCGCAACTGGCGATGCGCGCGGGGTTCGCGCCAGGTGAGGCCAAGGAGAACTGGGCCATCCTGCGTGCGCTGTCGTCCGAACTGGACGCTACGCTACCCTTCGACTCGCTGGCGCAGCTGCGCACTGCTCTGATTGAGGCGGTTCCGCATCTGGCCCGCATCGACGAAGTAGCCCGGAACGAGGTTCAAATGCTGGAAGCAGGCCCTCTGGGAAAGGCAACCTTCCGCAACGCGGTCAAGGATTTCTACCTGACCAACCCGATTGCACGGGCTTCACAGCTTATGGCTGAGCTGTCGGCGCAAGCACAGGCCCGCAAATCCGGGAAGATCGCAGCGGAATGAACCAGAACGGTTTCATATCACAGGCATATGCGACTGCTGGGTGGCAGTACGCCGCGCCTGATTTGTGTGTGAAACCCAAGATTAAGGGTGGCGCAATGGCGGCAGATGCTGTTTACACCAACGCGCCGACCCAGCCGCAGTTTGCGCAGGCACGTGGCCTTTGCATCGCTCGCGGAAAACGGAATACCCACGGTGTGAGGACCAATGGCTGATTTCTTTAACACCCCAGGCGGAATAGCCATCATCATTCTGGCGCAAGTTCTTGCTGTCGTTGCGTTTGTGATGATTTCGCTGTTGTTCCTTGTTTATGGCGACCGCAAGATCTGGGCGGCAGTTCAGATGCGTCGCGGACCCAACGTGGTTGGCGTCTATGGCATTTTGCAATCGGTAGCCGACGCGCTGAAATACGTCGTGAAAGAGGTCGTGATCCCCGCCGGGGCCGATCGCGCCGTGTTTATTTTGGCCCCGATGACCAGCTTTGTTCTGTCGCTGATCGCCTGGGCCGTGATCCCGTTCAATGATGGCTGGGTTCTGTCAGACCTGAACGTGGCGGTTCTGTATGTTTTTGCCGTGTCCTCGCTTGAGGTTTATGGTGTAATTATGGGTGGTTGGGCGTCGAACTCAAAGTACCCGTTCCTTGGATCTCTGCGGTCTGCGGCGCAGATGATCTCATATGAAGTGTCCATCGGTCTGATCATCATTGGCGTGATTATCTCGACCGGGTCGATGAATTTCGGAGCGATCGTGGGCGCGCAGGATACCGGCTATGGCTTCTTTGGCTGGTACTGGCTGCCGCACTTCCCTATGGTCTTTCTGTTCTTCATCTCGGCACTGGCCGAAACCAACCGCCCGCCGTTCGACCTGCCCGAGGCGGAATCGGAACTGGTGGCCGGGTATCAGGTGGAATACTCCGCCACGATGTTCCTGCTGTTCATGGCCGGTGAATACATCGCGATCTTCCTGATGTGCGCGCTGACCACGCTGCTGTTCTTCGGCGGCTGGCTGTCGCCGATCCCGGGTCTGCCCGACGGTGTCCTATGGATGGTCGGCAAGATGGCGTTCTTCTTCTTCATCTTCGCGATGGTCAAGGCGATCACGCCCCGCTACCGCTATGACCAGTTGATGCGGCTGGGTTGGAAAGTGTTCCTGCCCTTCTCGCTTGCCTGGGTAGTGTTTGTGGCCTTTGCAGCGAAATTCGAATGGTTCTGGGGCATCTTCGCCCGCTGGAGCGTAGGAGGCTGATCATGACGCAAATCGACTATACCCGCGCTGCCAAGTACTTTCTTTTGCAGGACTTCTGGGTCGGCTTCAAACTGGGGATGAAGTACTTCTTCGCCCCTAAAGCCACCATCAACTATCCGCATGAAAAAGGCCCTCTGTCGCCACGTTTTCGGGGTGAGCACGCTCTGCGTCGTTATCCGAACGGTGAGGAACGCTGTATCGCCTGCAAACTCTGCGAGGCGATTTGCCCTGCGCAGGCCATTACCATCGACGCCGAACCACGCGAGGATGGCAGCCGCCGTACCACGCGGTACGACATTGACATGACCAAGTGCATCTATTGTGGCTTTTGCCAGGAGGCCTGCCCGGTCGATGCCATCGTCGAAGGTCCGAATTTCGAATTCGCCACGGAAACCCGGGAAGAGCTGTTCTACGACAAGGAAAAATTGCTGGATAACGGTGAACGCTGGGAAGCTGAAATCGCCCGCAATCTGGAAATGGATGCGCCGTACCGATGAATGACACGCCCACCAATCCGTTCGAACTGATGATGAAGCAGGCTCAGGACATGGCCAAGGCGATGAACCCCGCGATGGAGAGTTTCTCGCCCAAGGGGTTCGAGGCGCTGTGGCCGACCATGCCGAAAGAGGTCATGGAGATGATGTTCGGCAACACCGTCAACAAGGACGGGCTGGATGCCAAAACCCGGTTGCTGCTGACACTGGCCGGGCTGACCTGTCAGGGCGCTCAGGCAGATGCAGCGGTGCGCCAGACCGTGCGCCATGCGCTGGAGGCCGGGGCCAAGAAACAAGAGATCGTGGAAACGATCGGTCAGATGTCGGTCTTTGCCGGCATCCCGGCCATGACCCGCGCGCTGGATCTGGCGCAAGAGGTCATGGGCGATAACGAGGATGAGGATCAATGACCGTCTTTGCCTTCTACCTGTTTGCCATCAGCGCCATCACGGGCGGGCTGTTCACGGTGATCAGCCGCCAGCCGGTGCACTCGGTGCTGTGGCTGATCCTGTCCTTCCTGTCGGCGGCGGGGTTGTTCGTTCTGCTGGGCGCCGAGTTCGTGGCGATGCTGCTGATCATCGTCTACGTGGGCGCGGTCGCGGTTCTGTTCCTGTTCGTGGTGATGATGCTGGACGTCGACTTTGCCGAGCTCAAGGCCGAGATGGCGCGCTATATGCCGTTGGCCTTGCTGATCGGTCTGGTGATCCTGATGCAATTTGTCATGGCCTTCGGGGCTTGGGACAGTGCGCAAGGGGCGACGGCAAATCTGGCACAGCCGGTCCCGGCGGACCGCCACAACACCGAGGCGCTGGGTGTCATCCTTTATGATCAATACTTCCTTCTGTTCCAACTGGCGGGCCTGATCCTGCTGGTGGCCATGATCGGCGCCATTGTTTTGACGTTGCGCCACCGCAAGGACATCAAGCGTCAGGATATCGTCGGCCAGATGATGCGCGACCCGGCCAAGGCGATGGAGTTGAAGGACGTGAAACCGGGGCAGGGGTTGTGATGCACTTACATCTCAAGCCCATTTCGTTTGCCCTATTGATGTGCGCTGTTTCTACAGATGCTGCGGCCTGCACGTTTGCGCATCTGAAGCCTTGGCAGAATGCGGGCGTTGCTCAAGAAAGAGATTGCAGCTTCGTCAATGGTGGCGATCAAGATTGGCTCAAAGGCAGCGCTGCCTTTGATTTGGGCAACGAGTTTGTGGCCCAGAAGATAGGCAGAAGTGTCAACGTAATTGACTGCAACGATCGGACTGGGATCAATATCAGTGGACCAATCGTTGGGTTGAGTTCGTGTGGTCCGGTTATCGACGTCAGTAAGATCTGGCCGTTGCCACCCAGATTAGTGCCGAACATGGATGGACGATTGGCGGATTTAGCCGAACGCGCCTCTCGAAGTGACCTCACAGTTCACTACGACCTCAACGAACGTTTCAAAACAAAAAAACGCAAAGATCGTTTCAGCCAACTGTGCGGCTGCAAACTCTACTACCCCGACTCGCCAGGAGCGAAGCTATGATCGGACTTGAACACTATCTTACGGTCGCGGCGACGCTGTTCGTCATCGGCATCTTCGGTCTCTTTCTGAACCGCAAGAACGTCATCATCCTGTTGATGAGCATCGAACTGATGCTGCTGGCGGTGAATATCAACCTCGTGGCGTTTTCCAGTTTCCTCGGCGATCTGGTCGGGCAGGTGTTTACGCTGTTCGTGCTGACCGTGGCGGCGGCCGAAGCGGCGATCGGACTGGCCATTCTGGTCTGTTTCTTCCGCAACCGTGGCACCATCGCGGTTGAAGACGTCAACATGATGAAGGGGTAAGAGAACATGGAAACCACCATCCTCTTTGCCCCGCTCGTGGGCGCACTGATCTGCGGCTTTGGCTGGCGCTTCATCGGTGAGAAAGCCGCCATGTGGACAGCCACCGGCCTTCTGTTTCTGGCCTGTCTGCTGTCATGGATCGTGTTCTTCACTTTCGACGGCCACACCCAACAGATCGAGGTCATGCGCTGGATCGAGAGCGGCTCGCTGTCGACAAGCTGGGCCGTGCGACTGGACCGGCTGACCGCAATCATGCTGATCGTGGTTACGACCGTTTCGGCGCTCGTGCACCTGTATTCCTTCGGCTACATGGATAACGACCCGCAATGGCGCGAGGGCGAGAGCTATAAGCCGCGCTTCTTTGCCTATCTGTCTTTCTTTACCTTCGCCATGCTGGCGTTGGTGACGTCGGATAATCTGGTTCAGATGTTTTTTGGCTGGGAAGGCGTGGGTGTCGCATCCTACCTGCTGATCGGGTTCTATTACCGCAAGCCGTCGGCCAACGCCGCTGCGATCAAAGCATTTGTAGTTAACCGGGTCGGTGACTTTGGCTTTGCTTTGGGCATCTTTGCGTTGTTCTTCCTGACGGACAGTATCAACCTCTCGGACATCTTCGCGTCGGCCCCAGAACTGGCGGAAACGCAGCTGCATTTCCTGTGGGGTGAGTGGACCGCTATAGAGGTGATCTGTGTCCTGCTGTTCATTGGTGCGATGGGTAAATCGGCGCAGCTGATCCTGCACACCTGGTTGCCGGATGCGATGGAGGGCCCAACACCTGTGTCGGCTTTGATCCACGCCGCGACCATGGTAACCGCAGGTGTCTTCCTGGTGTGCCGCATGTCGCCGCTGATGGAGTTCGCACCGGGTGCGACCGGGTTCATCACTGTGCTGGGGGCCTCGACCGCGTTCTTTGCCGCGACGGTGGGTCTGGTGCAGACCGATATCAAGCGCGTCATCGCCTATTCGACCTGTTCGCAACTGGGCTACATGTTCGTGGCTGCCGGTGTCGGCATGTACTCGGCGGCGATGTTCCACCTGTTCACGCACGCGTTCTTCAAGGCGCTGCTGTTCCTTGGTGCTGGCTCGGTTATCCACGCCATGCACCACGAGCAGGAGATGACCGAATACGGCGGTCTGCGGAAGAAAATCCCCTACACTTATTGGGCGATGATGATTGGCACGCTGGCCATCACCGGTGTTGGCATTCCGCTGACCACATTCGGTTTCGCCGGGTTCTTGTCCAAGGACGCCATCATCGAAAGCGCCTATGCAGGTGGGTCGGCTTATGGCTTCTGGCTGCTGGTTATTGCGGCTGCGTTTACCTCTTTCTACAGCTGGCGCCTGATCTTCCTGACTTTCTACGGCAAGCCACGTGGCGATCAGCATACGCATGACCACGCGCATGAAAGCCCGATGAGTATGCTGGTGCCGCTTGGCGTGCTGTCCCTGGGCGCGGTTTTTGCCGGCATGATCTGGTATGGCAACTTTTTCGGCCACGCGGACAAGGTCGGCAAGTTCTATGGCATTCCGGTAGCCGAGGCGTCTGAGCATGCAGAAGCTGGGGATCACGGCCAGGCAGATGCGCATGCTGATACGGCTCATGCGGATGATGGCCAGGCGTCGGATTCTCATACAGATGACGGCCACGGTGACGAAGCTGCGCAGGGTGGCGACCACCACTATGCTTTCGTTGGTAAGCCGGGCGAGGGGGCGCTCTATATCGCGCCGGATAACCACATTCTGGACGACGCGCACGCAGCTCCGAAATGGGTCAAGGTTTCACCTTTCGTGGCGATGTTGCTGGGCTTTGCCATGGCCTACTGGTTCTATATCGTGAATCCGTCGCTGCCGGGGCGTCTGGCCCAGAACCAGCGACCGCTCTACCTGTTCCTGCTGAACAAGTGGTACTTTGACGAAATCTATGACGCGATCTTCGTCAAGCCCACAGTGGCGCTTGGCCGGTTCCTGTGGAAACGCGGCGATGGCAACACCATCGACGGCTTCCTGAACGGTGTCGCCATGGGCGTTGTTCCCTTCTTTACCCGCCTCGCAGGCAAGGCGCAGACGGGCTACATCTTTACTTACGCCTTCTGGATGGTTCTGGGCATCGCTGCCCTGGTCACCTGGATGTCGATCGGCGGAGGCGCACAATAATGGATAATATCCTCTCCATCGTCACCTTCATCCCCGCAGTGGCGGCAGGCATTCTGGCCCTTTTCCTGCATGGCGATGACGTGGCCGCGCAGCGCAATGCGAAGTGGGTTGCGCTGGTGGCGACCACGGTGACTTTCCTTGTTTCGATCGGCATCTATACAGGCTTCGACCCCTCGAACACAGGCTTCCAGATGGTGGAAGAGGGTGAGTGGCTGCTGGGTCTGAAATACAAGATGGGCGTGGACGGTATCAGCGTTCTGTTCGTCCTGTTGACTACTTTCATCATGCCGCTGACCATTCTGGCCAGCTGGCAGGTCACCGACCGCGTCAAGGAATACATGATAGCCTTCCTGCTGCTGGAAACGCTGATGTTGGGCGTGTTCATGGCGCTGGATCTGGTGTTGTTCTACCTGTTCTTCGAGGCAGGCCTGATCCCAATGTTCCTGATCATTGGTATCTGGGGCGGCAAGGATCGCATCTATGCCAGCTTCAAGTTCTTCCTCTATACTTTCCTCGGCTCGGTGCTGATGCTGGTGGCTATGGTTGCGATGTACGCGGATGCGGGCACCACCGACATCGAGGCACTGATGAGCCATCAGTTCTCGTCCGAAGGGTTCAGCGTATTGGGCATCTATATCGTCGGCGGCATGCAGACGCTGATGTTCCTCGCGTTCTTTGCTTCGTTTGCGGTGAAAATGCCGATGTGGCCGGTGCATACTTGGCTGCCGGATGCGCACGTGCAGGCCCCGACGGCGGGTTCGGTCGTGCTGGCGGCGATCCTGCTTAAGATGGGCGGCTATGGTTTCCTGCGGTTCAGCCTGCCGATGTTTCCTGTGGGTTCGGCGGTGATGACCGATCTGGTGCTGTGGATGTCGGCGATTGCGGTTGTCTACACCTCGCTGGTGGCGCTGGTGCAGGAGGACATGAAAAAGCTGATCGCGTATTCTTCGGTCGCGCATATGGGCTTTGTGACCATGGGGATTTTTGCGGCAAACCAGCAGGGTATTGACGGCGCGATCTTTCAGATGCTCAGCCACGGCTTCATCTCGGCGGCACTCTTCCTGTGTGTCGGCGTAATCTATGACCGGATGCATACCCGTGACATTGATGCCTATGGCGGTCTGGTGATCCGGATGCCTGCCTATGCGTTGGTCTTCATGCTGTTCACCATGGCCAATGTCGGCCTGCCGGGCACCTCTGGATTTATCGGCGAATTCCTGACCCTGATGGGCACGTTCCAGGTCAACACTTGGGTCACCGCAGTGGCGGCGTCCGGTGTGATCTTCTCGGCGGCCTACGCGCTGTGGCTGTACCGCCGCGTGGTCTTTGGCGACTTGATCAAGGAAAGCCTAAAGGCGATGACCGACATGACCTCGCGCGAGCGGCTGATCTTCGCGCCGCTGATCGTGATGACCATCCTTCTGGGCGTCTACCCGTCGCTGGTGACCGATGTAATCGGCAACTCGACCGCCGCGCTGATTTCGAACTATGACACGGCTCTGGCCGCGGCTGAGGCCGTGACCCAGACGGCCGCTTCGCATTAAGGAGGCTTTGGAGACATGATCCAGGCTGATCTGACAATAATCCTGCCAGAGATCGTTCTGGCCGTATATGCGATGGCCGCTCTGATCGGGGCTGTCTACACGGCAAAGGATGCGCTTGCGCCGCTTCTGGTGTGGTCGACGGCTGGCCTGATGGCGCTGCTGGCCATCTGGATTGCCACCAATGGGGATGGCGTCAACGTGGCCTTCAACGGCATGTTCATTGACGACGGGTTCTCGCGCTTTGCCAAAGTTGCGATCCTGCTGTCCGCCGCGGCCGTTCTGGTGATGAGTCAGGACTACATGTCGCGTCGCGGGCTACTTCGGTTCGAATACCCGCTTCTGGTGGCTTTGGCCGCCGTAGGCATGATGATGATGGTCAGCGCGGGTGACCTGATGTCCCTGTATATGGGGCTGGAACTGCAGTCGCTGTCCCTTTACGTCGTGGCTGCTCTGCGCCGTGACAGCGCGAAATCGACCGAGGCTGGTCTGAAGTACTTCGTGCTTGGCGCACTCAGCTCGGGTTTGCTGCTGTATGGCGCATCGTTGGTCTATGGCTTTTCCGGCACCACGCTGTTCTCGGGTATCATCCAGACCGTCCATCACGGCGACATTTCGGTTGGCCTGCTGTTCGGCCTGATCTTCCTGATCTCGGGTCTTGCATTCAAGGTTTCGGCCGTGCCTTTCCACATGTGGACACCGGACGTGTACGAGGGCTCGCCCACTCCGATCACCGCGTTCTTTGCCACCGCGCCGAAAGTGGCGGCGATGGCGCTGTTTGCCCGCCTGATGCATGATGCCTTTGGCGGCGTGGTCGAGGACTGGCAGCAGGTGATCGTGTTGCTGTCCGTGCTATCGATGCTGTTGGGTGCGGTGGCAGCGATTGGTCAGCGAAACATCAAGCGGCTGATGGCGTTTTCGTCGATTGCCCACATGGGTTATGCGCTGATCGGTCTGGCGGCGGGTACGGAAATGGGCATCAAGGCGATGCTGATGTATCTGGCGATCTACGTGACCATGAATATCGGCACTTTTGCCTTCATTCTGATGATGGAACGAGACGGCAAACCTGTCACTGATATCGATGCGTTGCGCCAGTATTCCAAGCGTGATCCGGGCAAGGCACTGGCTGTGCTGATCCTGATGTTCAGCCTTGCGGGTGTGCCGCCGATGCTGGGCTTTTTCGCCAAGTTCGGCGTCTGGCAGGCCGGTGTCAGCGCAGGTCTGACCGGGTTGGTTATCGTCTCGGCCATCGCGTCTGTGATCGGTGCGTTCTATTACCTGCGGATCGTGTTTTACATGTATTTCGGAGACGAGAACGAGGATCCGATCGAAACGCGTTCCACGCCGGTTCTGTGGGTCGCTTTGATGGGGTCGGCCGCCCTGATGCTGGTCGGTGTATTCTATCAATTCGGGATCGAGGGCGCGGCGGCAGCTGCAGCGGCAACACTTGTCAACTGACGCGTCAGACATCCAATTGCAGGGGGCTCGGTCAACAGACCGGGCCTTTTTGCCATGACTGCTTGGCCGCAAGGATACGGCCTGCACATCGTGCAGGAGGTCGACAGCACCCTGAACGAGGCCGCCCGGCTTGCCCCGACGGCACCGGGCCCTGTCTGGATCATGGCGCACCACCAGACAGCCGCGCGGGGACGGCGGGGTAGGGCTTGGGCCAACCCCAAAGGCAATCTGGCAGCGACCCTGTTGATGCGCCCGCAGGGCAATCCCGAACAGGCGGCGTTGCGCAGCTTTGTGGCCGCGCTGGCATTGTTCGACGCCTGCGTTGCGGTCACCGGTCGGGCGGCAGGGCTGTCTTTGAAATGGCCCAATGATGTGCTGCTGAACGGTGGCAAGCTGGCTGGTATCTTGCTGGAAAGCACCGGGCAGGGACGTGAGCTGTCCCATCTGGCCATCGGGATCGGAGTGAACCTGTCTGAGGCGCCCCCGGCCTATGCGGTCGAACAAAGCGCCGTGCGTCCTGTCTCTCTGCTGTCGGAAACCGGTGCGGCTGTCATCCCCGAGGATTTCCTGACCGAGTTGGCCTCGGCATACGCAGGGTATGAAACCCAGTTCGTGACCTACGGGTTCGAACCTATCCGGACGGCGTGGCTGTCCCGCGCTGCCCGGTTGGGCGAGGTAATCACCGCCCGCACCTCAACCTCCGAGACGGTGGGAACCTTTGAAACCGTGGACTCTAACGGCAATCTTGTCCTAAAGACCGCCAAGGGCCGCGTCAGCATTCCTGCGGCGGATGTGTTTTTCTGAAGGAGGCGCAGATGCTTCTGGCAATTGACTGCGGTAACACCAACACCGTTTTCTCGATCTGGGACGGCGAGGTGTTCCTGTGCACGCTGCGCACCTCGACCCACCACTCCCGCACGGCGGATGCCTATTTCACTTGGTATTCGACGCTGGTGAAACACTACGGGATCGATGCGGACATTACCGATGTGGTCATTGCCTCGACCGTTCCGCGCGTGGTGTTCAACCTGCGCATCTTTGCCGACCGTTTCTTTGGTTGCCGCCCGCTGGTTGTGGGCAAGCCGGAATGTCTGTTGCCCGTGGTTCCCCGCGTTGACGAAGGCACCGTTCCCGGCCCGGACCGTCTGGCCAATGCCGTGGGCGCGTTTGACCGGCATGGCGGTGACGTTGTGGTTGTGGATTTCGGTACTGCGACCAATTTTGACGTCGTCGCCTCGGACGGGGCCTATGTCGGGGGCATCATCGCGCCCGGTGTGAACCTCAGCCTTGAGGCGTTGCATCAGGGGGCTGCTGCGCTTCCGCATATCGATATCACCCGGCCTGAAAAAGTAATTGGTACGAATACGGTTGGCTGTATCCAATCCGGCGTGTATTGGGGCTATTCCGGCTTGATCGAAGGGCTGATTGCCCGGATCAAAGAGGAATACGGAATGCCGATGAAAGTGGTCGGCACCGGCGGGCTTGCGCCTTTGTTCGATCAGGCGGATGTCGGGTTTGATGCGATCGAAGACGATCTGACGATGCACGGGCTGACCGTGATCCATCGCTATAACAAGGAAAATGGCTCGACATGAGCAGTGAACGACTGATCTATCTGCCGCTGGGCGGTGCCGGCGAAATTGGCATGAACGCCTATGTCTATGGGTACGGCAAGCCGGGGCAAGAGCGGCTGATCCTCGTCGATCTGGGGGTGACCTTTCCGGACATGGACACGACTCCTGGTGTTGACCTGATCCACGCTGATATTTCGTGGCTGCAGGAACGGGCTGACCGGCTTGATGCCGTGTTTGTCACCCACGCACATGAAGACCACGTGGGCGCGGTTGCGCACTGCTATGAAGCACTGGGCGCGCCGGTCTATGCTCGCGCTTTCACTGCCAATATCGCGCGCCGTAAGATGGAAGAACATGGTCACCCCGAGGACGCGGTGCAGACGGTTTCGGCCTGGCCCGAGCAGATTTCTGTCGGCCCGTTCAAGGTTGGGTTTCTGCCGGTTTCACATTCCATTCCCGAAAGCGCGGCGCTGGTGATCGACACGCCCGAAGGCCGGATTGTACATTCCGGGGATTTCAAACTGGACACCGACCCGGTGGTGGGTGAAGCGTTTGATCCCGATCTGTGGGCCGAGGTTGCCAAACCCGGCGTCAAGGCGCTGGTCTGTGACAGCACCAACGTCTTTTCGCCCCATGCTGGCCGCTCGGAATCTGAGGTCGGCCCCGAGATCACAAAGCTGGTCGAAAACGCCGAGGGCATGGTGATTGCGACCACCTTTGCTTCGAACGTGGCGCGGGTGAAAACGCTGGCCGAAGCAGGAGCACGGGCCGGGCGCTCGGTTGTGTTGCTGGGTCGTGCCATGCGGCGGATGATCGAAGCGGCGTCTGAGACCGGCATTCTGTCGGATTTTCCCAAGGTCGTCAGCGCCGAAGAGGCTGTGGACCTTCCGCGCCAGAACCTGATGCTGATCGTGACCGGCAGCCAGGGCGAGCGCCGGGCCGCAAGCGCACAACTGGCGCGCGGCAAGTATCGCGGGATTGAACTGAAAGAGGGTGATCTTTTTCTGTTCTCGTCCAAAACCATACCCGGCAACGAGCGCGGCGTAATCTTCATCATGAACCAGCTCAGCGAAAAGGGCGTGGACGTGGTGGATGACAGCTCAGGCTTGTACCACGTGTCCGGCCACGCAAATCGCCCGGATCTTGAGAAGGTGCACGCGCTGATTGATCCGCAGATGGTGATCCCGATGCATGGTGAACACCGGCATCTGCGCGAACACGCAAAGCTGGCCGAAGCCGGTGGGCGCACGGGTATTCTGGCTGTCAACGGCACGATGCTGGATCTGACCGGCAATGAACCCAAGGTGGCCGACTATATCGAAACCGGCCGGACGTATCTGGACGGTACCGTCAAGGTCGGCGCGCTGGACGGGATCGTACGGGACCGTATCCGCATGGCCCTGAACGGGCACGTAACAGTGACGGTCATTCTGGATGAGGAAGATGAGCCGCTGGGTGAACCGTGGTGCGACACGATGGGTTTGCCCGAGATTGGTACCTCCAATGCCGCGTTGGTCGAGGTGCTGGAAGAGGACCTGAACCAGTTCCTGATGCGGGCGGACGCCAAAACGCTGCGCGACGATGACAAACTGGAAGAAGCCATGCGCCGTATCGTGCGCCAGACAGCCAAGGCGGAGATCGGCAAAAAGCCCGAAGTGACCACGGTGATCAGCCGGATGAAGTGACGCTAGTCCGCGTCGGGCATCGGATAGCCTTTGAGCTGCAGGAACAGGCTTTGTTCCTCGGTATGCAGGTAGAGGGGCACGGTTGCAGGCGGTTCGGGGTTTGAAACCCGGGCTGCAATTTCGGCCAGGACCACTTCGGTAATAAAGGGCAAATCCAGATCGCGCGCACGGTCGAGAGGAACCCATTGCAGGTGGGACAGCTCATCCGAGGCGTGGCCGAAATCGTCCAGATCGCCCTGAATCGCGCCGGCATCGACCAGAAAGAAACGCGCGTCGAACCGGCGAGGACGGCCCGGCGGCGTCACGGCGCGGAACACAAACTGCAGAGCATCGGCGGCTGGCCGGAACCCCATGGAGGCAAAGCTTTGCCAATCCTCGGGAACCGTGCCGTTCCAAGTTCCGGGTTCACCCAAGATCAGCCCGGTTTCTTCCCACAACTCGCGGATTGCCGCCGCGGCCAGCGCATTCTGCAGCCCCGGTTCGGACTTCTCGTCCAGCCGTTCGCGGCAAAGTTCGGGCATGGGGGAGACCAGAGGAATGCCTCCGTCCGCCGCATCGACTGCACCGCCGGGAAACACGAACTTGTTGGGCATGAAGACGGCTTTTGCGCCGCGCTGCCCCATCAGGATTGATGGTTCGGTCAAACGGTTCCGCAGGACGATAACCGTCGCTGCATTTCGTATCGCTGTTTTGTCTTCTGTCATTCGCTGATCGATCTGTCCGCGCGGTTCATCAAGCTTTTTCAAATCCGTGCATCCGGCGTGCCCATTGGTAGGCGACCACAGCGCCTTTGAGCCGGGGCAGCAGGAAAAGCGACAGGGCCGTGCATCCGATAGCAAAGATCAGGAACATGGTCAGCGGCTCGGGTCGAAACTCGACATATGTCACATGCAACGCCGGAGCCAGCAGGTGACCGACCAGCAGAATGGTCAAATAGGCCGGGCCGTCATCTGCCCGGTGATGAAACAACTCCTGTCCGCAATTGCTGCAGTTATCGTTAACCTTCAGGTAGCCGTGCAAAAGCTTGCCCTCGCCGCAAGAGGGGCAACGGCCGCGGAACCCTTTGATCAAAGCGGGCCGTGTCGGACGTTCGTCCTCGGTCGTGGTTTCGATCGTCTGATCTGTCATTTTGAAACTCGCGCGTTCGAATGCGCAGGATAATGCGCTTGTTTTGTCCCGCGGAAAAGGGGGGTGCGGCGCTTTGTGACTTAGGTTGGCTGCATCAGGCCGCCAAAAGTTTTTGATATTTTTGCGACGGAACCCGTGGGCCGGCCCGTTTGAACTTATGTGAGCAGCGGCGATGGGGCCGCAAAACAAAGGGAAAACGATATGAAAAGCGCGAAACTCATTCCGGCCATCCTGATCTCGGCCGTTGCGGTCACAGGCACCTCGGCTCTGGCGGCCGGGCCGAAAGATCGCGAACCTGTGAGCTTTCAGGAACTGGACGCAAATGGTGACGGCCAACTGACCAAGGAAGAGATGGAGGCCCAACGGACGAAGCGATTCACCGAAGCCGACACAAATGGCGATGGTCAGTTGAGCGTCGAGGAAATGCAGGCTGCGTCGCAAAAGAAAGCCAATGACCGCGTGACCAAAATGTTCGAAAGGAATGACGCAAACAAGGACGGTTTTCTGAGCACGGACGAGTTGCCCAAACCGCGCCGCGCTGGCAAGATGTTTGACCGTATCGACGCGGATAACAGCGGAACGATCTCGGAACAGGAATATGCCGATGCAAAAGAGCGGATGGGTCGGAAGCACAAAAAGGGTGCCAAGGCGGACTCTGACGACAGCTGATGAAGGATGGAGGACCTGACGTCCCCCTTGAACAAAGTCCGCGGTGCCTCATGCGCCGCGGATGCGTCGGACGACGCGTTGCTGCGGCAGTTCGCCAAGGGCGATGCAGCGGCTGCACGGACGTTGACGGATCGGCTGGCACCACGGTGTTTTTCGGTGGCTTTGCGAATGCTCAGCAACCGGGCCGAAGCAGAAGATGTGACGCAGGACGCAATGATGCGGCTGTGGCAGATGGCGCCGAACTGGGTGCCCGGTCAAGCCAAGGTGTCTACCTGGCTCTATCGTGTGACATTGAACCTGTGCGTGGACGTGCAGCGCAAGAAGCGGCCGGACTGTCTGGACGATGTGCCAGAACCCGAGGACGAAGAGCTCAGCGCGGCGGATCGATTGCAAGACGCGGCGCGCAAGGACGCGCTGCAGGAGGCGCTATCGCAATTGCCGGATCGTCAACGCCAAGCGGTGATCTTGCGGCATATCGAGGAGTTGCCCAACCCCGAAATCGCGGGAATCATGGGTATTTCGACGGAAGCGGTGGAAAGCCTGACCGCACGCGGAAAACGCGCCCTGGCGGCTATATTGGCCGGGCGGCAGGATGAATTGGGGTACGAAGATGGCTGAGAACGACATGGACCTGAATCAGTTATTTGCCCAAGCAAGGCAAACCCGACTTGAACTGCCCGATGATCTGGCGGTTCGCATTCTGACGGATGCCGAAACCGTACGCCTTGACCAATTGAAACCGGCAACACCATCGCGTTCTGTCTGGGCGCGAATGCTTGACGGAATCGGAGGCTGGCAGAGCATGGGCGGGCTGGTCGCGGCCAGCGCGGCAGGTGTCTGGATCGGCCTGTCGGCACCGGGCTTTCTGCCTGACCCCGCGACGATTTTCTACCCGCAAGAGACCAGTTTTGTGGTCGCTGATCTTGGCCTGGACACAACATTTCTGGAGGACGCAGAATGAGCGATAATACCAAGCCCAAAAGGCGATGGGTAACGGTTCTGCTGACCGTATCTCTGGCGCTGAACCTGTTGATTGCCGGAGTTGCTCTGGGCACAGCTTACCGGGTCAAGGGCGGGGATCACGGCAAGACGCCGCCGGGATTTGGACCAGCGATTTATCGGGCGCTGCCTAAGGAAGAGCGGAAAGCCTTGCGCGGGGAACTATCCGAGCGGCATGTGAAAGGGGCAAAACTCCGGTCTCAGGATTTTGCCGCGCTTGAGGCCGCCTTGCGGGCAGAGCCGTTCGATCCAGCGGTTGTGCAGGCATTGCTGCAGCAGCAGGCACAGGCCATGGCAGACTTGCAAAATGCGTTACAGGAGGAATGGCTGAACAGGATCACCGCGATGACGGATGCCGAGCGTCAGGTTTATGCGGACCGTCTGCAAGAGGTGGTAAAGCGCAAACGTCACGGTCGTAAGCACAAGGACTGACGGTCTCAGGCCGCGCTTTGCCGGACCTGAACCTGATTGCGCCCAGCGGTCTTGGCAGCGTAGAGCGCGGTGTCGGCTGATTTTATCAGCCCTTCCAGCCCGGCAGGTTGACGCGACGGTGAGGCGATATCGGGCTGGGTTGCGATCAGTCCGATGCTGATCGTGACCGGGATAGGGGCAGGGGTATCTGGCAGGTTGAAAGGCCTCTCGCGAATGCAGTCACACAAACCCCGAGCCAGTTCGAGCGCCTTGGCTTGCGTAGTTTCCGACAGGCCGATCATGAATTCTTCCCCTCCGATCCGGGCAATGAAACCAGCTGAACCGACGGTCTGTTTTAACCTTTTGGCGGCCTCGGTAAGAACCAGATCCCCGCCTGTATGGCCGAACTTGTCGTTGATAGCCTTGAAGTGGTCCAGATCTGCCAGCATCACTGCAATCCCCTTACCGGTGCGTGTGGATTGATGGGCGATCTGATCCATCGCACGCATCGCATAGCGGCGATTGTGCAACCCGGTCAGAGGGTCCACCCAAGACTCGACCAACCCACGCCGCAGCGACGCGCGCATCTGATCCAAGCTGGTTTTTCGCTTGATCTGGCTTTCTAGGCGCAACAGCGCCTCTTCTGCGCAGAATCCGTCCATACAGATCGCGTCGGCGCCCCGGTCCAGCGCCTCTGAGGCCAGCGCGGCATTGTCTTCCGCAAGAACGCCGATCAGCACCGTATGCCGGGTGGTGTTGCGGGATTTCAGGTCGGCCAGCAGGTTAAAGCCGGATGGATTCGTGCTGATTTCAAAGATGATGGCGTCCGGCACCGGCCCGGATAAAACGCCCTGCAGGTTTGTCGTAGTATGCGCAGACAGGTTGTGCCGCGTTCGCTTTGAAAGGGCGTTTTGCCACAACGCTCCGGTCCGTGCGGATTGCGTCAGAATAGTCACACGGGCCGCATTGGGCGGAAAAATGGGTGTGGCACCCGACTCCGCAAAGCCCATGGGATGTGAACCGGACCCGACATGCAGGTCCTGTGTCTCGGCCCTTGCGCGCAACAGGCTGCGCACTCTTGCCTGCAGGAACGTGTCTTTAAACGGGTGCGCCAAAACATCATCCAGCCCATCCGCGAGGGCCTTTAACCGGGCGATCTTGTCGTTTTGCGGCGCGATTGCCACCACCGGTACACCGATCAGGTCTGGATCGGCCAGAACCAGCCTTTTGACATCCGCCGCCGTACCATCCGGCAAGGCCTGAGACGTCAGCACCAGATCGGGCTTGGCGCGTCGCAACAGCCCGGCAAGGCCCTGAAGCCGTTCGCCCTGTACGACGTGGTACCATGCTGCCGTCAGTTGGACCTTCAGCATGATGCGATTGGTCGAGGTCCCGTCGAGGACAAGGATGGTTCCCTGCACGGACATATCACTCACCATTGATTGCATGCGTTGCCAAAGTGTTTATGAGTCTGGTTAATAAACCCTTTCCAAGACCTGATCCGGGGCTACTTTATGGCAATCTCCGCCCAATCTGCAGAAACTCTGGCGCTCAACGTTTTGGGCTGGCTGGTGGGCAACGAAGAATTGCTGCCGATTTTTCTGGGCTCGACCGGGGCTTCGGCGCAGGACCTGCGTGACAGGGCGGGTGAACCGGAATTTCTGGGGTCGGTGCTCGAGTTTCTTATGCTTGACGATTCGTGGGTGATCGCTTTCTGTGACGCCAACTCCGTGCCCTATGATCAACCCGGTCAAGCCCGCGCGGTGTTGTTCGGTGGTGCGGACATCCACTGGACCTGATCCAACAATCTTGCAGGAGCATTCAATGCCTATCGACGCGATCCTGTTCGACAAGGACGGAACCTTGTTTGATTTTGCTAACACCTGGGGCGCGTTTGGGCGCAACATAGTACTGCGTCTGGCCGATGGTGACCATGCACGCGCTGCCGAACTGGGTTGGATTATCGGGTTCGATCTGGAACAGGTCACCTATTCCGAAGACAGCATCGTTATCGCTGGCACAGTCGAGGAAATCGCCGAAGTCCTCGCCCCGCATCTATCGAACATGACACAGCATGAACTGATTGACGTCCTGAACGTCGAATCGGCCTCGGCCCCTCAGGCGCAGGCCGTTCCATTAGAGCCGTTTCTTGAGGGGCTTCGGCAGGCCGGGCTGAAGCTGGGCGTTGCGACGAATGATGGTGAAATGCCTGCGTTGCAACATCTGACATCGGTCGGAATTCGCGATCATTTCGATTTTGTCGCAGGCTATGACAGTGGCCATGGCTTCAAGCCCGGTCCCGGGCAATTGCTGGCCTTTGCAGCCCATGTAGGCGTGGACCCGGAACAGGTGGCCATGGTCGGGGACAGCCTGCACGATCTGCAGGCCGGACGCGCCGCCGGGATGACTACGATCGGTGTCCTGACGGGGCTGGCTCCGGCTGAAGCGCTGGCGCCGATGGCGGATGTCGTGCTGCCGGATATTGGACATATTCCCGACTGGCTGTCCAAAAACTGATTACGCAGCGGTCACTTTCGGCGTTTCGGGATAAGAAACCGACATAGACTGTCGCAGACAGAGCGGCCAGACACCCACCTTCGGGGCTTGCATGGGGTTACGCAAGTTCCGGAGGATCAAATGGCTGATACGAATAGGCGCAGACGTCGAAGTGGGGGACGGGCCGGTGCCGCCGAACGCAGGGGCAGCGCAGCGATCGATCAGATGCCGTGGAACCCTCCGGTCAATATCGACAATCCGACCGAACCGCTGGATCAGGCGGGGATCGAGGCGATCCATGACGGGGCCATGCGTATCCTCGAAGAGATCGGGATCGAATTCTACAACAAAGAGGCCATCGGCATCCTTCGTGAGGCTGGGTGTACCATTGATGGCGACAACGTCCGCATGGGTCGGGATTTTGTCATGGAGATGGTGGCCAAGGCGCCGTCGCGCTTTACCATTTCACCGCGTAACCCCGACCGGGCGATTGAAATCGGTGGCCGGAGTATGGTGTTCGGCAACGTGTCGTCTCCACCGAACTACTGGGACATGGAGATTGGCACCAAGGTCCCCGGCAATCGCGAGATGTGTCGGAATCTGCTGAAACTGACGCAATATTTCAATTGTATCCACTTTGCGGGGGGCTATCCGGTTGAGCCGGTCGATATCCACGCCAGCATCCGGCACCTGGATGTCCTGTACGACAAGCTGACCCTGACCGACAAGGCGATGCACGCCTATTCGCTGGGCAAGGAGCGCGTCGAAGATGTGATGGAGATGGTCAGGATCGCCGGTGGTCTGAGCCATGAAGAGTTCGAAGCATCGCCACGGATGTACACGAACATCAACTCGACCTCGCCGTTGAAGCACGACCATCCTATGATTGATGGTTGTCTGCGGCTGGCCCGGAGAGGGCAAGCGATTGTTGTGACGCCGTTCACGCTAGCCGGGGCAATGGCGCCGGTGACGATGGCAGGGGCCGTGGCGCAATCGCTGGCCGAAGCGCTGTGTGCGATTGCTCTGTTCCAATACGTTCGCCCGGGCATTCCCTGTGTCATCGGAACATTCACGTCGAATGTGGACATGAAGTCGGGGGCACCAGCCTTTGGCACGCCGGAATACATGCGTTCGACACAGATGACCGGGCAAATGGCACGATATTACGGATTGCCGATGAGGTCCTCTGGTGTGTGTGCGGCCAACGTGCCCGATGGGCAGTCGGTGTGGGAGACGTCGAACTCCCTGTGGGCGGCCGTTCAGTCGGGCACCAACATGGTCTATCACGCGGCGGGTTGGCTTGAGGGCGGTTTGATCGCCAGCCCCGAAAAGTTCATCATGGATTGCGAAATCCTGCAGCAGATCCAACGCTATATGCAGCCCGAGATCACAGCAACCGGTCCGGATGAGATTGCTCTAAAGGCAATCCGCGCGGTTGGCAATGATGGCCATTTCTTTGGTGTCCAGCACACGCAGGACCGTTACACTACGGCTTTTTACCAGCCTTTTCTAAGCGACTGGCGAAATTACGAAGGGTGGAACATTGCGGGTGGTATCTGGACGGCGGAACGTGCGCACCACATGTTCAAGGAAATCATCACCAGCTTTGAGCCTCCGCCGATGGAGGACGGTATCCGCGAAGAACTGGCCGACTTTGTCGCTCGGCGGAAAGCAGAGGGCGGGGCGCCTACGGATTTCTAGTTTTCTGTCAACGGCTTCCAACGTGATGCTTGATCAGATTTTCGGTATCTCACAAACCGTCTTGGGGTTTTGTTAAGGATTGTCGGGCCAGATTGGAACAGAAACCAATCTGAGGCATCTCATGCATGGTCTGATCAATCGGGCGGTACAGTCTTTTGTATGCGCGACTTACGGACAATCGTGCTGGCTGCGTGTGACCGAGGCGGCGGAGTTGGGCTTGGTCGAATTCGAGGCCATGCTGGTTTACGATGACGACATGACAATCCGGGTCCTGGACGCGCTCTGTGTTGACCTAAACCGCCCGCGCGCCGAAATCCTTGAGGACCTGGGTACTTATCTGGTTTCTCACCCCAACATGGAGGACTTGCGGCGCTTGCTGCGCTTCGGGGGCGGCACCTACGTTGAGTTCTTGCATTCCCTGGACGATCTGTCCGACCGGGTGCGGCTGGCGGTTTCGGACCTCAGCCTGCCAGCGCTGGAGCTGAGAGAGAAGGGGCCAACGGAGTACCAACTGTTCTGCCATCCGGGGCTGCCCGGCTATTCCAGTGTGATGGTCGGGGTCCTGCGTGCCATGGCCGATGATTACGGCGCTCTGGCGATGCTGTCCCATGACGGGCAGGAGGGTCACGCAGAGGTCATCTCGATCGTACTTGTGGAAAGCGCATTTGCCGAAGGGCGTCACTTCGATCTGGGGGCGCGGAAATCATGATGGATACCAGTGATCTGGCAGGGCTTCTGGAAACGCTGTGCCCAATGTTTGTATTGGTGGACGAAAACGGGCGGATACTGCGCGTCGGGCCGACATTGCAAAAGTTGCGCCCTGATCAGCCGATGGCCGGGAAAGATTTTTTGGACGTCTTCGAACTGGTGCGGCCGCGCGCCGTGACGACTCTTTCGGCGCTGATGGCTCTGGCTGGGGCCAAGCTGCATCTCAAGCTCCACGATACGCCGCGCACGGCGCTCAAAGGGCTAATCGCCCCTTTACCGCAGGGAAAAGGTGCGGTCATCAACCTGTCCTTCGGTATCTCGATTTTGGATGCGGTGCGTGACTATGCCCTGACCAGTGCGGATTTCTCGGGCACGGACCTTGCCATCGAGTTGCTATATCTGGTCGAGGCTAAATCCGCCGCGATGGAGGCCTCGCGGTCGCTGAACCTGCGGCTGCAGGGGGCGATGCTGGCGGCCGAAGAGCAAGCCTTTACCGACATGCTAACTGGGCTGAAAAACCGGCGCGCGATGGATGTGTTGTTGGGTCATCTGATTTCTGGGAATTCCCCGTTTGCCCTGATGCATCTGGATCTGGACTTCTTCAAATCGGTCAACGACCAGTACGGGCACGCTGCGGGGGACTACGTGCTGCAACAGGCCGCCGGGATCATGGTTGAGGAAACCCGCAATGACGACACGGTCGCGCGCATTGGCGGGGACGAGTTTGTCATAATTTTCAAGGACCTGTCGGACGAAGCTATTCTTTCGGCAATTGCGGCACGCCTGATTGACCGGTTGCAGAGGCCGATGGTGTTCGAGAGTAAGGCCTGTCGGATTTCTGCCAGCATCGGAACTGCGCTGTCCACGCAGTTCAAACCGCCCAAAGCAGCCGAAATCCTGAATGCAGCAGACTTGGCGTTGTATGAGGCGAAAAGAAAGGGCAGGTCCCGACATTGCCTTTATTCGGCGCTTGTGGGTCAGCGGCAGGGCAGTACCGCTTCCGGAATCACCTCGGACAGACCTTGGGTGCGTTAAAACCCGCGGGTGTGCGGCCGGTCAGGTCTCGTGGAAATAGCGGGACAGGGTGGATGCAACATGGTGCTTGATTCGGGGCAGTTCACCGACCACCGGAGTCACTTGGCCTTTGAATGCTGCCGCGTTCAATTCTTGCGGAACATCGTCAAGCACATGACCGCCGTTGCAGGCGAAATACGGTAGGCACAGCGCTTGAGTGGACAGGCCGGCAGCGGCTTCGGCGATGGAGGGCGGCTCTTCGACAAAACCCAAATGCACCGACTTGAAGGTCAGGTGCTGTGCCAGATCGTTGGCAAAGGTGCGGGCCACCGCAGAGGGGTTGCGGCTGCGACCAGATCCATGGGCGGCCAGCACCAGATCGGTCTCCTCCGGGGTCCATCGGTTTTCGTTCAGCGTGTCACGTAGTGCCGCTGCAACCAGGTCCGGCAGGTCGGGATCAACCCCCAAGGGATCGAGAATGTGCAGGTTTCGCCCGGCAAGACGCTTGGGCAGGGCGCCGGTGACAAACCAGCCCTTGGCCATGAAAAGCGGATAGATCACAGCATCATCTGTCAGTTCTGACAGGCGTTGTTCAAATACGCCCGGTGCGGCCAGAGTGGCGGAATGCACAGTCACACCGTCACACAAGGCATCCACCTCGGCGGCATAGGCGGCCAGCGCTTGGTCCGCCGGGAAGGGGTCAGACGGCTGGCCATGGGCAACGATAAGGGCGTGGGGCATTTTTTTGATCCTGTCCGCTTTCCCGATAGGTGTTTCCTACTGCGCCAAAGTCAATCCAAACCGTTCGGATGTCAGCCCAAAAGTGTCAGCCAGAACCAGACTGAAAGGATGGAAGTGGCAGTCCCGATCAGCACAGACGAGGCCGCGACTCGTTTGGCGCGGCCATACATGTTGGCAAAGATGTAGGCATTGAACCCGGGCGCCATCGCCGCGTTCAAAACGCCCGAGCGGAAGAGGTCCTGTGGCAGGCCAGCCGACGAACCGAACAACCACATGAGGCTGGGGTGCAGCATAAGTGAAATGGCGCAGACATAGGCGATCGCGCGCAGATCGCCTTCAGGCCTGTATTTGACCAGTACGCCGCCCAAAGCAAACAAGGCTCCGGGCAGGGCGGCGCGGGTTATGAGGCCGAGCGCTTCGTCCACTACGGAGGGCACGCCGATCCCGGACAGATTGACGACAAAACCCAGTGAAATGCCAAGGATCAGCGCGTTGCGGAACATGGCCGTCAAGACGGATCTGATCATGCGCGTGCCACCATTGCCGCGATTGCGGACCACCTCCATTACGGTGATACCGACGGCATAACAAAACGGGGCGTGGAAGGCGATGATCGCATAGTTGCCGGACAGGTTTTCGGGGCCGTAGGCGCGTTCGGTAATTGGCAGGCCCAACAATACCGAGTTCGAGAACAGGCAGCAGAACCCGATTGCGACGCAATCCTCCCATTCGCGGTGAAAGATCAGGCGGGCGCCAAACAGGCCTGCGGTGAAACACAGCGCCGCAGCCGTATAAAAGCTGGCCAATAAGCGCGGGTCGAAGCTGGCGCTCAGGTCCAGATGCGCGATTGCCAGAAACAGCAGACAGGGGATCGCGAAGCCTTGGGTGAATTTCATGAGGCCGTCCACATGGACCTCTTTAAAGTACCCCAAAGATGTCGCGGCGTATCCCGCGCCGATCACGAGGAAAACCGGCAGAATGACGTCGATCAGGTTTTGCAGCATCTTGCCACCCCGATGGATATCGCAGGCTGCATCCGCAGCGCTTTACAGAGCCTGACGGATCACCATGCCGTCAAAAGCCGGGGTGATGTGATCGGCGGTTTCGGCGTCGACCGTGTCATAGTCGAGGTCGATATGCATGTTGGTCAGCACCGCGCGTTTGGGTTTCAACTGGTCGATCCACCCCAGCGTCTTTTCCAGATGCGCGTGGGTGGGGTGCGGTGACCGGCGCAGGGCGTCGATGACCAGACAGTCCAAACCCTCCAGTAAGGGCCATGAATCGTCGTAGAATTCGGCCACGTCCGGCAGATAGACCAGATTGCCCATCTTGAACCCCAGCGAGTCGATCGAGCCGTGGTTTACCTTGAACGGATGAAGCGGGATTGCGCCACCGGGGCCGTCGATCTCGAACGGATCGGCGATGGTTTTCAGGTCCAGGATAGGCGGGTATGGAGAGCTCTCGGGTTGGACGAACGCGTATCCGAACCGCCCCAGCAGGTCGTTTTGGGTGTCTCCATCCGCCCAGACGGGAATACGTGCCTTCATGTTGAATACGATCATACGCAAGTCGTCGATGCCGTGAACATGGTCCGCGTGGCTGTGCGTATAGACCACCCCATCCAGCCGCCCGGTGCCGGTGCTGAGCAACTGGCTGCGCATGTCCGGCGTCGTGTCGATCAGGACGGATGTGGTGCCTTCAGGCCCATCGCGCTCTACCAGCATCGAGCAGCGGCGGCGAATATTTCTAGGGTTGTTCGGGTCGCACGCGCCCCAATGTCCACCTAGCCGGGGCACGCCGCCGGAGGAACCGCAGCCGAGAATGGTGCAGCGCAGTTCGGTCATGCGGCCGCCTTATAGGTTGCGGCCTTGGAGAACAGCTGGTCGAAATTGGCCTGAGTCTGGGCGGCGAAATCGGCATAGTCCATACCGAACACTTCGGCCCCTTTGCGGGCGGTGTGAGCGGTATAGGCCGGTTCGTTGCGTTTGCCGCGATATGGCGGCGGGGCCAGATAGGGCGCGTCGGTTTCCACCAGTACGCGGTCAACCGGCGCGGCGGCGAAGATATCGCGCAGTTCCTGACTTTTGGGAAAGGCGGCGATGCCGGACATAGACAGGTAGAAGCCCAGATCCAGAGCGGCTTTGGCCAGTTCCGCCGAGGACGAAAAGCAGTGCATGACGCAGGAGTAAGGCGCGCTGCGGTATTCCTCGGCCAGAATGCGCGCCATGTCTTCGTCGGCTGCACGGGCGTGGATGATCAGGGGCAGGCCGGTGCGCTGGGCAGCCTCGATATGGATGCGCAGGGATTGTTTCTGCGCCTCGGCACTGTCAGCGGTGTAGTGGTAATCCAGCCCGGTTTCGCCAATGCCCACGAATTTGGGGTGCTGGGACAGCGCGACCAGTTCGTCGACGGTGGCCATCGGCTCATCCGCCGCGCTCATGGGGTGGGTGCCAGCGGCGTAGAAGACGGGCGCGTGGGTCTCGGCAATGGCGCGGACGATAGGCTCGTTGCGCAAGCGCGTACAGATCGTGACCATGCGGGTCACGCCTGCTTCGGCAGCGTTGGCTACAATCTGGTCCAGCTGCCCCTCAAAATCGGGGAAGTCCAGATGGCAATGACTGTCGGTGATCTGGGGCGTGTCGCTCATCTGCTCTGACCGGCGGTTTCCTGTATCTTGAACATCGTATCTAGGACCAGAGCGGCAGGGTCAAGGTTCACCGCCTGACCATGTCGCGCGCGGGCTGTGATGGTCGCGGCGACCTCGGCCCATTGGCGAGCTTGGTATGGTGACATAGACAGGCGGGCCAGCGTTTCCGCTTCGTTCGGAGCGGCTTCGGGGACAGGAGGCGCTCCGGTTGCGCCGGTCAGGGCAAGGCGGGACAGGGCGACGTCGATCAGGGTCAGCAGCAGTTCGAAACGGTCCGCCGCGCCGCGCTGGGCGGCGGCCTCGGCCAGCGCCAGTGCGCGCTGGCGGTTCATGCGGGGCAAGGTGCCCAGAATGGCGATCAATTCGGCGTAGATCTCCAAGCCGCCCAAATTGATCAGCCGCACCGCATCGCCGACAGATCCTGCGGCGAGTGCTGCCAGATGATCGGTCTGGGCGGGCAGTTCTGCACCGGATTGCGACAAGGCGGCTTGCATGTCTTCTGCTCCCAACTGCGACAGGCGCAGGGTGCGGCAGCGCGACCGGATCGTCGGCAACAGGCGCGACGGTTGGTGCGAAATCAGTAGCAAGGTTGTTCGCGCAGGTGGTTCTTCGAGCATTTTCAACAGGGCGTTGGCTGCGCTGACATTCATTTCATCCGCCGAGTCCACGATGACGACCCGACGCCCGCCATCGGCGGATGACAGACCAAAGAATTTTCCAAGCTTGCGGATGTCGTCGACAACGATTTCGTTGCGCAACCGGCCCTGGTCGTTGAGTGAGCGGGTGATAGCGGCGAGACCCGGTTCCGCCCCGGCCAGAATACGGTGCGCGACGGGGTGGTCGGGATCGGTCTCCAGTGATACCGGCGGTGGTGGAGCGCCGAACAAACCATCCTCCTCGACCGGTGGTGTTGCCAGCAAGAAGCGGGCAATCCGCCAAGCCAGGGTTGCCTTGCCGACCCCGCGCGGGCCGATCAATAGCCAGCCGTGATGTAACCGGTCCGAGGTGTAAGCGCTCAGAAACGCCTGCTCGGCCTCAGCCTGTCCGAACAGGTGTCGGGTTTCGCGCGGGTGCGGGGCGCCGGGGGCCTGATCCGGGGTTGGGGTGTCGTCGCTCATCTATCGTCTGTCACAATGATTGTAGGACGATATCTGTCACATCCTGTGCTACGCTGTCCATGTCCCGGTTGCCGTCGATCACACGGAAACGGTCCGAGAATTCATCCGCCAGCGCCAAAAAGCCCGCGCGCATCTTTTTCTGCAGATCTATGCCGAAATCCTCGAACCGCTCTTCGGTGCCCTGACGACCTTTGGCGCGGGTCAGGCCGGTTTGCGGATCCATGTCGATCAGCAGTGTCAGGTCGGGTTCGCGCCCGATCATGAGTGCGTGCAACTGGTCGACCAACCCACGCAGGTTGCCGCGCGAAAGACCCTGATACATGCGGGTGCTGTCGGCAAACCGGTCGCAGATTACAACCTTGCCTGCGGCAAGCGCCGGTTCGATGGTGCGTTCCAGATGATCCCGACGCGCGGCGGTGAACAACAACAGTTCCGTCTCGGCCGACCAACGGTCGGGATCGCCCTCCAGAACCAGACGACGGATTTCCTCGGCCCCGGCTGATCCCCCGGGTTCGCGCGTCAGGACAACCTCATGGCCCAGATCACGCAGGTGGTCCGCGAGCATAAGCGCCTGCGAGGATTTACCTGATCCGTCAATGCCTTCGAAGGTCAGAAACAACCCGGGTCTCGTCACAATGCGTCCAGAGGATTGCCGATCACATCGGTCAGAACGATGCCGCCCACGGTCATCATGCGCACTACGAAACCTCCGGCCGCGACGCTTTCAGACGCCACCAGAGGGCGGCGAATTTCCGGCAGACCTTCTGGCGTGATAACCAGCTCAGCCAGTTGCTGACCCTTTTCAATTGGCGCGTTGACGGGGCCGTCATAAACAACCTCGGCCTCGATATTCTTGTCGCCTAGAACCGGGAACAGCAGCGACAGATCCTCTTCCGGCACCAGACCCACGGTCTTTTGCGCACCCATCCAGACCTTGGCTTCGGCTATCGGAGTGTCCGCGTTGGCAACTGTCCTCTCGACAAAATTTCGAAACGACCAGTTAACCACGGCCTCAGCCTCCTCTGCGCGGCGGGCAGTGCTGTCGAGGCCGGTGAGAACGAAGATCACCCGGCGATCGCCCTGCTTGGCCGAGCCGACAAGGCCATACCCGGCCTCTTGCGTGTGGCCGGTCTTCAGACCGTCTGCGCCGATCCCCAGTTTCAAAAGCGGGTTGCGGTTGCGCTTGTTCGACGGCGCGCGGCCATCGAATTCAAACACTTCCTCGGCGAACAGTGGGTAGTATTCCGGGAAGTCCGAAATCAGCCGATCTGCAAGTACTGCAAGGTCGTGAACTGACATCATGTGACCCGCTGCAGGCCAGCCGTTGGAATTGGAGAAGTTCGAGTTGTCCATGCCCATCTGCTTGCCGCGCTGGGTCATGTAGCGGGCAAACCCGGCCTCGGTTCCATCGGGGCTGAGCGCTTCGGCGATCACCACGCAGGCGTCGTTGCCTGACAGAACGATGATACCGCGCAACAGGTCCTCGACCCGGACGCGGTCCTGAGTGTTCAGGAACATGGTCGAGCCGCCGTAGCTCATCGCGTGTTCGGAAACCGGTAAGGTTTCATCTAGCGTCAAGCGGCCATCGCGCAGCGCCTCGAACGCGACGTAAAGCGTCATCAGCTTGGACATCGACGCTGGCGGAAGCGGCTGATCCGCCTCTTTGGACAGAAGAACTGTACCGGTTGTCTGATCCATCACATAGGCCGCGCGGGCCTGCGTGTCGAAAGCATGGGCGGGCAGGGCAAACAGCGCCAACCCAAGGGGCAAAACAGATGATCGAAGTGAGGACAGCACGGGGGCCTCCTTTGTTTCAGTTTTTGACGGTGAACGCGTCGGTAAAGCCAAGATCCTTGACGTCGCGCTGTATCGCATTGCGTTCCGCGCGGGTTCTCGCCGGACCAACCAACACGCGCCAGACCGTTTTGTCGTCGGATTTCAACTCACGAATATCAGCGGACATGCCATTCCGCTCAATCTTCGAGACAGCGCTCTCGGCGTTGGCTTCGACATTGAAAGTTCCTACTTGAACAAATGGTTTGGGCAGTGCGCGCGGGGTCTTTTTCTGAGATGTCGCTGCGGCGGTTGTGGTGGCCGGCGTCGGCTCTGCCGCGTCAATGGCGGCGGCTGCGCCCGCGATGGGGTCCAGAGGTGTTTCGGTGATCGTGTCAGGATTCTTCTTTTGCCACCATTTCCGTTTGGCGGGTTTTTCTTCTGGCGCTGCAACTTTCGGGTCCGACAAAGTGGGGGCCGGTGTCGCCTCGGCGGCTGTTTCAACTGCTTGTTCCGCCGCTTCGGTGGTCGCCTCGGCTGCTGAGTCGGTTGCCGCTGCGGCAGCTGTTCCGGTTGCGCCAGCGACGGCAACCTTTTCCTTCTTTTGCCACCACTTGCGCTTGGCCGGCTTTTCCGCGTCGGCCGTCGAGGTATCGGCCACACCGTCCTGAGGTTTGGTGTCTTCCGTTTCAGGCGCGGCTTCCGCTGTTTCGATTTCCGGGGCTTCTTCCGGTTCCGGTTCTTTTGTCTCGGCCGGCTTGCGCCGCAGGGCGGTGACCTCGACCTTGGTTGGCGCCCCGGCAAGGATGCCCAGCTTCTCAGCCGCTGCCGAAGACAATTGTAACGCCGGTCCGGGCTGGCTTCTTTCCCGCCGGAACAAGGCGCCGGTGATGGATTTGTTGTTGGCCGTGTTCTTGATTACGACGCGTTCTGGCTGAGTGACGTCGGGATGGGCGACCCAGATACCACCCAATGATGGACGGCCATCCCACAGACCAGCCTCAACCACGTTGAACACATCCGGTGCTTCAACTGAGTCACCCGAGGTTTTCGAAAAATCCGGGAAAAGTTCGACCTTGTCATCGGCCTGGGCGTCACCACTTGGGGCGTCTGTTGATGAAGCCCCTTCCGGAAACAGGCCCTCCTCACAACCGGCCAGAACTGCCAATCCCACGACAAGCACCGCCAGCGATCGCGGTTTTGCGCGTGTCTCACTCGCTCGTTTCATTTTGTCATCCCTTGCCTGAAGAGGCCTCGTTTCCTGAGCCCCGTCGCCGATCGCCGGTTCTGTCGTGCCGGTCTGCTTCGGTCTTTCCTGCAAAGCATAACGTGGGCAAAGTGCCATGGAAAGACCACTGCGCGCGCTTCGGCGAGATTTCCCTATTTGCTCTTGCCACCGTTTCAACTTGGCCTTAGACCCGGCCCCACGCGGGGAGGTGGCAGAGTGGTCGAATGCGGCGGTCTTGAAAACCGTTGGGCGTGAGAGCGTCCCCAGGGTTCGAATCCCTGTCTCCCCGCCACTCATACCTGTCTCACTTCAGTTGTGTTTTCTGACCCGGAATTGTGTCGCAATTCCCGCGAGTTGGCGCATGCGCTTTCAATCAGAGATGGAGCAGACTGTACACGCAGAACGCAATTCAGGCCTCAGTCTCAGTGGCGCATTTTGGCGGGGTCGCTTTGGGCTGAATTTCCCTGATACCCGGCAATTTACAGGGAATTTTCGTGAGACGGGTTCAATATCAGACGTTTTGCAGGTCAGAACCGTATGCTTTTCAGCGGCTTATGTGGGAAATTCCCTAAAAGGTGGAACAGGTAATTTTCTTGAGCGAACAGGGAATTATTCCGACGGATCAGGGAGGGCGAACCCTGTATCAGGGAGGCCGGTTCTTGAGGTGTCAAAAGTCGAACAGACATTCCTGTTCGGCCCAATCAAGTGCGTGGGTAACGCTGACCAGACGTTTGAGTGTGAGTTCGGGCGGCTGGGTGCCGTCGAGAATCGCGGCCTGAATCTTCGGTGAGAGAAAGGCGAGCTGAGCACGGGTACGGATGAAAGCGCCGGGAACGCTTTCCCGGCGCGCAATTTCCATCAGTTGAACTCCTGCTTTCAGATCACGGGCCCAGCCATGGGCGCGGATCAGCATGGAACGGAGGTGGGGATCGGGTTGGGGTACCGTTTCTCCGGCGATGACTTTGGCCTCGACACCGCGGCGGCGCAGATCGAAGGATGCGGTGACGTGGGCGAGATCCGGGTGCAGATGGTCCGCGGCGATGCCAAGTGCGCTTGCCAGGGTTTTGCGGTTCAATTCGAGGTCGATCTGGCCTCGTGCAATTCTGCCGCTGGCCAGAATATCAGCGCCGAACTGACCGCCTTGGCCTTGAAGCCGGGTCACGAAATCCGCAACTGAAGTCTGCACTGCCTCGGCTGATCCGGCCTCCGGCAGCGCCAGAACTCGATGCGTGATGGCGGCGTCTTGCAATTGTCTGACGATGACATCAATGACCACGTTTTCCAGCGCCGGGCCGGGCAGTCGCCAGCCGGAGATATCCTTGCCGCCCGCGATCAACCGATTGGAGATATAGTAGCGCAATCGTCGGCCCTTGCGGGTGGTGTGGGTTGGCGTCAACCTGTCACCAGTTTCGTCCTGCATCAAACCGGTGAGCCAGGCGCCGGGGTCATTGGAGCTTTGGCGCGCATCGGAGCCGCCGCGTGCCCGCAAGCGGTTGGAGGCCTGTCGCATTTTTTCCTGCACCCGGTCCCAGAGGTCTTGTCAGAAGAACATTACTTGAGCGGGGCAGGGCGTTTGCGTAGCTTTTGCCCATGACCAGACCTGCCTCTTTCAAGTATTTCAAAACCAGCCCCGAGATCATCCGCCTTGCAGTGATGCTATACATCCGTTTCCCGCTCTCGCTTCGGAATGTCGAAGATTTGTTGCACGAGCGAGGCATCGACGTGAGTCACGAAACTGTCCGGTATTGGTGGAACGGTTTGGCCCAATGTTTGCTGCTGAGATCCGAAGAAAGCGTGTTCAGCAATTGAGAGCATACTCCAAATGGAAGTGGCACGTGGACGAGGTTTTCGTGAAAGTGAATGGCAAGAGACACTACCTCTGGCGGGCCGTCGATCATGAGGGCGAAGTGCTGGAAGCCATTGTCACCAAACGTCGAAACAAGCGGGCGGCATTGAAATTCCTCAGGAAATTGATGAAGCGGCACGGTAAAGCTGAAGAAGTAGTCACCGATCGCTTCGCGT